>NZ_CP147846.1:3609264-3910036 GCF_037327425.1 Rhodococcus sovatensis | reverse complement strand
GATTCTCGGACCAGGCGCGTACGCGGTGTTGCATTGGGTCTACATCCAGCTGCCGGTCGCCGCCATCGCCATCGCCATCTATCAACTGCGTGGCGTCGCCTCCGGTCGCCCGTGGCCCACGCACCACCTGGTACGGACATTTCTGTTGATCGGGCTGGTCGGCCCGATCTTCTACATCCTGTTTCCGGTCGTCGGACCCATGTTCGCGTTCGGTCCCGCGGGCGACGGTTTTCAGATCGCAAATCTCTGGCCGACGGTGGTGCCGTTCGACACGTCGCCGTCGGAAATCGGCTTTGACGGGGAAACCCCGCGCAACTGCATGCCCAGCCTGCATACGGCATGGGCGCTCAGTCTGTTCATCCACTCCCGGCGAGGTCCGTGGTGGATGCAGTGGGGCGGAACCGCGTGGCTCGTGTGCACGCTGGCGGCGACATTGGGTTTCGGCTATCACTACGGCGTCGATCTGGTCGCGGGGGTAGTGCTGTGTCTGACGCTCGAGTCGATCCTCCGCGATCCCGAGCGTGGCTGGGACCGCGGACGGATCAGGCTGGTCGCCTACGGATCCACGGTCATGCTCACATTGCTGCTGAGCTACCGGTACCTGGCGGTGCCGATCGGGACCTACCCCGAACTGTTCGGCCCCGCGATCGTTGTGCTGATGGGATCGGTCGTCGGGATGTTCTACGCAACGTTCTTCGCTGCCCCCGGGTCCGCGCTCGCGATCTGGGGTGGACGGGCGGGCGAGGAGACATTCAGTTCTGCTCGTCGGGCTCCATCTCGTTGATGATGAGCAGACCGTCTCGGCCACGTTGTTCCCGATAGGCGACGCGTCCGACGGTATGTGCGATGACCGGTGCCGTGACAATGGTGAAGACCCCGACCAACACCAGCATCCAGATGTCGACGTTGCCGCGCAGCTGAATTATTGCGCCGACGAGCACCAGGAAGAGACCGACCACCTGAGGTTTCGTTGCGGCGTGCATCCGGGAGAGCGTGTCGGGGAATCGGACGATGCCGACTGCTGCAGTGAACGCCAGAATCGCTCCCAGCAGAATCAGGATCGCCGAGACAACTTCGAGAATTGCGTTCATTCGTCCCTCACTCTGAATCGTGCGACGCTGACCGAACCGACGAAACTCACCAGCGACAGCGCGACGATGGCGGGCACGATCGTGGTGTCGAGGCTGTAGACAGACCACACGGCCAGGCCGCACATCGAGACCGCGAGGATGGTGTCCATCGCCACGAGTCGATCCAGCGTGGTCGGTCCGTCGAGCAATCGGTATGCGGTTATGATCGCGGCACCGATGAGCAGGATTCCGGAAATCGCGAGAACGATCGTCACGTCCAGTCCCCCTTTCGTTCGTCGTCGATCTTCTTGTCGTCGCGGCGCTTGTCGAGCGGCGTCGACTCGTCGCCGACAACTCCGTGGTACCGCTCGTACTCCTGGAAGTGCAAGGGGCTCGGCTTCCAGTCGGAGTCCCGCTCGAAGGCTGCGATGAAGAGTTTCTCCAGTCTTCGCACCGAACGGTAGAAGGAATCGACCGACTTTTGGGTGCCCATGTCGAGGACGTGCACGTAGACCAGTCTGCGAGTCTGATCGATCTCGAGGACCATCGTGCCGGGGATCAGATTCAATGCGTCGACGCACAGGGTCAGCACCAAGTCGGATTTGATCGCGAGGCGGCACCGCAGGACGCCTGTTACAGGCGGTGCCTTCGGTCTGATTGCCAGCCACGCCACACTGAGGCTGGATTCGGCTGCGTAGTACAGGAATACGCCGAGGAGTTTGATCAGCGACAACAGGTGGACCCGGCCCTCGACCGGCACCTTCGGAAGCGGTAGCAACACCATGATGCCGAGCCCGACGACGATTCCGCCCAGCACATTGGCGACACTGACGTTGCCCCACAACAGCACCCACACGGCGGTCAACCAGGCGAGCGTCCAGAGACGAAGCAGCAGAAAGCGATTCAGAATTTTCATCGTCCTGCCTCTTCTCCGGCGATCCGGTCTGTCAACCGGTCCCCGACGAACTCCGCGCCTCGGACCGCGTCGATGTAGACCGACCGGTCACGCAGGTCGACAGCTGCCCGGTCGCTGATGTCGATGATCCGACCAGCGAATACCGTCAGCGCCAGTCCTACGATAACGAGCCCTGCGGTCGGGATGAGCATGAAGGCCGGAATGCGGCCGACGTCCTCGCGGTCGGCGAGCTGGATGTCGCTGGAATCGTCGATGAGAGCAGAAGGGCTGTTGTCCGCCAGGTCGCCCTCGGGTGCGTCGGCGCGAGCCCGCCAGAATGCCTTGGTCCAGACGCGGGCTACGACGTACAGCGTCAGGAGGCTGGTGACAGTTCCGCCTGCAACGAGAATCCACGCCAACACGCTGCCCTGTGCACTACCGGCCTGCAGAAGAGCAACCTTGCCGATGAATCCGGAGAACGGCGGAATACCACCGAGATTCAGTGCAGGGACCAGGAACAGGATGGCGACCACGGGACTTGCGGCAGCGAGGCCACCGAGTCGCCGCAGTGACGATGATCCTGCCTGACGCTCGATCAGACCCACAACGAGGAAGAGCGTCGTCTGCACGATGATGTGGTGCGCTACGTAATAGATGGCGCCGGACAATCCCGACTGCGTCGACAGTGCGACGCCGAACACCATGTAGCCGATGTGGCTGACGAGGGTGAACGACAAGAGTCGTTTGATGTCGCTCTGTGCGATGGAACCGAAGATGCCGACGAGCATCGTGAGCAGCCCGCACACCATCAGAACGTTGTCGAGTGATCCGTCGGGGAACAGCAGAGTGTGCGCGCGAATGATGGCGTACACACCGACTTTCGTCAGCAACCCGGCGAATACCGCGGTGACAGGTGCCGGTGCGGTCGGGTAGGAGTCGGGCAGCCACGTCGACAGAGGGAACACCGCAGCTTTGATGCCGAACGCAACCAGCAGGACGGCGAAGATCGCGGTTCTCGTACCCGACGGGATGTCGTCCATCCGCACCGCGATGTGCGCCAGGTTCAGCGTCCGGGTGGCGCCGTATACCAGGGCGATGCCGACCAAGAAGATCAGCGAGGACACCATCGACACCATGACGTACGAGACACCTGCGCGCACTCGGTCCGCGCTGGCACCGAGGGTGAGCAGAACGAACGATGCCGCGAGCAGTACTTCGAAGCCGACGAACAGATTGAACAGGTCGCCGGCGAGAAACGCGTTGCAGATGCCCGCGGTCAGTGCGAGATAGGTGGGCAAGAAGATGGACACAGGCTGGTTCTCACTGCCGTCGCGAATGCCCTGCCCGATCGAGTAGATCATGACGGCGAGCAGCACGATCGAGCTGATGACCAGCATCATCGCAGCGAGTCGATCCACGACGAGTGAGATTCCGATGGGGGAGTCCCATCCGCCGACCTGCAGCGCGGACGTGCCGTCGCGATCTGCCAGGTAGAGCAGGGCTCCGGACACCGCAACGACGGCAACGAGTGCCACGACGGTAATGAATCGCTGAACCCGAGGACGCCGACCCGCGACGAGCGTGAGAGCTGCCGCGAACAGTGGGATCAGAACCGGTAGCGGCGTGAGGACGTCGATTGCGCCTGTGGAGACGGTCATTTTTCGTCTCCCTTCGAGCCGGTGTTGTCTTCTCTTGCGCTGGTGTCTTTCAGCGCACTGTCGATGCCGTCGAGACCGCGCATCTCGGGTTCCTCGTCGTCATCGTCGAAGTCTCCTTCGTGCAGATCCTCGTAGCATTCGAGATCTTCGATGTTCTTCAATTCCTCGATCGGGATGGGGTTGCCGCGAGAGTCGAACGCGTCGCCGCCGAAGCTCGGCTCGCCGGTGACCGGGTCGTCCGAGCGGTCGCGGTCGGGGGCCTCGGCCATGGATCGACGCTTGGAGACCTTCGTGTCCTCCGGGTCGTTCTCGACGTCGTCCTTGGTGTTGAGCGTGAACGAGCGGTACGCCAGCGCGAGTACGAACGCCGCGATACCCATGGTGATGACGATGGCGGTGAGAATTACCGCCTGCGCCAAGGGATCTGCCATGGACTCGTGGATGGAGGTGTTCCTGCCGACGATCGGTGGGTTCCCCGGAGGTCCGCCGGCGGTGAGGATCAGGATGTTGACGCCGTTGCCGAACAGCAGCAGGCCCAACAGCATCTTGGTTATGGAACGCTCGAGTAGGAGGTAGACGCCGCACGCGGCGAGAGCCCCGGCCACGATCAGCATTCCGAGATTCGCGGTCATCGGACGTTCTCCTGGCGCTGCATTTCCACCTGTGTATCGAGACGGGCGCCGAGGCTTCGGAGAACGTCGAGGACGAGACCGACCACGATGAGATAGACACCGAGATCGAAGAACAGTGCGGTGACGAGTTTGATGTCACCGAGAAGGGGCAGTGTCACTTCGAATGTCGCCGAGGACAACGCGGGGGCTCCGAGGAACATCGAGGCGATCGCGGTGCCGACCGCGAGCACCAGTCCGAGTCCGAGGATCTTGCCTGCGTCGATCGGGACTGTCTCGCCGAGTTCGTACCGACCACCGGCCAGATACCGCAGCACGAGTGCGAGCCCGGCCGTCAGGCCACCGGCGAATCCGCCGCCGGGCGCATTGTGTCCGGAGAAGAAGAAGTACACCGACAGCACCATGATGGTCGGAAAGATCAGCCGGGTGGTGACTTCGAGAACGAGCGAGCGGTGCCGCGGATCGATGAGGTCGCCGCCGAGCAGCCACGTCGTGTCCGATCCGGCGCCGTGGTCGTTGCCGGTGTTGGGGGCGTCGGCGACCCGCGGAGCGCTGCCGAACCGGCGGTTCCGGAACACGAGGCTCGCGACGCCGGTCGCTGCCACGAGCAGAACCGAGATCTCGCCCATGGTGTCCCATGCACGGATATCGACGAGTAGAACGTTGACGATGTTCCTTCCGTCGCCCAGCAGGTAGGCGGCGTCGGGTAGTTGGAGCGAGATCGGGACGCTGTTGCGGGCGTTCATTGCGTACGCGCCGAGAATTGTGATCGTCGCGCCGACGGCGACTGCCAATGCGGCGCGGGGGAGTCGTGATCCGGCGGACCCTCGGTCGTCGACCTCGGCGGGCAGCTTCCGCAGGACCAGCACGAAGACGACGAGGGTCAGGGTTTCGACGAGGAACTGAGTGAGCGCCAGGTCGGGTGCGCCGTGTACCGCGAAGATGACGCCGCAGCCGTACCCCGTCAATCCGACGAGAATGACGCTGGCGAGACGGTTGCGCATGACGGTGGCACCGAGGGCGCCGGAGATCATGACGAGCGAGATCACGATCTGGAGCGGGGTATCGAACAGGACGAAGTCCAGACCCGGCTCGAATCCGACCGCGAGCACTGCCATCGGCAGCAGCACCAGCGTCAACAGGATCGTTCCCTGGGTCAACGGTAGTGAACCGCGCTGTGTCGTGCCGGTGAGCCGAATGGAGATGGTGTCCATACCTCTGAGGACCGCGTCGTAGACACGGTCGGCGTTGCCGAGTGCCGGGTGCTCGAACTTGAGTCGGTTGACCATCCGGTGCGCGACGAACAGGGCAACACCACCGGTGACGACGATGACCGTCAGACCGAGCGGGAGGTTGAAGCCGTGCCACAGCGAGAGGTGGTACGGCGACTGCCCGTACGAATCCACCGTGCGCGCGTACGGGCTGACGATCTTGTCGACGACGGGCGAGAAGACCCCCGCCACCGCGCCCAGTACAGCGAGAAACGCGGGAGCAGCGATGAAGAGCGCCGCCGGCGCGTGCATGCTCTTGACTGCTGGGCTCGGACGCTTGAGCTGCTTGCGTCCGAACGCGCCCCACACGAAACGGATGCTGTACGTGACCGTCAGAATCGAACCGAGCACCATTCCCGTGACGACTACAGCACTGACAGTCGGGTTCAGGGCCGGGGTGCCGATCACCGCGGACAGCGCGGTCTCCTTTCCGACGAACCCGAGGAAGGGAGGTAGGCCCGCCATACTTGCCGCGGCCAATGCGGCGACGCCTGCGAGTATCGGCGCTTTCTTGCCGAGGTGGGCAAGCTTGCGAATGTCACGGGTGCCCGTCGTATGGTCGATGATGCCGACCACCATGAAGAGCGCAGCTTTGAACATCGCGTGGGCGATGATCATCGTCAGCCCCGCGAGCATGGCCTTCTCCGTGCCGATTCCCACGAGGACCATCAGGAAGCCGAGCTGGCTGACGGTGCCGAATGCAAGGATCAGCTTCAGGTCGAACGCGCGTAGTGCGCGCCAGCCGGCGACGATCATCGACAGCAGGCCGAGGGTGATGATCGTGGCTCGCCATGGGCCGGAGTCGGCGAACCCAGGCGCCAACCTTGCGACCAGGTAGATGCCGGCCTTCACCATCGCCGCCGCGTGCAGGTAGCCGCTGACCGGAGTCGGTGCGGCCATGGCGCCAGGGAGCCAGAAGTGCAGGGGGATGATCGCGGACTTCGACAGCGCGCCGATGAGGATCAGCACTATCGCGACGCCGGGAAGCCAGCCCGACGGGGCGTCGGCAATGACGTCGGACAGGTTGTAGCTGCCTGCCACCTGACCGAGGATGATGATGCCGACCAGCATCGCCAAGCCGCCGGCTGTTGTGACGAGAAGCGCCTGCGTAGCGGCGCGGCGGGAGGAGGCGCGTTCCGCGTAGTGGCCGACGAGGAGGAAGGACAGGACTGTCGTGATCTCCCAGAAGATGTACAGCACCAGCATGTTGTCACTGGTGATGAGGCCGAACATTGCGCCCGAGAACGCCACCATCTCGGCGGCGAAGATGCCGAGCCGTGGCTCGTCGTCCTCGAAGTATCGTGCGCAGTAGACCAGGATCAGCGCGCCGATTCCGAGGACGAGCAGCGACATGATCGCGGCGAGCGAATCGAACCGCATGTCGAAGTTCATCGACAGGCCGGGGACCCACTCGATGTCGACTGTCTGCTCGGTGTTCCAGTTCGCGAACACCCAGACGAGACTGACAAGCGGAACTAGAGCGAGTGGAAAGAAAGCGTTGCGGCCCCACCAGCGGACCAAAAGTGGTGCGCACAAGGCCGCGGCCAGGTGCGCAATCAGGATAGCGAGCAAAAGTACTCCGTCGTCTCTGGGTCGTGGCAGTCCTTGCGGACTGCCACGGTGGTCGTTGGGCGGCGTTGAGTAGTCGAACAAAACGGTAGGTATGCTCACGGGCCGTGTGCTCGGCCGGCGAGTATAAGTTGTGTCCATCCTACTTTGCGTGGTGGATGCCCCGCATTCGGCGTGAATCGGGCACGGCTGCCGTTGACGGGTGCGACTCGGCGGTCTATCGTAATCAACGAAATGGTTGATAAAGGAGATAGTTGACTATGCGGGAGTCGGAGTCGAACAGTGACCGGCTCGACGAAGGCTTCATGGCACTCGCCGATCCAGTTCGTCGGGCACTCGTCGCTCGTCTCAGTCGCGGCCCGCGCACGGTGAACGACCTCGCCGAACCGTTCGAGATCAGCAAGCAAGCCATTTCACGTCACATTCAGGTCCTCGAGAACGCGGGCTTGGTGACGAGGTCACGCGACGCTCAGCGTCGGCCGGTCCATCTCGATTCCGCGCGGCTCGAGGAGCTGACCGAGTGGATCGACAGGTATCGCATCATCCACGAACAGCAGTTCAGGAAGCTCGACGCACTGCTGTCCACAACGAAGGAGCGAAAACGATGAGTAATCCTCTTACGATCAGCCTCCCCGACGGGATGCCGTTCATTGCCATCTCTCGTGAGTTCGACGCACCCGTCGACGCCTTGTTTCGCGCCCACAAGGAACCCGAGCTCGTCAAGCAGTGGCTCGGCCCCAACGGCTACGACATGGAGATCGAGAGCTACGACTTCAGTACCGGTGGCAGATACAGGTACGTGCACATCGATCCAGAGGGAAACCGCTACGCCTTCAACGGTGTTTTCCATGTGGTGCGCGAAAACGAGTTCGCGATCCAGACTTTCGAGTTCGAGGGGTACCCGGACGTCGTGAGTATCGAGGCGCTGACATTCGTCGACCTCGGTGACGGCCGCACTCGGCTGGACATACACAGTGCATATCCGTCGCTCGAGTCGCGGGACGGCATGGCGCAGAGCGGAATGGAAAAGGGTGTGTCCGAGGGGTACGAGCGACTCGACGTCATCTTGAAGGGCTGAGGGCATGGACTGGACGCTGGAAGTAGTGATGGTCCCGGTCACGGATCTGGACAGGTCCATCGAGTTCTATCGCGACCGTATCGGATTCGACCTCGACCACAAGACCGTCAACGAGTTCATGACAGTCGCGCAGCTGACTCCTCGCGGATCGGGTTGTTCCATCGTCGTCGGCACGCTGCCGGCGCAGCAACAGATGACGCCCGGTTCGCTCAAGGGGCTGCAGCTCGTGGTCGCCGACGCCTATGCCGCGCGCGAGGAGTTGGTAGGCCGAGGAGTGGAGTGCGAGGAGATCACTGTGTTCGACGAACGGGACGGGGGGACTCTCTTCGGCTTCGCCGATCCCGACGGCAACACGTGGGCGGTTCAGCAGATGAAGGTGCGCGGGGAGAAACCGCTGATTCCGCGATAAATTTGGGGCGTGAGTGGAATTACGGAATGAACGGGAAGAACCAGATTCGCACTGCGGGTTTGGCGTTCGTCCGGGACCGTCGGATGCTTCAGGCCCGCTCGGTCGGGAAAGCGGCGTTCTATATGGCGGGCGGCAAGATCGACCCTGGCGAGACCCCCGAGGAGGCATTGCATCGGGAGATTCGCGAGGAACTCGATGCCGATGTGGTCGGTGTTCAGTTCCTCGGAATGTTCGAGTCCGAGGCGTGGGGTCATCCGTCGGGAACTCCGCTGGAGCTTCATTGCTTTCTTGCGAATTTGACGTCGGAACCTACGCCTACCAGTGAGATCGCCGAGATTCGCTTCTTCACGCGCGACGAGTATGCGGCGATGCCGTTCGTCGCTCCGGGGTCGTTGATGGTTTTCGATCGGATGAAGGAACTCGATCTGATCGATTGAAGGTAGCGCGCGGCTCAGGTAGGTTGGAATGCGGAGAACGTACGTTCTCCGCATTCGACCGCTAAGGAACCTCAATGACGAGCTTGTCCCAGAAGGCCACAACCCTCCTCGAACTGCACAAGCCGGGTACCCCCGTCGTGCTCCCCACCGTGTGGGACGCGTGGTCGGCCAACCTTGCTGTCTCGGCAGGCTTCGCTGCGCTCACCGTGGGTAGCCACCCTGTCTCCGATTCGATCGGAAAGCCGGACAACGAGGGCATCACTTTCGACGAACTGCTGGCTCGTATCTCGCAGATCAGCTCCGCCGTCGACGTTCCGCTGTCCGTGGACATCGAGTCGGGCTACGGCGAAGATCCCGAGCGGCTCATCGAGGGCTTGATTTCGGCGGGCGCTGTCGGTCTCAACATCGAGGACACGGTCCACAGCGAAGGTGGCCGGCTCCGTGAGGCGCAGGAGCACGCCGATTTCGTCGGCGCGCTGCGTGCAGCATCCGACGCGACCGACGTGCACGTGGTCATCAATGCGCGGACCGACCTGTTCGTCAAGCAGGTCGGCGACGAGAGCGACCGCGTCGACCGCGCAATCGCACGCATGAAGCTTGCGGCCGACGCAGGAGCCGACTCGCTCTACCCCGTCGGCTTCCACAACGATGCGGACTACACGCGTCTCGCCGAGGAGCTCCCGTTGCCCATCAATGCGATTGCCAACCCCGTCGACGGCGATCTGGCGCACTTCGCGTCGCTGGGAGTGGGCCGCATCAGCTTCGGGCCGCTGTTCCAGGGCGCGCTCGCTGGGGAAGCAGCCACGCTGCTTGCTCGCTGGAAGTAGGCGGCTCCGCCGCTAGTGGCACGGTTAAGTGCACCAGGGTGCGCTTAACCGTGCCACTAGCGCGTAGCGCTGTAGGCCTTCAAATGTTCGACCTGCTCGGGATCGAGCGACGGACGGACAGTACGGCGCGCGAACTCGACATCGGCGGCGGTGACGTCGGTGGCCTCCATGGACCGACGCATCGCAGTCAGTGCGGCCTCACGCAGTAGGGCCGAGCAATCCGCTGCGGAGTACCCGTCGAGCCCTTCGGCGAGCGAATCCAGATCGACGTCGTCCGCAAGCGGAATCGACTTGCCCGACGCCCGAAGAATGTCCTTGCGTGCGTCGGCATCCGGCGGTGGCACGAAGACCAGGCGTTCGAGACGTCCGGGTCTGAGCAGCGCCGGATCGATGAGGTCGGGCCGGTTGGTGGCGCCGAGAACGACGACATCACGCAACGGTTCGACACCGTCCAGCTCGGTCAGCAACGCCGCAACGACCCGATCTCCGACGCCGGAGTCCGAACTCTGTCCGCGTCGCGGCGCGAGCGCGTCGACCTCGTCGAGGAAGATCAGTGACGGTGCCGAGTCGCGGGCGCGTTGAAATAGTTCGCGCACAGCCTTTTCCGAGGAGCCGACCCACTTGTCCATCAGTTCGGCGCCCTTGACCGCGTGGACGCTCAGCTGGCCTGAGCTGGCAAGCGCACGGACGAGGAAGGTCTTTCCGCATCCGGGTGGACCGTAGAGGAGTACACCGCGGGGAGGCTCGATCCCTAGGCGCGAGAACGAGTCCGGATGCTGCAGCGGCCAGAGGACTGCCTCGGTGAGTGCCTGTTTGGTTTCGACCATGTCGCCGACGTCGTCGAGAGTGATACTCCCGATGGCCAATTCCTCTGCTCCCGAACGGGACAGCGGACGAATGACCTCGAGTGCGCCGAGAAGGTCCTGTTGAGTGATTCGTGGATCCGAACTATCCGAGCTCGCTCGGGATGCTGCCCGCAGCGCAGCTTCTCGGACGAGTGCGGCCAGGTCGGCTACGACGAAACCTGGTGTCCGTGAGCCGATCTCGCCGAGCGTCAGGCTGTCAGTGGGCGATGTGCGGAGGAGATGATCGAGCAGCGCGGTCCGGCCTGCGCCGTCCGGTAGAGACAGTGTGAGTTCGCGATCGCAGAGGTCCTGAGCACGAAGCCTCGCATCGGTGGCTTCGGGGTGTGCAGTAGTGGCGACGAAAGCAATCCCGGAGGTGTCGACCGCGCGCCTGAGCTGATCCAGGACGAGCGTCGACGCCGGTTCCGTTGTCGCCGGGAGCAGTGCGTCGATGTCGGTGATCAGCAGAACTCCACCCCCGGAGAGGCTGTCGACGGCAGCGGAGATGGCGTCCACTCGCGCGGGAGCGTCGAGTGCGCCGATCGAGGGGCCGTCCAGTTCGACGACGGGTCGGCCGGCCAGAACAGCGCGCGCAAGCGTCGCCTTCCCGACACCGGCGGGGCCGGTGACCAACACACCGAGGTGTGGCGACGCGCCGAGCTTCGCGAGGAGTTCGGCCTCGTCGAGCGCAAGCCGTAGCCACTCGGACAGCTTCGCCTGCTGCGCGGTCACCCCCACCAACTCGGTGACGGGCACCGCGGTCGTCACCGTGCGGACGGGCTCG
The DNA here is from genome assembly GCF_037327425.1 of Rhodococcus sovatensis. Classification (NCBI taxonomy): domain Bacteria; kingdom Bacillati; phylum Actinomycetota; class Actinomycetes; order Mycobacteriales; family Nocardiaceae; genus Rhodococcus; species Rhodococcus sovatensis. The sequence goes on along the minus strand of NZ_CP147846.1, from coordinate 3,898,564 downwards.
ACAGTGAGCTGGTGCGACCCTGCTTCGCCCCAGCTCACTGCCGAGTTGGGTTGCACGCTGACCGGCCCATCGGTCGGGTCCGTCGACGATACCGTCAGAAGTTCGGTGGTCCAGGCAACTCCGAAGGTACGTGACAGTGCTTGCGTAGCAGCGCTGGTGCTCGTTCCGGGGCCGAGATCGCGGGGCAGGAGCGAGACGGTGTCGCCGACGGTCAGAACCTTTCCGAGCAACGCCTGACGCAACGTGCTGTCGGAAATCGACCCGGCTGCAAGCGTCGAGCCTGCCAGGCGCACCGATTTTGCGCCGTACACCGTCACCGGCGCGATCGCGATCGAGCCGTTTTCCTTGATTCCTGCGTTGGACAGAGTGACATCGTCGAGCAACGCCGTTCCCTGAGGCGTGTCCGACGGGGCTCGTCCGGCAACCGCGGCTGTACGACGTGCACCGATGAGTGCGATGGCGTCCCATTCACGAATGCCGAGTGCGGCAAGCACTTCGGGATGCAGCCGCACGACACCTCGTCTGGCATCGGCCGCGGAGGTATTCAACCGAGCTGTCAGGACCAGCTCCGGCGTCGTCACAGCGGGGTCTTCGGCCTACGAAGACCGAGTCGGGCGGCGGAACGTCGGTTGTTGCCGGGAGCGCGGCGAATCGCGCGTCGTTCTGCGCGTCGTTCGGCAGGCTTGGCATCCCAGGTGTACGGGCGCGCAGCCACCCAGCGTTGCGAGCGGACCGCAAACGGTATGTGCGCCAGGTATATCGCGACCAGCACCATCAGCAGCACCAGCGGGAAGGTGATCAACGCAGCTGCTGCCAGTGCGACGAGGATCAGCAACGCAGCGGCCATACGTGGCGGTACCGACACCGTCTTCAAGGCGAGGGTCGGGATGCGGCTGACCGCGAGGGCGGCAGTGAACACGGTCCACCCGCACACCACGTAGAACGACGCCCACCAACCGTCGCCCCATTCCTGAAACGCGGCGATGGGAGTAAGAACGATCAGAGCCCCCGCCGGTGCGGGCACACCGGTGAAGAACTCGCTCGCGTATCCGGGGGTGTCGTCCTCTTCGAGAAGCGTGTTGAACCGAGCGAGGCGCAGCACCATGGCGACCGCGTAGACGAGCGCGATGATCCACCCGGTGCTCGAACCCTCCAACAGCGTCACGTACAGGACGAGCGCGGGCGCCACGCCGAAGGAGATCGCGTCGGCCAGCGAATCCAATTCGGCGCCGATCCTGCTGGTGGCGTCGAGCAGTCGAGCGATTCGTCCGTCGAGCGCGTCGAGAATCGCGGCCGCACCGATCATGGCGAGAGCGAAGCCCAGCTGCCCTTCGAGGGCGAACTTCACCGCCGACAGCCCCGCACACAGCGCGAGGATGGTGACTACCGAGGGCAACAATCGGACAGCAGCGGGTGGCCGGGCGCGTCTGGTGATCATCCTTGAAGACCCTTTACTGAGGTAGCTCGGCGAGCACCGTTTCGGCGCCGACCGCTCGCTGACCGCGTTCGACCAGCAGTGTGGTCCCGGCCGGGAAGTATGTGTCTACGCGTGACCCGAATCGGATCAGCCCGTAGGTGTCGCCGATCGAGAGTGTGTCGCCGACCTTCGCGTTGTTGATGATCCGTCGAGCGATGAGACCGGCGATCTGTACGACGCCGACGTCGTGACCGGACGGTGTCCGAATGTGCATACTGTTTCGCTCGTTCACTTCGCTGGCCTCGGCCAAGTCAGCGGACTTGAACTGCCCCTTGCGGTGAACGATTTCGAGGACCTGGCCGCCGACGGGCACACGCTGTACGTGCACGTCGAGAACGGACAGGAAAATGCTCACCCGTGGTACGGCGTCGGTGCCGAGATCGAGTTCTGCCGGGGGAACTGCCGTGTCGACAAGCGTGACGAGCCCGTCCGCCGGTGCCACCACGACACCGGGCCGATTGGGAGGAACACGACTCGGGTGCCGGAAGAACGTTGCGCACGCGCCAGCGGCGGTGAGCCCTGCGCGACGGATCCACTTGTGTCTGCGACCGAGCGCGGCGACTGCCAGCGGCCCGGCAACGAACGGTAATCCAGCTGGATGCAGCGGGGGAACGCTCTCTTTCACCAGGTCGGCGACGTGCGCAATGCCGCTGCGGGGCGGTTGACCGATCGGGGTGGGACGGCGGGCCACTTCGCTCCTAGTGCTGATCGACGTGCAGGTTCCTCAACGGACACTGCCGGGGCTTCACACAGTACGTGAGAAGCCCCGGCAGTTGCGATGCGCGCTTAGGTCAGACTTTCGAGCGACCCGCGACCAACTTGACGAGGAACAGAAGGATGCACGCGCCAAGCAGACATGTCAGGAAGCTGAAGATCCAGCCTCCGCCCTCGACGTCGAGGAAGGAGCTGAGAATCCAGCCGCCGAGCAGTCCACCGATGATTCCGACGACGATGTTCAGGATGATGCCCATCTGAGCATCGGTCTTCATGATTTTGCTGCCGATCCAGCCGGCGAGTCCGCCGATGATGATCCAGCCGATGATGCTTAGGCCCAACATGTGGTACCCCCTCTTGTTTGCCGCGAATGATGCTGAGGGGGAATTACCGCAAAGGTCAACCGGCAAACATCACTTCGCGGCGAGTTCGCTTTCCGACTTGATCCGACGGAGGGTCTCGTTCATTCCGTCGATCAGCTCGACGTCGAACTGCTCTGTGCCGCCGAGGACTTTGCTGACGAGAAAGCCAGAGACTGCGCTGGTGCCCGTCGGTGCCTCGCGCTTCTCGACGACGGTGGTCCCGGTGCCGTTCGGGGTGAGGGTGTACGACCAGATCGTCTTGTTCTCGACTATCCGGAACGCGATGGATTTGTTGGGGGCGAACTCGACCACCTTCGCAGTGGTCGGCCATACGAGGAATCCCTTGCGGTTGACGTTGAGCGTGGTGGTTCCTTTGCGAACATCACCGCCGAAAACCTTCATCTTCTTGCACTGTGGACTCCATTCGCCCATGCGCTTCAGATCCGACACGATCTTCCATACCTGTTCCGGGCTGGCGTCGACGTCGATGCTGGCTTCCAGGGTCTTGCTCACGCGTACCTCCGAGATCGGTGAGTGCAACCAGGCGTCACACACAATTCGTCACAGCCTAGCCAGGCTCATAGGCATGGTGGAACAGTTGCGCCGAAATGGTGTGGGTTTCGGCGAAACGGACGTGCCCATTACCTACGGGCAGCGCGGCGTCGGCGTACCACCTCGGCAATTTGCCGGGCAACCTTCTCGGGGTGCGCCATCACGTCGACCGCAGAGAATCTCAGTACCAGCCACCCGTCGAGCTGCAACTCGTTCTGGCGCGTGCGATCGCTGGTGAACACTTCCGGGGCGCTGTGGTACGCCCGACCGTCGACCTCGATGATCACCTTGGCCAACTCGTCCACGAAGTCGCAGATGTACCTGCCCACCCACACGTTCGTCTGCAGTCTCAATCCGAGCTGGATCAGCGTTCGATCGAGCACCCGCTCTGGTTCCGACGCGAACCCCACCGCGGCTTTGTCGATCTGGTCCAGTGCGCGCGCATTGCCTCGTCGTCGTGGACTGTTGCGAATCAACGCCCGCAAACGATCGACATCGATTTCGGCTGCGAGCCGTTCGTCGACTATTCGCGACACATCCGCCGGGGCCATGACTGCGCAACAGTCGATCAGCGCGCGTTCTCGACCTACGACAGGTAAGCACTGAACTTCGGTGGTCTCGCGGTCCGGTATCTCGCGGCGGTAGACGGTCAGCCACGAAGTCGAAGGGGCGCTCGACTTCGGTGGGATGGTGGCTTCGACGCCGGGGGACTCGGACACCCACCCGTACAGCCACGCTGCCGTGCGGTGACTGAGCAACGCACCGGGTTGCCACAGAGTCACGGCATAGCAGCGGGCGATGCGCGTGGGTTCTTCCGCGCTGTAGATCTTTGGAAGGATGCGGTGATACCTGCGTGTGATGGTGCTGTTCGGTATTCCGGCCGCGAGGAGTTCGGCGCGAGTCGCGACGCCATGTGGATGCATGCGGATGAGCATCGGCTGGGCGGGAGTGTTGCCGTTGCGACCGACCTGGGGAACGAAATTCCCTGTGGATAGCGGTCGCAGTTGGGGATGAATGAGCCTGGTGGCACAGTTGCGCCGAAATAACGTGGGATCCCACGTGATAACAGCGCAAGTGTGGCTTCCTGCTCACTTTTCCAGCCGGCTCTACTGGTAACGAGTCACATCTTCGCGTAGCGCGCGAGCACGAACGCGTACAACCCGTACAGCGCGATCCCTATCCCGGCGGCGACGAGCAACGCCTGGCCGAACGGCTGTGAGCCCAATGTCTTGATCGCCCCGTCGAGACCCGTCGCCTTGCTCGGGTCGGAGGTGAACACCGCGGCGACCACGAGGCCACCGGCGCCGATCAGCGCTATCCCTTTCGCCACGTAGCCTGCGATACCGAGACGCTCGACCGCCTTGCCGCTGTACCCCTCGAGGTCGTCGAGAAAGTTCTTCGACACGCCCTTGTATACGTGGTAGCCGCCTACTCCGACGACGACGAGGCCCACGACGATCAGCACGAGCTTGCCGAGTGTGGTCTCCATGAGCTGGGCAGTCATACCTGCGTTCTGCTGGCCGCTCGACTCACCGGATCCGCTCGCGAAGCCGTACGTCGACCAAGCGAAGGCGATGTAGACGACGGCGAGCGACGCGGCCTTGAGGCGGTCCGTCACGCTGCCCGCGTCCTCGTCGGACTTCTTGCCGACGATTGCTTCCATCACGCGCCACAGCGCCAGCGCCACGAACGCCAGGACGGCGACCCACAGGGCGATCGACCCGCCGGGCCTGCTTCCGAGTTCGGCGAGCGCGCCGGACTGGTCGGCGTTTCCGCCTTGGCCGAATGCGAGTCGGATCGCGATGTAGCCGATCAGGATATGCAGCAAACCGCTGACGAAGTGCCCGGCGCGGGCCGCCTTCTCGAAGAGGTCACTGTTCTGGACGTTTTCGACGGCTCCGGATGCCGATGTATTCATTTCTGCCCCCGATTCACAGTAGTGGTCCTGCCTGTACCCACCGAGGACACTGAAGAAACTCGTTCCCGCGCGCCTCACGCACAACCGGTAACGAGAGGCGAACACTGGTCGATAGAACGAACGAGGAACCAGGCCACAACCAGAATTTGTTCGGAGTGATCGATCGTGAACCTTCATTCGATCTTTTCTCGTCCAGGCTCGTCGGTGCCGCTACTCGATTCGGCACGGATGAGCGGAAGCCCACGTACGTGGCCGAGTGAGAAGCTCGAGCGGCTCTTGACGGCCCGCGAAATCGACATGATCATGAGAGGTCAGATCTAAGACCCTCGCAGGCTCGTCCCCGCAGCGGCATACTTGTAACCAAGTAGAAGCCCGACCGGGAGGGTCATGAAGCCTGCAATCCTCAGCGTCGACGACGATCCGGGTGTATCTCGATCCGTCGCACGTGATCTCCGTCGTCATTACGGCGAGAGTTACCGCATCATCCGGGCGGAGTCCGGTGCTCAAGCACTCGATGCTCTCAAGGAACTCAAACTGCGCGGCCACCCTGTCGCAATCCTGCTCGCCGACTACCGCATGCCTCAGATGAACGGCATGGAATTCCTCGAACAGGCCATGGACCTGTACCCCCAGGCGCGACGCGTGCTGCTGACCGCATACGCGGACACCGACGCCGCGATCGACGCCATCAACGTCATCGACCTCGACTACTACCTCCTCAAGCCATGGGATCCTCCCGAGGAAAAGCTCTACCCCGTGCTCGACGCCCAACTCGACGCGTGGTGTTCCTCGGATCATCGGCCGATCGAGGAAACCAAGGTTGTCGGGCACCGCTGGTCGGCTCGGTCCTCGGAGGTCCGCGAATTTCTCGCTCGTAACCAGCTTCCGTATCGCTGGTACATGTCCGACGAACCGGAAGGCGCTCGCCTGCTGACCTCCGCGGGTGTCGACGACACGGACTGTCCCGTGGTCGTCACCTCCGAGGGCAAGGCGCTGTGCGCACCGTCCGATTCCGAGCTCGGCGAACACCTCGGGCTGACGACGACTCCGTCGGGTGAGTTCTACGACCTCGTGGTCATCGGCGGTGGTCCCGCGGGGTTGGGTGCAGCGCTGTACGGAGCGTCGGAAGGACTTCGTACGACGCTCATCGAGCGGACGGCGACGGGCGGTCAGGCCGGCCAGAGTTCTCGCATCGAGAACTACCTCGGATTTCCCGACGGCGTTTCCGGTGCTCAGCTGGCCGAGCGGGCGCGTCGACAAGCACTCAAGTTCGGTGCCGAGGTGGTGACGACGCAGGATGTCGTCGGCCTGGAAGCCAACGGTTCGGCTCGGACGGTCCGATTCGCAGACGGTCGCAGTATCGACGCGCAGACCGTGATCCTGTCGACGGGCGTGGCATATCGACAATTGGCGACGCCTGGAATCGAGAACTTCACCGGCAGAGGCGTGTTCTACGGCTCGGCGATGACCGAAGCTGCGCGCTGCGCGGAACAGGACGTCTATATTGTCGGCGGCGCCAATTCTGCCGGACAGGCCGCGGTCTATCTGGCGCGTGGGGCGAAGTCGGTGACGATTTTGATCAGGGGGCAGTCGCTCGAGGCGTCGATGTCGTATTACCTGATCAAGCAGATCGACGAGCACCCCAGGATCAGTGTGCGCACGCGTACCGAGGTCGTCGGCGTCGCCGGTGACGATCACCTCGAGTCGATTACGTTGCACAACAGAGCGACGGACTCCGAGGAGACGGTAGCCGCGCAATATCTGTTTCTGTTCATCGGTGCGGCACCCCGAACCGAGTGGCTCGACGGTTTCGTCGTACGCGACGAACATGGGTTCGTCGTCACCGGGCCAGATCTCGTGGTCGACGGACGAGGTCCTTCGGGGTGGGATCGCGACAGGCTGCCGCACCACTTGGAAACCAGCGTTCCCGGTGTGTTCGCGGCGGGAGACGTGCGGTCCGATTCGGCGAAACGTGTCGCGTCGGCGGTGGGAGAAGGAGCGATGGCAGTGATGCTCGTACACAGATACCTGGCCAACCCATGACCGACCCGCAGCTCTCGTGTAGCCCGGAGGAGCTGAAGACACTCTTCCTGTTCGAGAAGCTGAGCGACGATCAGCTCGAGGAACTGTGCAGGCAAGGCCACGTGGAGATCATCGAGCCGGGTCCGGTGTTCGCCGAAGGTGAGCCGGCGACCTGCTTCTACGTGCTGATCGAAGGCTCGCTGGTTCTGTCCAAGCTGTCCGGTGGCGAGGATCTGGTGATCAGCCGGACCTCGCAACGCGGCGTCTATGCCGGTGCGTGGCAGGCGTATCTGCGAGAGCGGGTCCCGCAGGTGTATCCGAGTTCGCTTCGGGTGACCGAGCCTTCGCGATTCTTCGTGCTCGACGCGGACTGCTTCGCCGAGATCGTCGCAGAGTGGTTTCCGATGGCACTCCACTTGTTGGAGGGCTTGTTCATCGGTGCTCGCAATACCAAGCAGATCGTCGATCAGCGGGAACGGTTGCTGGCGTTGGGTTCGTTGTCGGCAGGGCTGACCCACGAGCTCAACAACCCTGCGGCAGCAGCAGTTCGGGCGACGTCGGCGCTGCGTGACCGCGTCGCGCACATGCGTCAGAAGCTGAAGATGATCGCGAACGGTTCGCTCGATCCCACGTCTCTCACCTCGCTCGTCGAGCTGCAGGAAGAAGCCGTCGAACTCGTCGCGAAGGCACCTAAGCTGACGCCGCTCGAGGCGTCGGACCGGGAGGACGAGCTCGGTGACTGGTTCGACGATCACGACATCGCGGGTGGTTGGGATTTGGCGCCGACGTTCGTGCAGGCGGGCCTCGACGTGGCGTGGCTCGAGAAGGTGGCTGCGACGGTCGACGAGTCCAAGACTCTCGAAGGTGCGATCAGGTGGCTCAACTACACCGTGGAAACGGAGTTGTTGATGAACGAGATCGCCGATTCGACGACGCGGGTGTCCACGCTCGTGGGAGCTGCGAAACAGTATTCGCAGATGGACCGTGCGCCCTATCAGACCGTCGACATTCGCGAATTGCTCGACAGCACACTGGTGATGCTCGCTCGGAAGATCGGGGACGACATCACCGTCGTCAAGGAATACGATCCAGCGGTACCGCCGATCCCCGCCTACGCAGCCGAGTTGAACCAGGTGTGGACCAATCTCATCGACAACGCAGTTCAGGCGATGGACGGAGTCGGAACCCTCACCGTGCGTACCGTTCTCGATCACGAGCAGGTACAGATCGAAATCTGTGACACCGGTCCCGGAGTGCCCGACGCGATCGAGTCCCGAATCTTCGAGCCGTTCTTCACCACCAAGCCGGTGGGTGAAGGAACAGGTCTCGGCTTGGACATCTCGTGGAGGATCGTCGTCAAGAAGCATCAGGGGGATCTCAACGTCGAATCAGAGCCTGGCAACACCAGATTCATCGTCCGATTACCCGTCGAACCTGCAGTGAAGGAAGACTGATGAGCGAGCCGATTCCGGGCATCGATACCCAGGTACCACCGTCGGGGTCGGGCTGTTCCGAATGTACCGACACCAAGGGCTGGTGGTTCCACCTCCGGCGCTGTGCGCAGTGCGGGCACATCGGGTGCTGTGATTCGTCGCCGTCGCAACATGCGAGCAAGCACGCCGAGAGCACGGGCCACCAGTTCATCCGGAGCTTCGAGCCCGGCGAGAGTTGGTACTACAGCTACGCCGACGAGCAGATGTACGACGGACCGGATCTTGCTCCGCCGCAGCATCATCCGCTCGATCAACCCACTCCGGGGCCGCAGGATCTGGTGCCGCCGAACTGGCAGCGATACCTGAACTGACATGAGCAAGAACAAGACCGAGCCGAGCGACGTCGATGCCCTCACCTGGCTGAACACCGTCGAACATCCGGTGCGCCGCGCGGACGGGCTCGCGCTACACGAGGCATTCGCACGCATAACCGGACAACCCGCAGTGATGTGGGGCCCGTCGATGGTCGGCTACGGTGCCTATCACTACCGCTACGCTTCCGGCCGTGAGGGTGATGCACTGGCGGTGGGGTTTTCGCCGAGAAAATCGTCGCTCGCCGTCTACGGCCTCACGTATGCTCCGGATTCGAAGGCGCTGCTCGACACGCTGGGCAAGCACAAGGCTGGCGCTGGCTGTCTGTACATCAACACACTTGCCGATGTCGACGTCGGTGTCCTCGAGCAGATGATCGAGGTCTCCTACCCCTACGTCGTGGGTACCCTCGGGACATGACCCTTATCGCTGAGGACGTGTTCCTGCTTCTTGTCGACGACAACAGCGGAAAGCCGATAGTCGACAGCACCAAATTCCCTCGCGTGCTTGCCGGTGGTCTGGTGCTCGAACTGGCGATGAACGGTTCGGTTCGCATCACCGTCAAGGGTGAGCAGGTCAAGGACGGCCGACTGGTGGTGTCCGGCCCACCGCCACCGGATCCGCTTCTCGCGCGAGCGCACGCGCTCATCGGTAGCCAGGGGAATCCGATGAAGCCGCAGAAGGCGATCGAGAAGCTGCAGAAGAACCTGCACAAAGAAATCGGATTTCGGCTCGCACAGCAGGGCTTCGTCACCGAGAGGCACGACAAGATCCTCGGACTCTTCCCGACGACCAGCTGGCCCGCCCAGGATGCGACACGAAAGAACTGGGCTCGTCAGTGGATCGGTAGCTCCATCATCGACGGTACGACCCCGACGCCAGAGATATCTGCGTTGATTTCCCTGGTATCGGCAATCGATGCCGTGCCCAAGGTTCTGCCGGGCGTCGACAAGAAGATGGCGAAGGCACGGGCCAAGCAGATCGCCGAAGGTGAATGGGCAAGTGCGGCTGTGCGGAAGGCGGTCCAGGACGTCAACGCCGCGGTCATGGCGGCCGTGATGTTGCCGATCATCGTGTCGACTTCCTCCAGTTGAGCGATTCCCAGCTGACCTGGTGCCGCTAGGATCCTCTGGTATGACGCGCTCGCTGGCGATTCTGCTGTTCGACGACGTCGAGGTTCTCGACGCCTGTGGACCTTTCGAGGTCTTCTCGGTGGCGAACCGAGTCACGACGAAGAGCGGCGGGGAACCAGCTTTCGACGTCGTGCTGGTCGGCATCGACGAGGGCCCTGTCCGCGCGCGAGGGGGTATGCGAATCGCGGTCGACACCACGATCGCGGACGAGCGTCACTACGACGTCGTCCTGGTGCCCGGGGGCGTCGTCGGTGGAGTGTCGGCGAATGCCCCGGTGATCTCCTGGATCGAGAGACGCTCTACGACAACAGAATTGATTGGATCGGTGTGTACCGGTGCATTCTTGCTTGCCCAGGCTGGGGTTCTGGATTCGCGACCGGTGACGACGCATTGGGAAGACATCGACGATCTCCGACGCCAGTGGCCGCAACTCGACGTCCGCGAAGACGTTCGGTACCTCGATCACGGTGACATCGCGACGTCGGCCGGCATCAGTGCCGGCCTCGATCTCGCCCTTCATCTGGTTGCGCGGTTGGTGAGCGCCGAGGTTGCGACGCTCACCGCGCGGCAGATGCAGTACGACTGGTCAGACGGTCAGCAGGCGTAGAACGAGCGCGGCGATTGCGATGACAGCGAGGAATGCCGCCGGGCCGATGCCGGAAATGTCCTTGACCCGCAGGTGTGCGATGACGGCACCGACGAAGTACAGAATCACTCCGATGGCTGCCGCGACACCGATAGGCCACCAGAAGAGGCCGACCGCGAGTCCGATCGCACCAGCGATTTCGAGGTACGCGAGGACGGGGATCTTGTCAGCGGGTACGCCGACTTTTTCCATGCCAGGGATGACGGAATCACTCTTGGTCAGCTTGCCTACAGCCGACATCGCGAGCGCGAATGCCAGGAAGATCGAAACGATCACGGTTGCAACGAACATGGCAGTCAGTGCTCTTTTCTGAAGTCGCTAGCAAAAACGAAGTGACACGTCAGACAGTAGCACTTCGGTAGGATGGTGCGTATGGCGAGCGGTGAAGTGCATGACGTGCGCGCGTGCGACGGTGCGCTTGCCCGCGCCTTCAAATTCTTGGGCAAACGATGGAACGGGATCATCCTCGCGACGCTCATGAACGGCCCTACAGGCTTCTCGCAGCTGCGGCGGTCGGTGGCAGGCATCAGTGATTCGGTTCTGTCCGAGAGGCTGGGGGAGCTCACGCGTGCCGGCCTCGTGGAACGGAACGTGGACGAGGGGCCGCCGATCTCCGTCGAGTATCGGTTGACGCGGTCTGGAAGCGCGCTGCTGCCGGCTCTACATGAACTGTCCATCTGGGCAGAGACAAACCTGGCCGAGACCTGAAAAGGGGCCCGGCATGCGCCGGACCCCTTCGTCTACTTACTCGGTGCCTCTACGAGTTCGGGTGCGTTTGTCCCTCATGGGAATCCGCGAACTCCTGGGTGTCGAACACCTCTCCGCCCAGCGGATCCACAGGTCCGCTGCTCGCCGAGTACTCGACTTCTCCGGTCTCCGGATGCACTTCCAGCGACTCGCTGTGCACCTCGTGCACCGCGAGCACAACGTCGCCCTCGTTGGACTCGGGGACTCCCACCCGTGACGGACTCAGGCCTGCGAACGTCGACGAGATCCCAGCTCCCCGAAAGCGTTTGGGGGTTCGAACGGCTTCGCCCGACGTCGTCGACGGAATGTCGACGGGTTCTTCGGAATCGGTCGCCGTCGAGGTCTGGGTGACCCGTACGTAACGTGGCGTCGTCGCGACGTCGTAGCGGAACGCCTTGAGCATGGACACACAGGCCAATACCAGAATGATCGAGAAGGGTACAGCCGTCGCGATCGACATCGTCTGCAGGGCAGTGAGAGAGCCGGCCCCGCCGATCAGAAGCAGAATCGCTGCGACGACGCCTTCGAGAACCGACCAATACATCCGAGTGATCTTCGGGGTATCGAGATCGCCTCCGGTGGAGAGGATGTCGATGACGAGCGAACCCGAGTCCGACGACGTCACGAAGAAGAACACGATGACCAGAATGGCCAGCACGCTGGTGATGATCCCCAGCGGGAGCCCGTCGAGCAGCTGGAAGAGGCTGGTGTTGGTATCGACTGCTCCGTCGACGAGCATGTCACCCTGTTCGCGCTGCCGGAGAATGCCGGCGTCACCGAAGATGGTGAACCACAGTGAGCCGATGACGGTCGGTGCCAGAAGCACGCCGAACACGAACTCGCGAATGGTGCGACCGCGCGAGATACGGGCGATGAACATGCCGACGAACGGCGCCCAGCTCATCCACCATCCCCAGTAGAAGATGGTCCAAGAACCGGCCCAGCCGTCGTCGGAGAAGGGCGAGGTGCGCAGCATCAGCTCGGGGAGCGCTTGGGCATAACCGCCGAGGTTCTGAACCCAGGACTGCAGGAGAAACAGCGTCGGTCCGAGAATCAGGACGAACAGCGCAAGGCCTGCAGCCATCCCCATGTTGATATTGGACAGCCACTTGAGTCCCTTGGAGACACCGGACACAACGGAGAACGTCGCGAGGCCGGTCACGAACACAATGAGAATGACAGTGGACCAGTTGTTGGTATCGACCCACCCGAGGTACTCCAGTCCTGCAGAAATCTGCTGGACGCCGAATCCGAGCGAGGTAGCGACGCCGAACAACGTACCGACAATTGCGATGGTGTCGATCGCGTGTCCGATCGGACCTTCGATCCGCTTACGTCCCAGCAGTGGCTCGAGAAGCCAGCGGATGGAGAGCGGACGTCCCTTGCGGTAGGTCATGTAGGCAAGGCCGAGTCCGACGACGACGTAGATGGCCCACGCATGCAGACCCCAGTGGAAGAGTGTCAGCTCCATCGCCTGATTGGCAGCGGGATCGGTCGACCCTGCGACACCCCCGGCCTCAGGCGGAACGACATAATGCGACAGAGGCTCGGCAACGCCGTAGAACACCAGACCGATGCCCATGCCTGCGCTGAACAGCATCGCGAACCACGACAGCACTCCGAATTCAGGCTTCTCGTCGTCGCGACCGAGCCGGATATTGCCGACACGACTCACGCCGCAGTAGATGGCGAAGACCACGAACCCGGTTGCGCTGAGGATGTACCACCACCCGACACCATCGGTGATTGCGGCGTTGAGCGATTCGAAGGCGCCTTCGGCTGTTCTCGCGAAGATGACGGAGAACGCGATCATCGCGAAGATGATGATGGACGCTGGGATGAAAACTGGCTTACGAAGGCCAGCCCACGCTTCCTTGACTGCGTTGGGCTTCTTTTCTGAACTCACTGGCGCTTCCGTCCTCACAATTTCGTATGCGAATCGTGGGCGGCGGCCGACGCTTGGCCACTCGGTTCGAGGTGCGGCGACCGTGCCGGGCCGACCACTTTCGGTTCTCGTACTTTTCGCTGTATATGGTCAAGTGCCATGGATAACCGTAGCCGACCTACCGTATGCATGCGAACCCGGTGAATCGCACGAGTCGCTGACGGACTGTCCTCCCACTACTGTTTTCTTCGTGCGGCAACCACGTATACCGGTCTTACCGTGACGCGCGGCCGCCTGGTGCCGGGTGATTCCTTCGCCGGGTACACCGTCGAGCGTCTGCTCGGGGTAGGCGGCATGAGCGAGGTGTACCTGGTTGCGGGCCGTGAGACGCTCAAAATCCTCAACAGTGAAGCCTCGCAGAGCGAACGGCTTCGAGCCAAGTTCGTCGGCGAAGCCGAGATCGCGGGGAGGCTGCACCATCCGAACATCGTGTCGGTGCACGCGCACGGAGAGTGCGAAGGCCAGTTGTGGATGTCGATGCACTACGTCGAGGGTTACAGCGCAGCACGTTTGGTGGCGCGGGGACAGATCGCGTTGGAGCCGGTCCGTGCAGCCCGCATCATCAGCGAAGTGGCAAAGGGGCTCGATTACGCCCACTCGTGCGGCATTCTTCACCGTGATGTGAAGCCGTCGAATATTCTGATCAGCACCGAAGCGCGGCCGGACGGATACGAGCAGGTCCTGTTGTCCGACTGGGGTATTGCGAGGCTACTCGACGATTCGACGCCGCTCGCGACTGGTGGGACCGTCATGGCGTCCATTCGATACGCCGCCCCCGAGTTGCTGAGAGGGGAGACGCTGACGGCGGCGACGGATATCTATGCGCTCGGAGCGACGCTGGTGGAACTGCTCACCGGAAAGCCGCCCTACCCGTTGTCGACCGCGCTGGCGATCACGGATGCTCACCTCAACGCATCTCCTCCCGTGGTGACCGAGCGTCGAACGACGCTGAGGAAGGGGCTGAACGGGGTCGTCGCGACAGCGTTGGCGAAGGACCCAGGGGACCGGTATTCGACGTGCAAGGAACTGAGCGACGCGGTTGCCCGTGCGCTTGCCGCCCCCGCTCCCGAACCCCCGCCCCGGAGGTCTCCCTTCGGGGCGGGGCTGCGAGGCGTTCTACGCCGATATCACTAGCGTCGGACTCGTCAGGTGTTGAATTCGTCGTCCTCGAGTGGCCTGTTGGCGACGACAGGGTAGTTGCCGGTGTACCCGAGACGCTCTTCGGCCACCGCGAGGACCTTGGCACGGACCAGGTACCAGCCGCCGATGAGCGCCGGGATGATGACGACGAGTGTCGCGATGGTCCACGAACCGATCGGTGCGTCGAATGCCATCAGCACGAGGACACCGAACAGGAACACCAGCGTCGCGTAACTGGTGTAGGGGGCGCCGAACAGCCGGAACTTCGGTCGTTCGAGGATTCCCTTCTTGGACCATCGGTAGAGCTGGATCTGGCAAAGCACGATCGTTGCCCAGCTCGCGATGATGCCCAGGGCTGACATGTTCAGCACGATCTCGAATGCCTCACCCGGCGCGATTGCATTGAGGGCGACGCCGAACAGTGTGATGAAGCAGGTCAGCAGAATGCCTCCGAAGGGCACGCCGCCCTTGGTCATCTTCTTGGTGAATTCGGGGGCGCTGCCGTTCATCGCCATCGAACGCAGGATTCGACCCGTCGAATACAGACCCGCATTGAGGCTCGACAACGCGGCTGTCAGCACGACGATGTTCATGATCGTGCCTGCGCCGCCGAGGCCGATGCTCGAGAAGAACGTCACGAACGGAGACGTGCCCGCCGAGTACGCGGTGTAGGGGAGGAGCAGTGCGAGCAGGACGAGGGAGCCGACATAGAACAGTGCGATGCGGGCGATGACCGAATTGATGGCCCGGGGCATGATCTTGGCAGGGTTCTCTGTCTCACCTGCGGCCGTACCGACGAGCTCGACGGCTGCATAGGCGAAGACGACACCCGAGATGACGATGACCAGCGGCCACGCACCCGACGGGAACAACCCGCCGTTGTCGGTGATCAGGCTGATTCCAGGCATCTCGGTCCCGACTGGAATGCGTCCGGCGAGGAAGACTATGCCCACGATCAGGAACGTCACGAGCGCGATCACCTTGATCATCGCCGCCCAGAACTCCATCTCACCGAACCACCTGACGGAGATGAGGTTGAGGCTCATGACGAGAACCAGCGCAATGAGTGCGATGACCCACTGCGGGATCACCTCGAACGAGCCCCAGTAGTGCATGTACGTCGCAATGGCGGTGACGTCGACGATGGCTGTCATCGCCCAGTTCAGGAAGTACATCCAGCCCGCGACGAAGGCCGCCTTCTCGCCGAAGAACTCGCGAGCGTAGGAGACGAACGATCCCGACGACGGACGATGCAGTACCAACTCTCCGAGGGCGCGGAGGATGAAGAAGACGAAGAGCCCGCATAAGGCATAGGCGAGGAAGAGGCCGGGGCCTGCGCTTTCGAGTCGTGCGCCGGCTCCGAGGAATAGACCGGTACCGATGGCTCCGCCGATCGCGATCATCTGAAGCTGACGGGGCTTCAGGCCTTTGTGATAGCCCTCCTCCTCGTGGTCCATCGCCGAGTTGTCGTAGGTGGTGTCGACCGAATCGGACATGTGATTCCTCGCTGCCTAAGTGAGTCCAGGGTGAATTGTCCGAATTAGTGGATGCTCCAATGCTCCTGTCCCGAACGGTATTTCCCTTCCATCGCGCAAGGAAAGGCGTTGGGTGTAAACAAAGCGTTCGGGTGTAAACAGTGGGTGAAAACGGACTTGGGGTGGTGAGCATCTGCTCGGCGCCTAGATCCGGTCGCGGGGTGCGCCCTCGGCGAACACTCACGATCGACCTTGCACTCGGCATGGGCGAGTGCTAGAAATGCAGTTGGCACTCGCGCCTTGTGAGTGCCAGGTCGGGACGGTGAGGCTGGGAATCATCGACACCCCTGGTCGTCCGTCGCGGGCACCGAACTCGGCCGAGCAAGTGCAGATGAGCGAGACGACACACGTTTCGTTCTGCGTGTCACCCCCAATCCGGAGGATCACTTCGCAATGGCCAAGATCATCGCGTTCGACGAAGAGGCACGCCGTGGCCTCGAGCGAGGACTCAACGCCCTCGCCGACGCAGTAAAGGTGACGTTGGGACCCAAGGGTCGCAACGTCGTGCTCGAGAAGAAGTGGGGAGCTCCCACGATCACCAACGATGGTGTTTCCATCGCCAAGGAGATCGAGCTCGAAGATCCCTACGAGAAGATCGGTGCCGAGCTCGTCAAGGAGGTCGCCAAGAAGACTGACGACGTCGCAGGCGACGGCACCACCACCGCTACCGTTCTCGCTCAGGCACTCGTTCGTGAAGGCCTGCGCAACGTCGCAGCCGGCGCGAACCCGCTCGGCCTCAAGCGCGGCATCGAGAAGGCTGTTGCAGCCGTCACCGAGTCGCTGCTGGCTTCCGCCAAGGAGATCGACACCAAGGAGCAGATCGCTGCTACCGCTGGCATCTCCGCAGGCGACCCGTCCATCGGCGAGCTCATCGCCGAGGCAATGGACAAGGTCGGCAAGGAAGGCGTCATCACGGTCGAGGAGTCCAACACCTTCGGCCTGCAGCTCGAACTGACCGAGGGCATGCGCTTCGACAAGGGCTACATCTCGGCATACTTCGCCACCGATGCAGAGCGTCAGGAAGCCGTCCTCGAAGACGCGTACATCCTGCTCGTCAGCTCCAAGATCTCCACGGTCAAGGACCTGCTGCCGCTGCTGGAGAAGGTCATCCAGTCGGGCAAGCCGCTCGTCATCATCGCCGAGGACGTCGAGGGCGAAGCTCTCTCCACCCTCGTGGTGAACAAGATCCGTGGCACCTTCAAGTCCGTTGCCGTCAAGGCTCCCGGATTCGGTGACCGTCGCAAGGCGCAGCTCGCCGACATCGCCATCCTCACCGGTGGCGAGGTCATCAGCGAAGAGGTCGGCCTCTCCCTGGAGACCGCCGGACTCGAGTTGCTCGGTCAGGCACGCAAGGTCGTCATCACCAAGGACGAGACCACCATCGTCGAGGGCTCGGGCGACTCCGACGCCATCGCCGGTCGTGTCAGCCAGATCCGCGCCGAGATCGAGAACTCCGATTCCGACTACGACCGTGAGAAGCTGCAGGAGCGCCTGGCCAAGCTGGCCGGTGGCGTTGCAGTCATCAAGGCCGGAGCGGCAACCGAGGTCGAGCTCAAGGAGCGCAAGCACCGTATCGAAGATGCTGTGCGAAACGCCAAGGCAGCCGTCGAAGAAGGCATCGTCGCCGGTGGCGGCGTGGCTCTGCTCCAGGCAGCGCCTGCACTCGACAACCTCAAGCTCGACGGTGACGAGGCAACCGGCGTGAACATCGTTCGCGTCGCGCTGTCCGCTCCGCTCAAGCAGATCGCATTCAACGCAGGCCTCGAGCCCGGCGTTGTCGCGGACAAGGTCTCCAACCTGCCCGCAGGTCACGGCCTCAATGCCGCGACCAACGAGTACGAGGACCTGCTCGCTGCAGGCATCAACGACCCGGTCAAGGTCACCCGCTCGGCACTGCAGAACGCAGCGTCCATCGCGGCTCTGTTCCTCACCACCGAGGCCGTCGTCGCCGACAAGCCAGAGAAGGCCGGAGCGCCCGCGGGCGACCCGACCGGTGGCATGGGCGGCATGGACTTCTGAGTCCGTCTCTCTCGAAAAAAGCCCGACTCCACTTCGGTGGGGTCGGGCTTTTTCGTGCGGAAGGGGCCTCGGTCAGGAGAATTGGGTGCATCCGGCCGCGCTCAGCGCGGTCGGATGCACCCGATTCCGACGCTATTCGACTGCGAGTTCGCCCAATTCGTTCCAGTCGGTCCCGTCGACCTCCTGGCTGATGATTTTCGGCGTCTCCTGCAGGTACTGCGGGAGATCCTTCTGGGCCTGCTTGAAGTGCGCCGAGTTCACGTGTGTGGCACCGGCATCGGGATCCTTGAAACCCTCCACCAGGACGTACTCGGTGGGGTCGTCGAGAGTGCGCGACCAGAAATACCACAGGCAGCCTTCCTCGGCCTGGCAGGCTTCGGTGAAGTCGCGTGAGATCTCAGGCCAGTTGTCGGCATGCTCGGGCTTCACTTTGAACTTGGCGGTGATGAAGATCAACGGTGCTCCTCGTGTCGATGCTGATGGTCCTTCGGCAGTACCCGAATAGTGCGGATGACAAGCCTGCCGTCACCTAGGCTCGGTTCATGGCCAGTAGCTCACCTGCGATCGAACTACCGGTCGGTGACCGCATCGTACGGATCTCGAACCCGGATCGGGTGTACTTCCCCGAGAGTGGGGCAACCAAGCTCGATCTGGTGAACTACTACCTCAGCGTCGGTGACGGCATCGTGCGCGCCCTTCGGGAGCGCCCCTGCATGATGCATCGCTTCCCCAAGGGTCTGGCAGGGGAGAAGGTGCACCAGAAGCGCGTGCCCAACGGCGCGCCGCCGTGGCTCGAGACCGTGCGGGTCACGTTCCCGCGCTACAACCGCACGGCCGACGAGCTGTGCGTCACCGAGTTGGCACACGTGGCCTGGGCAGTGCAGATGTCCACTGTGGAGTTTCATCCGTGGAACAGCCGACGGGCCGACGTCGAGAAGCCGGACGAGTGGCGCATCGACCTCGATCCGATGCCTGACTGCCCGTTCGACCGCGTCCGACGGGTCGCAGGTGTCGTGAAAGACGTGCTCGACGATCTCGGTGCGGTTGGATGGCCGAAAACCTCGGGCGGACATGGCCTGCACATCTACGTGCGAATCGACCCGGTGTACGGCGTCAAGGATGTACGCAGGGCCGCACTGGCTTTCGCCCGCGAAGTAGAGCGTCGCGCGCCGGAGGAGGTGACCACGACGTGGTGGCGCAAGGACCGTGACCCGACGAAGCTGTTCGTGGACTACAACCAGAATGCTCGCGATCACACCATCGCCAGCGCCTACTCGGTCCGCGGAAATCAGGAAGCCACCGTCTCGACACCGATCTCCTGGGGCGAGATACCCGACGTCGATCCGCTCGAGTTCACGATCTTCACGGTGCCGGCCAGGTTCGCCGAGCTGGGGGACCTGCACGCGGGCATAGACGATGCGGTGTTCTCGATCGAGCCGCTGCTCGAATGGGCCGAGCGCGACGAGCGCGAAGGGCTGACGGAGCCGGAGGAGTAGCTGGACGGTCTTAGGACTGGCTAGCCGAACTCGAAGTCGTGTACAGATTTCGGCGGATCTTACGCATAACTTCGAGTTGGGCAGGGGAGGGGAAGTCGGTCCCGGACTCGACGGCGGTGTGATCGAGCAGCGAGGCCCATCCCGTGCTGACCGTGTCGGTAGACTGTGTGTTGTGTTACCTCCCGCCTAGGACGTGGGATAAACCCTTGGAGGGTTGGTTGATTGCGTACTCCCCGCGGATACGGGGTAGATGCGGTGTCCGTGCTGTAACTTGCGTACCTTACATAACTTAGAAGTTTGATTCATAGGCCGATGATGCTCGTCAACTCCTCGGTGGAGTAGCTGCGACCTGTGTGCCGAGGCTGTCGTACGCCGGACGCGGTGGAGCGCCTCGCGACACGGCGTGAAGGTGGAGGGCGGTTGCACGGATCGGGGGCATGCGTTGTCTACGGTCACTTGAATCGGACAAACCGGGGGGTCCTGTGGTCAGTGGCATGTTGTCGAGTGCTTGGGCGAAATTTCGATTCGATACCGACGAGTCGCTGTCGCTGGTTCGCCACAGTGAGGATGCGGCTGCAATTGCAGCGCATCTGTGGGATGACTGGCTTCCGGCCTCGACCAAGACGTTCCTCTCCGGCGGAGCGTCCGAGGTCGAGACGCGGGCATTGGCCCAATGGCTCGCTGGGACTCATGACGTCGGAAAACTGTCGCCCGCGTTCGCAGTGCAAGTTCCGGTGCTTGCGGGCCAGATGCGCGATGCCGGCCTGAAGATGCGCTCAGAGATATTATTTCGCACCGAAGTGCCCCACTCTCTGGTGAGCCATCGTGCGATCCGAAGCTACTTCGAAGCTCGCGGGTGGGGTAGAGGAGTGGCAAGTTCGTACGCGGTAGTCGCCGGTGGACATCACGGTGTACCGCCAGCCCTCGCGCAGCTCCGAGATGACGAATTGCCGCGCCACTACGGCGGTCCGGAGTGGCGCACTACGCGCAACGAGCTGATCGGCCACGTCTCTGAGCTCACCGGGGCAGATCAGTTCTTCGACTCTTGGAGGGAGCATCCTCTATCGCCCCAGCAGCAGGTCCTGTGGACGGGGTTCGTGATCGTCGCCGACTGGATCGCCAGTAGCGACTACTTTTCGTTGGGACATCGCTCAGAATCCGTCGAGGAAGCTGCCGCTGCGTGGAACAAGCTCGATCTTCCGCCGCCTTGGCGGGCCGCACCGCCGTCGACAATCGATGAACTGGCCCATGCTCGGTTCGACCTCCCTGCGGGGGCGTCACCGAATTCGGTGCAGAGGGCTGTTGTTCAGGCCGCCCGAGAAATGGCCGAGCCTGGGCTGGTGGTCGTGGAAGCACCTATGGGCATCGGGAAGACGGAGGCGGCGCTCGCGGCATCGGAATACTTGGCCGAGAAGTTCGGCCAGGGTGGGGTTCTCGTCGCGTTGCCGACGATGGCAACCTCCAATGCGATGTTCAGGCGGGTGAAGCACTGGATCGAGCATCAGGACCCCGACGCGGTATCGAGCCTGACGCTCGCCCATGGGAAGGCCTCGCTCGAGGATTCGTACCGCGGGTTGATGCGACGGAGCCAATTCACCGACATCGGTCGCGACGTGGTGGTGGGCGACAGATCGTCTACGACGGAAGTCATTGCTCATCACTGGTTTTCAGGTCGCAAGAAAGCACTGCTGGCGGAATTTGCAGTGGGTACCATCGATCAGTTGCTGTTCGCTGGCCTCAAGGCGCGGCATCTCGCGTTGCGTCACCTCGCGCTGGTGAACAAGGTGGTAGTCGTCGACGAAGTTCATGCCGCCGATGTCTACATGATGCAGTATCTGATAAGAGTACTCGAATGGCTTGGCGCATATCGGGTCCCAGTAATTCTTCTCTCTGCTACTCTGCCCGCAGGCCAGCGTATTGCATTGGTCAACGCATACGAGAAGGGCCGCGGATGGAGCGGTGACGATGTTCAACTGGCCGGCGACATCGGCTATCCCTCAGTAACCGTTGTCGATGGCACTCGCCGGGTGATCCAGGTCGAATCGACGTCGTCGCCCGTCACTGTCGAGATCGAGAGACTCGACGACGGTATCGGCTCGTTGGTCGCGAGATTGCAGCGCGACCTGGTCGATGGCGGTTGCGTGGGAATCGTGCGGAATACAGTGCGACGCGCTCAGGAGACCGCTCGTGCCTTGGCCGAGCACTTCCCTGGTTCCGTCATTCTGGTCCATTCTCGATTTGTCGCGCAGCACCGCGCTGATCTGGAAAGTCGGCTGGTCTCGGAGCTCGGCAGGACGGGCGGGCGGCCGCACCTGCGAATTGTCGTTGGAACGCAGGTCATCGAACAATCCCTCGACGTGGACTTCGACCTGATGGTCAGCGACCTGGCACCCGTCGACCTGCTGTTTCAACGAATCGGCCGACTTCACCGACATTCTCGGGGGCGTCCTGCAGCGCTGTCCGCTCCGCGGTTGCTGATTGCGGGGGTTGAAGAGTGGTCGGACGAACCTCCTCAGGCTATACAGCAGTCACGCGGAATCTACGGAGACCTCCACCTGATGCGCGCGCTCGCAGTCCTGGCTGGCAAGAATGCAGTGACTTTGCCGTCGGAGATTGCCTCACTCGTACAAGCTGCGTACGACGACAACTTCACGTGGCCGACGGGGTGGGCTGACGCGGGAGCGGCGGCGGAGACTGCGTTCCGAGTGAAGGTGGCCGAACTGGAAAGCCGCGCGTCGACCTGGCGAATTTGGCAACCGTCGGAGAACCCGACGCTGGTCGACTGGCTCAAGCAGAACGTAGGGGAGGTAGATGACGCTCGGGGGCAGGCGAAGGTCCGAGACACAGAGGAGGGTGTCGACGTTCTGCTCACGAAGTCTGTCGGTGGTCAGGTGTATCTATTGGACCAGTGCGGAGGTGGGCCTGTCGGCACAACGTTTCCACCGGAGGATGCGCTCGCGCGGAGGGTTTTGACCGGATCGGTCAAACTTCCTCGCGAGTTCACCCATCCAGGGATAGTCGACCAAACGATCGACCTGCTTGAGCGGCAGATGTACGGCGGATGGCAGGAGTCCAAATGGCTTGCAGGCGAACTAGTTGTGGAGCTGGACGGTGAAATGGCGACGACGCTGCTTGGGTTCGATATCCGCTACGACCCAATCGAAGGACTTGTGGTGAACAGAAGCAACGAGAAATCATGACAGCGACTGAGGTGTCCTTCAATCTGGTAGATGAACCGTGGATACCCGTCCGAGCTGTGGACGGAAGTTCTCACGCGATGTCGATCGGTGGTGTTCTTGGTGGTAGTCGGCGCATAGCGGCGGTGTTGGGTGACGTCCCGACGCAGGCGTTCGCGATCCAACGACTCCTGATAGCCATAGTCCGTCGCGCTGTTGAGTGGGGTGACGATCCCGTCGGTACCTGGACACGAATCTGGGACACAGGAGCCCTTCCTGCCGAGCAGATCGAGCGATACCTCGCCGGAGTCCGGACGCGATTCGACCTACTCGACCCCGTCGAGCCTTTCTACCAAGTGCCGAGTTTCGAGTCCAACAAGGGTGATTACAAGCCGATTTCGTTGCTGATCAGCGACGTACCATCGGGTGAGAAGTACTTCACCACTCGAGCAGGATCGGGAGCATCGACGCTGAGCCTTGCCGAGACCGCAAGGTGGGTTGTCCACTGCCAGGCATTCGATTTCTCCGGAATCAAAACTGGGGATCCGCGAGATCCCCGGACAAAATCCGGCAAGGGATACCCGATCGGGGTGGCATGGGCGGGCCAGTTGGGTGGGGTTCTTTTCGAGGGACAGAGTCTGTTCGAGACGCTGATGCTCAATACCGTGGTCAAGACGAGCGATGCTTCTACCGTGCTGGCCCAGGACCTGCCGGTCTGGGAACGACCTCACTGTGGTGTCGGTGAACGCGTGGATGGACCCCCTTCCGGCCCTGTCGATCTGCTCACATGGCAAAGCCGTCGCATCCATGTCAGGTACGAGAACCGATTCGCAGTCGGCGTACTGGTGGGCAACGGCGACCCGATCCAATCGCACAACCGTCAAGCCTTCGAGTTCATGACTCGCTGGCGTTTCAGCGAGGTGCAGTCCAAGAAGTTCGGGGAACCTCGATACTTCCCCAAGACTTTCAGCCCGGACCGTGCCATGTGGCGGGGCATGGAAGGACTGCTGGCGGACACCGCTCCTGCGCCGGGAAAGACAAAGGATCTTGCACCGGGTACGTCGGACTGGTTCGACCTCCTCCTCGGGCGCGGCGTGCTTGCGGGGTCCGATGTTGTGCGTCCCCATGCATTTGCACTCGAGTACATCACCCAATCAAGTGTGATCGGTGCTGCCGTCGACGACTATCTGCAGCTACGCGTCGCTCTGTTCGGACGGACCGGCAGTCACCGGCAGTACGCAGCGGATGCCGTCAAGGCGGCGGATCGGGCGGTGGCAGCTTTGGTGCAACTGGCCGGAAATCTGGCGGAAGCGGCGGGTGGTCCGGCTGACGGTCCTCGAAGCACCGCACGAGGGCGTGGGTTCTTCTTACTGGACCAGCCATTTCGGCGGTGGGTCGCAGACCTCGGTATGTCCGAGGACATGGAGGATTTCCTGGACAACTGGCAAGAACAAGTTCGATCCATCGTCTCGAACGCGGGACGTGAGTTGATCGGAGATTCCGGGACGGCGGCTTTCCAGGGAAGGTTGGTCAGAGATCGTTGGCTCGATTCCGCGATCGCGTCTGGCTTCTTCTGGAGTGCACTTCGTAAAGCGCTGCCTAATGCTTTCGACAGTGAGAGGAAAGCTTCATGATTGAAAAACAGTCGCACACAACCCGCGACGAGTCCTTGCACAAGGCTGTGATTGGCCGAATCGGCGTCATTCAGGCCCGGCGCGGCGACGGCTTCCGACACCCGGACATAGATGCGCGTTTGGCGCGGTTGCGTCGTGCGGTGTTGGCCGAACCGGGTACTGTGCCTGAGATATGGGACGACACTGTCGGATCCCTGCCGGACGGTCTGCGATTCGGAGAAGGGCCGTCCCAGTGGGAATTCGCTGTCCATGAGGCGATGACGCTGTATGCCCTGCATCAGCAGTCCAAGGAAGCGCCTGTTCACAAGATTGGTGTATCCCTGGGAACAGCGGTTCAGAAACTTGTGCCCGCGTCGGAGCGCGACAAAGCCAATCCACTTCGTTCTAGGTTTCAGGCCGTGTCGCTTGCGCAGACGCGTGCCGGAGTTACCCATCACCTCCGATCGCTTGTTGCCTTGTTGCGGGCAGCAGATGAGCCGCTGGACTACGGCAAACTAGCCATCGACCTGCGGCAGCTGCAGGATCCCGTGCTTGCTCCGTACGTCCGCCTCCGTTGGGGACGAACCTTTGCGCGCGTAGCCAGCACCGAACCTGATGCAACACCCAATTCTCTACAAAACGGTTCTTCGACGACCGACTCTGAAGGGGCTTGAAAAGGTATGACCTACTTGGATATTCACATCATTCAGTCTGTGCCGCCGAGCAATATAAACCGGGACGACACGGGCAGTCCCAAATCGGCAACTTACGGCGGTGTTCGACGAGCACGAGTGTCGAGTCAGGCGTGGAAACGGGCTACGCGCAAGCGATTCAACTTGACTCTGAGTACCAGCGACATCGGACACCGAACAAAACGTGTGGCCGATCTCCTCGGCGAGCATATCGTTGGTGTCGACCAGGGTATTGACAAGACCGAGGCGCAACAGCTGGCCAGCGGCATACTCAAGGCTGCCGGAATCAAGCTGGCGACACCCAAACCCGCGAAGGTCACCCCCAAGGACGCGCCACCGCTACCCGACGAATCGGGATACCTGTTGTTTCTCAGTGCAGGTCAGTACCAGGCGCTAGCAGAAATGGCTGTCGCTGCCCGTGTGTCAGAGGGCAAGCTCGATGCCAAGGCAGTGAAGGCGGTGCTTCAGTCGAAACACAGCATCGATATCGCACTATTCGGTCGGATGGTGGCCGATGATGCAGAACTCAACGTCGATGCCGCAGCGCAGGTGGCGCACGCGATCAGTGTTCAAGCCGTCGAGCAAGAGTTCGACTACTTCACGGCCGTCGATGATGCTCAGGAGCGGGACCATGAGACCGGTGCCGGAATGATCGGTACCGTCGAGTTCAACTCGTCCACCTTGTATCGGTATGCCAACGTGAATATCGCGGGGCTACTGAAGAATCTCGGCGACTCCGCGGCGACGGCACGTGCGGCGGCCGCCTTCGTCGAGTCGTTCGCATTGTCGATGCCGACGGGAAAGCAGAACACTTTCGCCAATAGAACGGTCCCTGAAGCCGTTGTTGTGTCCGTACGTGACGATCAACCTATCAACCTCGTCGGCGCGTTCGAGAATCCGATCTCCAGATCGGAAGGTAGCAGCGTGGTCGAATTGGCGTCGACACAGTTGGTGAGCCGATACAACGACATTGCGCAGGTGTATTCAGCTCCGTCGAAGACCTGGGTAGTGGCGGTCGGTGACGCATCGGAACCACTGGCGGTGCTCGGCGATCGTATCCCCGTCGCACAGTTGATCAGTGAGATCGAGCAAGCGGTGCAGCTCAGTATCGGTGAGTCACGTTGACCGCATTGTTGATTCGCCTAGCGGGTCCGATGCAGGCATGGGGAGCGTCGAGTAGGTACAGTCGGCGCGATACAGAACAAGAACCTACCAAGAGCGGAGTGCTCGGCCTGTTGGCGGCAGCGCAGGGATTGCGTCGCACGGACGAACTCGCGCATCTAGCCTCGCTGAAATTCGGTGTGCGAGTCGATCAACCTGGTTCCTTGCTTCGCGATTTTCAGGTTGCCCGAAGCCTTGATGGGAAGAAGACGTTCCCGCTGTCGTACCGCTACTACTTGAGTGATGCCGTTTTCGTTGCGGGAGTGGAGGGGGAGTCTTCCTTGATCGAAGCTCTAAGCAGCGCATTGAAAAACCCGACATTCCCGCTCTACCTAGGCCGTAGATCGTGCCCACCGAGCTTCCCACTACTGCTGCGCACTTCTGATGAGTCACTGGAGGAATCGCTTCGACGCTTCCCCTGGCAGGCAGCCGAGTGGTACCGCGCGAAACAGGCCCCGCGAGTCGCTCTCCGAATCGCGTTGGATGGCATGGACGGCGTGGAAGGGGACATGGTCAAGGACGTCCCTGTCAGCTTCGATCCTAGGCACCGTCGCTACGAATGGAGGACCGTGGTGGATGAGAGAATGGACGTTGAAAATCCTTCGAGCCGAATTCGTGGACACGACCCTATGGCAGCACTCGGAGGATCCTGATCATGTACCTGTCGAAAATGCCTCTCAACAGGCGCAGGCGTGGTGCCGTCAAGCTGCTGTCCTCGCCACAAGCCATGCATGCCGCGGTTCAGTCGGCATTTGCTCCGGGATCCTTCGTCGAGTCGGAAGGGCGGGCTCTGTGGAGGGTCGATGAGTTGGGCCGCGATGGCATTGCTCTGTACGTGGTCAGCCCGGTTGAACCAGACTTGAGTCATGTTGTGGAACAGGCGGGATGGCAGACCGGTGAGATGTGGAAGTCCGTCGAGTATGGAGGCTTCCTTGCAGGCTTGCGGGCGGGCCAGCGCTGGGGGTTTCGGTTGCGTGCAAATCCCGTTCACAGTGTTTACAAGTCGGACAAGGCCTGGGGAGACACGAAACCCGTCGCACATCTGACGGTCAAACACCAGCAGACATGGTTGCTGGACCGGGCGGCGAAGTGCGGGTTTGCGATCCCTGACGGCCCGCAACACGAGGCCGCGTTGCGGGTCGTCGATCGTTCGACCTTGAAGTTCAACAAGGGCGGCCACTCCGTGACGATCGGGACTGCTACGTTCGAAGGTGTGCTGCAGGTCGAGGACCCGGTGCTGTTGCGTTCAGTGTTGACGAATGGACTGGGTCGCGCGAAGGCCTACGGATGCGGATTGATCACGTTGGCTCCCTTGGGAATAGGCTAGCCGATGGGAAACGTTCCGGGTCCGCCACCCACGAGACCGAGTGAGCTTGTTCGCGTCGCTGATCGAATATCGTTCATCTACTTGGAGCGATGCACCGTGCACCGCGACGGCAATGCCATTACCGCGACAGACGAGCGCGGCGTGGTGCATATTCCGACGGCGTCCATCGGTGCTCTTCTCCTCGGCCCGGGGACCCGGGTGACGCACCAGGCGATGGTCTTGATGGCAGAGTCCGGGTCCACGTGTGTGTGGGTCGGGGAGCAGGGTGTGCGGTATTACGCACATGGTCGTCCGTTGGGCAGAACAAGCAGGTTGCTCGACGCTCAGGCAAGGGCAGTGTCGATGCGGGACTCCAGACTGGCCGTTGCTCGCGCGATGTATGCGATGCGGTTCCCTGGTGAGGACACCTCGGAGCTCACGATGCAGCAACTACGAGGTAGGGAGGGAGCGAGAGTTCGGAAGAGCTATCGGGAGCATTCTGAACGAACCGGAGTGGAATGGGTGCGTCGGGATTACGACCCGAACGATTTCGCCGCTGGCGATGAGGTCAACAAGGCGCTGTCGGCGGCAACAACCTGCTTGTATGGGATGGCGCATGCGGTGATCGTGGCCTTGGGTTGTTCGCCCGGGCTCGGTTTCGTTCATACCGGACATGATCGATCGTTCGTTTACGACATCGCAGACCTGTACAAGGCAGAGTTTGCGATTCCGGTAGCGTTCGATGTTGCCGCGGAGCAGGTGGACGATGTAGCCGCGGTAACTCGCAGGAAAATCCGGGACTTGATCTACGCGGAGAAGTTGTTGCCGCGATGCGCGCACGATGTCAAGGCGCTGCTTGTTCCTGGCGATGAGGATGAATCGACGGAATGGGAAGCCGATGTCGTGTATTTGTGGGATGACAAGACCGGGGCCGTGGCCAGTGGGCAGTCTCACGACGAGACAGATTTCGACGTCCCATGGTGATTCTGATCGTCACCGCGTGTCCAGCCGGCCTGCGCGGCCACCTCACCCGCTGGCTGCTCGAGATCAGTCCCGGGGTCTTTGTCGGTGTCCTGTCGCGACGGGTACGAGAATTGCTGTGGCAGCGTTGCATTGAACTGGTCAAGGACGGACGCGCAATCATGGTCTTTCCCGCACGCAATGAGCAACGGTTGGATTTTTTGGTTCACCGACACGAGTGGGAACCAGTGGATATCGACGGGGTCTCACTCGTTCGTCGACCACACACCGGCGAGTCTCTTGACTCGGCTGCGAAGCCTCGAGCGGGCTGGAGTAAGGCGAGCCGGTACCGTAAGGCGCGGGCACGTCAAAATCGGCCAGACGCGTAGGAAGTGATTCAGAATCACACTTCGATCAGGAATTTCCCCTGGTCAGCAAGAGTGCTCCCCGCGGACGCGGGGATGAGCCCAAGCGCGCCAGTGCCGGGCCGCGCTTGCTCTTGTGCTCCCCGCGGACGCGGGGATGAGCCCGGTTGATCATCCAGCTCACGGCAACAATGGTCGTGCTCCCCGCGGACGCGGGGATGAGCCCTCCTCGTCGTTGACTCCGACGTTGACCCGGGCGTGCTCCCCGCGGACGCGGGGATGAGCCCGGGTCGGCCGCGGAGTACCTCGTGTCGCAGGGGTGCTCCCCGCGGACGCGGGGATGAGCCCTGTTCCTTCGGGTACATCGTGCCGAGCTCGATGTGCTCCCCGCGGACGCGGGGATGAGCCCCACGACGGCGCGATGCCCTCGATGGTCGCGGTGTGCTCCCCGCGGACGCGGGGATGAGCCCACGACGAATCGCGTCGAACGGGGATGGCTCCCGTGCTCCCCGCGGACGCGGGGATGAGCCAACGTGTCCTCGGGTCCGACGGATCTGGTCCTCGGGTGCTCCCCGCGGACGCGGGGATGAGCCCGTGGTGACCACTTCCTCGTCCATTCGATACATGTGCTCCCCGCGGACGCGGGGATGAGCCCGGGTCCGGGAACACACCGGAGCAATTGGCGTTGTGCTCCCCGCGGACGCGGGGATGAGCCCGGACCGGATCGGATGATGAGATTCGCCTGTGCGTGCTCCCCGCGGACGCGGGGATGAGCCCCGATTCTCAGCCGCACTCGAGCGCGTCGGCGGGTGCTCCCCGCGGACGCGGGGATGAGCCCGGACCCGGTTGAACCAGGTCGGCAGTCTTCGGGTGCTCCCCGCGGACGCGGGGATGAGCCCCGATGAAATCGCCTGCGGTGTCACCGAGCAGTGTGCTCCCCGCGGACGCGGGGATGAGCCCGCGCCGGGCAGGTTCGCCTTCTTCATCTCGGCGTGCTCCCCGCGGACGCGGGGATGAGCCCGTGAGGACGGGTCGGTCGGTTGGGTCATGGTGGTGCTCCCCGCGGACGCGGGGATGAGCCCGAGTTCGAAGGCCGCAGCCTGTTCGGGATGCCGTGCTCCCCGCGGACGCGGGGATGAGCCCGCCGGTCAGCGGGCCTTCGAAGGGGATGTCGAGTGCTCCCCGCGGACGCGGGGATGAGCCCTCAACGCCAATGGCATCGCCACCCTCGCGAAAGTGCTCCCCGCGGACGCGGGGATGAGCCCGAGCAGCTCGCGAACTACGACAACCGATCCGGGTGCTCCCCGCGGACGCGGGGATGAGCCCACGAGGACGTCTGGCTTGATCTCCGATTGCAGGTGCTCCCCGCGGACGCGGGGATGAGCCCACCCGCAGCAAGCGCGCAATGTAGGTGCGCAGGTGCTCCCCGCGGACGCGGGGATGAGCCCACCGGCACGGTCACGTTCGAGCCGGTCGGCGGGTGCTCCCCGCGGACGCGGGGATGAGCCCCCGGCAGTGAGGAGCGGGACACGTTCGTCCTTGTGCTCCCCGCGGACGCGGGGATGAGCCCGGGCTCGCCTGTCAGGCATTCCGTTCGGGGTGGTGCTCCCCGCGGACGCGGGGATGAGCCCGGCGCGGCGACGGGCTTTGCAGTTGCATGGGAGTGCTCCCCGCGGACGCGGGGATGAGCCCGGTCCGACCGTGAACACACGTAGTCACGGGTAGTGCTCCCCGCGGACGCGGGGATGAGCCCGTCCGCGAGTTCGCCGACTGGTCGCTGTATCCGGTGCTCCCCGCGGACGCGGGGATGAGCCCGCAGCCGAACTCGCACGCCAGATCGGCATGAAGTGCTCCCCGCGGACGCGGGGATGAGCCCAGTTCCATCGGAGTGTCCGGTGGCAACTGCACGTGCTCCCCGCGGACGCGGGGATGAGCCCAGCCGACGCAGTCAGAACATCGACACCACTGAGTGCTCCCCGCGGACGCGGGGATGAGCCCGGGTGGCCGATGTATGGGTCTCGTCTGCGATGGTGCTCCCCGCGGACGCGGGGATGAGCCCGATGTAGGGATCGAAGGGTTCTTCGCGCGGATGTGCTCCCCGCGGACGCGGGGATGAGCCCTCGGAAACAGGCTGCTCCCGCCCGACCCGGACGTGCTCCCCGCGGACGCGGGGATGAGCCCACCACCGCCCGAGGAGAAGCTCTGACCCTCTAGTGCTCCCCGCGGACGCGGGGATGAGCCCAGGGTTTCGACGTCGGTGCGAGAGTGCGCGATGTGCTCCCCGCGGACGCGGGGATGAGCCCGGCAAGAGGCGCAATACCGAGCCGACCTCGAAGTGCTCCCCGCGGACGCGGGGATGAGCCCTGATGGACACCCTCGCGCAGCGAATCACCAACGTGCTCCCCGCGGACGCGGGGATGAGCCCGGGGAATTCGGATTCGGCAGGACGGACCTCGCGTGCTCCCCGCGGACGCGGGGATGAGCCCCACCAGTGCCCTTGCCCCTGGTCGCCAATCCGGTGCTCCCCGCGGACGCGGGGATGAGCCCTCGAATTCGACCCCGGCGCTGCGTCCGACGAACGTGCTCCCCGCGGACGCGGGGATGAGCCCGCGGCCGACTATGATATGGACGCGCTTCTACGGTGCTCCCCGCGGACGCGGGGATGAGCCCCCTGCCAGGCACGCCGCCCAGTGTCGGTAACCGTGCTCCCCGCGGACGCGGGGATGAGCCCTCGTCGGCCGTGGATGCGGTGAGAGCTGATGAGTGCTCCCCGCGGACGCGGGGATGAGCCCGACAACGTGTGGGTCGCGAAGGCGAACGGCGTGTGCTCCCCGCGGACGCGGGGATGAGCCCGTACGTACGAACGTACGAACGAACGTAGATACGTGCTCCCCGCGGACGCGGGGATGAGCCCACGTCGAACGGGCCACCGGACAGTTCGACGACGTGCTCCCCGCGGACGCGGGGATGAGCCCAGGACCGTCGACGACGACACCGCCCTCCACTGGTGCTCCCCGCGGACGCGGGGATGAGCCCAGTGATACTGCGCGCTCACTGGTCCTCCTCAGGTGCTCCCCGCGGACGCGGGGATGAGCCCAGGTGGGGAGCTTTGGCGGTGGCGGAGGGATTGTGCTCCCCGCGGACGCGGGGATGAGCCCCTCGGAAAGTCGTCGACGGTTCCGAGCCCTGAGTGCTCCCCGCGGACGCGGGGATGAGCCCGACCCGGAAGAGTTGACCAACCAAGCCGAGTTGTGCTCCCCGCGGACGCGGGGATGAGCCCGTCGCTCGCCGCATCAATGGTGCGACGACGTTGTGCTCCCCGCGGACGCGGGGATGAGCCCAACAGTCGGCAACGGCTGGTCACAGCTCGGCAGTGCTCCCCGCGGACGCGGGGATGAGCCCAAGCCCGAGGTTGCAGCCGCACAGGCGTATTTGTGCTCCCCGCGGACGCGGGGATGAGCCCTCGTGCGCGGTGTGCAGGATCGACACACCCGGGTGCTCCCCGCGGACGCGGGGATGAGCCCGCGTTGGCTACCTCATACGGTTCCGCATACGCGTGCTCCCCGCGGACGCGGGGATGAGCCCTTCGAGGGATGGGAGCAGCTCGGCGACGGCAAGTGCTCCCCGCGGACGCGGGGATGAGCCCAAGGGGTGACACACATCTGTGCCGATGGGGATGTGCTCCCCGCGGACGCGGGGATGAGCCCCCTGACTCCCAGGCCGCCGCAACCACGTCGGAGTGCTCCCCGCGGACGCGGGGATGAGCCCGAGAGCACCTGAGTGGAGGTGTAGTGATGCTTGTGCTCCCCGCGGACGCGGGGATGAGCCCGGGCGGGTGATCGCCCGCGGCGCTTCACCGGTAGTGCTCCCCGCGGACGCGGGGATGAGCCCCCATTCGTGGAATTGACAGCTGATGCGGAGAGGTGCTCCCCGCGGACGCGGGGATGAGCCCTGGACCTCCTCACGCGAGAGCCGCCAGCCGGGGTGCTCCCCGCGGACGCGGGGATGAGCCCGGGTGCTCGATCCGGAGGAAACGTTCGAGGAGGTGCTCCCCGCGGACGCGGGGATGAGCCCCTGAACATCGTCGACGGTGCTCCGCATTTCGCGTGCTCCCCGCGGACGCGGGGATGAGCCCCACTGGTTGCCGTTGGCATCGGGAGTGGGGCCGTGCTCCCCGCGGACGCGGGGATGAGCCCATCTTGGTCGGCGGCCGATCTCCGTCGTACGTGTGCTCCCCGCGGACGCGGGGATGAGCCCGGCTCCGCTGCGGGGATGACTTTGCGGTAGTAGTGCTCCCCGCGGACGCGGGGATGAGCCCGGAGCGCTCGCTGTGACTTGTCCACAAGGCCGGTGCTCCCCGCGGACGCGGGGATGAGCCCCGGCCGCGGATGTTCCTCCGGATCGTTCTCCGGTGCTCCCCGCGGACGCGGGGATGAGCCCGGTCACGAGCCACCCATCGTCGGGGTGTGCGTGTGCTCCCCGCGGACGCGGGGATGAGCCCGCGCCCGCGCGCGCCTCGTCGAACGCGGGGCAGTGCTCCCCGCGGACGCGGGGATGAGCCCAGCCGTCAATCTGGCAACGGCCCGACAGTCCAGTGCTCCCCGCGGACGCGGGGATGAGCCCACGTGCGGTGGGTCGGTCTTCATGGCAGCCGCGTGCTCCCCGCGGACGCGGGGATGAGCCCTTCGGGACGGTGTAGCCCTCGACGACGGCGACGTGCTCCCCGCGGACGCGGGGATGAGCCCTCACCCTCGGTGACGGCTACACCACCGAGGACGTGCTCCCCGCGGACGCGGGGATGAGCCCGGCGCCGGAGGCAGAGGCATCTGGTGACGAAAGTGCTCCCCGCGGACGCGGGGATGAGCCCTGTCTGTCCGGTTGTCGGCGCAGGATCAGTTGGTGCTCCCCGCGGACGCGGGGATGAGCCCGCACGGTACCAGAGCTGCGGACTCTCGCCGAGGTGCTCCCCGCGGACGCGGGGATGAGCCCGTCCTGCACGGCGTCCTGTGCCGCCTCCGCTGGTGTGCTCCCCGCGGACGCGGGGATGAGCCCCGCGGGCGTACGCACTTCTTCGCGACAAGGGAGTGCTCCCCGCGGACGCGGGGATGAGCCCATGAGCGCTGCAGAAAGAATGTCAGCGAAGAAGTGCTCCCCGCGGACGCGGGGATGAGCCCTGAGGCATGAGTTTGCTCAGATCGACGGTGCCGTGCTCCCCGCGGACGCGGGGATGAGCCCGGCTGGTTCGTGCGAACGGGTCGAAGGCTGCGGTGCTCCCCGCGGACGCGGGGATGAGCCCGATCCGCTGCAACCGACACGCCCACCCCCTCTGTGCTCCCCGCGGACGCGGGGATGAGCCCGGCGCCGCGACGACAGCCAACACGGCAACCACGTGCTCCCCGCGGACGCGGGGATGAGCCCTGCAGGACGCGCGGGTCGGACCAATCCAGGAGGTGCTCCCCGCGGACGCGGGGATGAGCCCGGCCGACACTTCCTGCAGGCGACGGCAGCGAAGTGCTCCCCGCGGACGCGGGGATGAGCCCTGTCCTGACAATCAGGGCCGAGCGGCGGGGTGGTGCTCCCCGCGGACGCGGGGATGAGCCCAGTCGGATGATTTCGTCGACGGCTTTGCGTTCGTGCTCCCCGCGGACGCGGGGATGAGCCCGCTTCTTTGCCGGTTTCGCCTTCCGCCCACCGGTGCTCCCCGCGGACGCGGGGATGAGCCCCGTGCGAGCTCGCCGAGCTGTTCGGCCGTCGCGTGCTCCCCGCGGACGCGGGGATGAGCCCGCAGTCTGCACTGCCGACGCCGCCGCATTGAAGTGCTCCCCGCGGACGCGGGGATGAGCCCTGGCCTGATGGCCTCGGTGCCGCGAAGACAGAGTGCTCCCCGCGGACGCGGGGATGAGCCCAACGCGACGAGTTCGTCCTTGTTCTCCAGCAAGTGCTCCCCGCGGACGCGGGGATGAGCCCAGGTTGTTGACCCAGTCCAGCGCACGCTGGAGGTGCTCCCCGCGGACGCGGGGATGAGCCCGACGGCAAATCCCCGCCGATGATCCGCTGGCTGTGCTCCCCGCGGACGCGGGGATGAGCCGCAACGACTCCTCGACGATGGCCTGGTTGCCACCGTGCTCCCCGCGGACGCGGGGATGAGCCGGCGATGTCGTCGAGCTTCACCCGGGATCGAGTGTGCTCCCCGCGGACGCGGGGATGAGCCCGCACACTCACCCGAGTCGAACCGCGGCGTCGCGTGCTCCCCGCGGACGCGGGGATGAGCCCCCGGCCCCCTCTTCGCTTCCGCCGCCGTCGACGGTGCTCCCCGCGGACGCGGGGATGAGCCCAGCCTGGCCTGCGGGAGCTGCCTGCGTGAAAGGTGCTCCCCGCGGACGCGGGGATGAGCCCTCGAAGGCATTCAGGCGTGGCAGGACTCGCTCGTGCTCCCCGCGGACGCGGGGATGAGCCCACAAAGGGAGAATGAAATGTACGCCACCACCGGTGCTCCCCGCGGACGCGGGGATGAGCCCGAGAACACGATGACCGGTCCCTGGCCGAACGGGTGCTCCCCGCGGACGCGGGGATGAGCCCCTTGAACGTCACATCTGACGCGAAATCAGTGAGTGCTCCCCGCGGACGCGGGGATGAGCCCACGCCTCGGCCGAAGAGGAATTCGGGAGTGACGTGCTCCCCGCGGACGCGGGGATGAGCCCGATCGCGTTATTCCACAGCCACATGGCTGCATGTGCTCCCCGCGGACGCGGGGATGAGCCCCCGCGGTAGAACGGATCCATAGCCGTCATGTGGTGCTCCCCGCGGACGCGGGGATGAGCCCATCGCGGCGTTGACGTCGAGATTGCCGGCGACGTGCTCCCCGCGGACGCGGGGATGAGCCGCGGTGGTCGCAACAGTCGAACCCGCCCCCACTTGTGCTCCCCGCGGACGCGGGGATGAGCCCTTCAACGCCGAGACGGACTACGAGGAGGCGTAGTGCTCCCCGCGGACGCGGGGATGAGCCCTCGCCGTCGGCTGGATTCGAGCCGCCTTCGACGTGCTCCCCGCGGACGCGGGGATGAGCCCTGCTCGTGCCCGTAGTGCCGATCGGAGCCCGCGTGCTCCCCGCGGACGCGGGGATGAGCCCGTGTGTGCGCGATCATTGCGATCCCTTTGGTGGTGCTCCCCGCGGACGCGGGGATGAGCCCCGAGAGAGGTCAGGACGGATGGTGATCTTGGCGTGCTCCCCGCGGACGCGGGGATGAGCCCTGGCCGGCCCACTTGGACTGCAGGTTCTTGACGTGCTCCCCGCGGACGCGGGGATGAGCCCGACGTACTCGACGCCATCCTTGCTCCTGTTCGGTGCTCCCCGCGGACGCGGGGATGAGCCCAACGACGACGCTCGTCGACTGATCGAGGGCGTGTGCTCCCCGCGGACGCGGGGATGAGCCCGAATCACACCCTCGATCACAACGACAACCTGAGTGCTCCCCGCGGACGCGGGGATGAGCCCATAACCGAGCAGCACAAGATGCTCTATCAGGAGTGCTCCCCGCGGACGCGGGGATGAGCCCACCTCACGGGTATCGGCATTGAATCCGACCACGTGCTCCCCGCGGACGCGGGGATGAGCCCCCGAACTGCTCGAGCACGACGTTCGCGATCTCGTGCTCCCCGCGGACGCGGGGATGAGCCCCGAGTGCGGTCGACGTCGGTGCCGGCCGCGAAGTGCTCCCCGCGGACGCGGGGATGAGCCCGTGCGAGGCACCGAGTCGGACACGATCGAATAGTGCTCCCCGCGGACGCGGGGATGAGCCCAGTGGACCGCTGCGCTTGATGAGCACACCCTCGTGCTCCCCGCGGACGCGGGGATGAGCCCGGCGGTCGTCCCCGCTGGTCTGTGACGGACTGGTGCTCCCCGCGGACGCGGGGATGAGCCCTGGCTCTTCGGCCTGCGCGAGAGCATCATCTCGTGCTCCCCGCGGACGCGGGGATGAGCCCGTGGTGTCGTCGCGCAGGTGCAGCATGGCTACGTGCTCCCCGCGGACGCGGGGATGAGCCCGGTCATAAGACCACGTTGCAGTTGTCCGACGAGTGCTCCCCGCGGACGCGGGGATGAGCCCGCCACCGCGAGGAAGTCGGATGTTCAGCACCTGTGCTCCCCGCGGACGCGGGGATGAGCCCCGAGCGCTTCGTGCGCGAGGGCGCGCAGGTAGGTGCTCCCCGCGGACGCGGGGATGAGCCCATCTCGCGCCAGTTGTCCTTGAGGTAGCCCTCGTGCTCCCCGCGGACGCGGGGATGAGCCCACCGAGCCCTCGAAGTCTCGTTGCCCTTGTCGGTGCTCCCCGCGGACGCGGGGATGAGCCCGCCAGACCCCAGAGCGCGTTCATGCCGCAGTTGTGCTCCCCGCGGACGCGGGGATGAGCCCATGGGCGGTGGACTACACCCGAGGGAATCCCGGTGCTCCCCGCGGACGCGGGGATGAGCCCATCGTCGGTGACATTGCGTGGGTGTTCAATCAGTGCTCCCCGCGGACGCGGGGATGAGCCCACCGCGTGCAGGACCGCAGCGGTGATCCAACCGTGCTCCCCGCGGACGCGGGGATGAGCCCGTGTTTTCCTCCATGCGCCAACCGATGTCGGTGTGCTCCCCGCGGACGCGGGGATGAGCCCACCGGGCTCGAATACCTGGTGAAGAACAAAGGGTGCTCCCCGCGGACGCGGGGATGAGCCCATAACGCGAGTTATCGCTTTCCTCGCCACTTGGTGCTCCCCGCGGACGCGGGGATGAGCCCGAGATTCCGCTGAGAGTGAAGTTCGAGACCGAGTGCTCCCCGCGGACGCGGGGATGAGCCCCCGCCCCGAATCCCGAGCCATAGCGAACGCGAGTGCTCCCCGCGGACGCGGGGATGAGCCCGGGTGGCATCGAACTTCTCGGCGCCGTGGCGGGTGCTCCCCGCGGACGCGGGGATGAGCCCATCACCGGGCCTGGTGTGTGGGCGAGCTACGCGTGCTCCCCGCGGACGCGGGGATGAGCCCGGTCGTCGCCAGCTTCGGCAACGTCACCGCAAGTGCTCCCCGCGGACGCGGGGATGAGCCCGTATCGCGCGCCCGGCGATCGTGACCCACGACGTGCTCCCCGCGGACGCGGGGATGAGCCCACCAGCCGAGGCCTTGCCATCGAACCCCAGAGGTGCTCCCCGCGGACGCGGGGATGAGCCCACCCGCACCGGGTACCGCTCCGACATCGAAGTGTGCTCCCCGCGGACGCGGGGATGAGCCCGGGCAGATCGTGACTGTGATCCCTGCTGGCGCGTGCTCCCCGCGGACGCGGGGATGAGCCCAGCCCGGACATCTCCGTGATCGACGGCCACCGGTGCTCCCCGCGGACGCGGGGATGAGCCCCGCGACGGTAAGACTCAAGCCGAGGAGATCGCGTGCTCCCCGCGGACGCGGGGATGAGCCCTCGTCCACGGATCCAGCCATGGCGCTGGAGTCGTGCTCCCCGCGGACGCGGGGATGAGCCCCAACCCGGTCAACGGCGCGGTGGAGCCACTCGGTGCTCCCCGCGGACGCGGGGATGAGCCCGTGGAACCATCGGCGGGTAGTCGGATACTCGTGTGCTCCCCGCGGACGCGGGGATGAGCCCGGTGATGCCATGTCGAAACGGGCGGCGCCGCCGTGCTCCCCGCGGACGCGGGGATGAGCCCAGATGGCCAGCGGGAAGTGGTCGAACCGCGACGTGCTCCCCGCGGACGCGGGGATGAGCCCCGCAACTTCAAGCTGGCGGGTACGTTCACGCCGTGCTCCCCGCGGACGCGGGGATGAGCCCGAGGCCGTGACCGTGTGGTTCTTCACGGTGCTGTGCTCCCCGCGGACGCGGGGATGAGCCCGACGGGATCCCACACGTCCACGATGCGGCCCAGTGCTCCCCGCGGACGCGGGGATGAGCCCATCTGCACGCGGAGCGGGAACGCAGAGCTGCGGTGCTCCCCGCGGACGCGGGGATGAGCCCGGGTCGGACAGTCCCCGCGAAGTGAGCTGGGTGTGCTCCCCGCGGACGCGGGGATGAGCACCAGGTTCTCGCCGTAGCGTGGGACTCCGTCGTGTGCTCCCCGCGGACGCGGGGATGAGCCCGGCATGGACGTGTGGTGTGGCGACCACTGGGCGTGCTCCCCGCGGACGCGGGGATGAGCCCGCCTGGAACTCGTCACCACGGAAGTCGCGGATGTGCTCCCCGCGGACGCGGGGATGAGCCCAGCTCTCGTGTTGCTGCGCTGATCCGGCCGGTGTGCTCCCCGCGGACGCGGGGATGAGCCCGGGGCCGACGCGAAAGACGTACTCACCCCAGTGTGCTCCCCGCGGACGCGGGGATGAGCCCAGGCACAGACGATCTTGGAGAACAGCGGACCCGTGCTCCCCGCGGACGCGGGGATGAGCCCGCCGAACGAACCTACACCGATCCACACGTCACGTGCTCCCCGCGGACGCGGGGATGAGCCCACGAAGCTGGTGGCAGTAGCCGACCCGCCGTAGTGCTCCCCGCGGACGCGGGGATGAGCCCAAGGGCATCGAGTATCTGATCAAGAACAAGGGGTGCTCCCCGCGGACGCGGGGATGAGCCCAGCCGGGCACGAGCCTGCATCTGGGGACAGCAGTGCTCCCCGCGGACGCGGGGATGAGCCCCCCTGACCGACGTAGCTTCCTCGGCCCTCGGAGTGCTCCCCGCGGACGCGGGGATGAGCCCGTCGGGCGGACAGGTACAGCTCACTGCTGGTTGTGCTCCCCGCGGACGCGGGGATGAGCCCGGTGGTGATGCCGGTACCCCTGAAATGAAAGCGTGCTCCCCGTGTCCGTGGCCATGAAAAAGTACCCACGCGGACGCGGGGATGAGCCCACCACCGGCTGTTGCTGTCCCGTAGCCGCCAAGTGCTCCCCGCGGACGCGGGGATGAGCCCAACAGCGATAAAGGCGGTAGCATAAATGAGTGGTGCTCCCCGCGGACGCGGGGATGAGCCCCTTGAACCCGTTGTGATCGCCGAACTTTCGGAGTGCTCCCCGCGGACGCGGGGATGAGCCCGGGCGAGTACCGTCGTCATCGATTTCGATGACGTGCTCCCCGCGGACGCGGGGATGAGCCCACAGCAAGACGTTGTTCCTGAAAACCGAGCAGGTGCTCCCCGCGGACGCGGGGATGAGCCCTGGAACCGACTGGTGTTCCGAATCCGACGCAGGTGCTCCCCGCGGACGCGGGGATGAGCCCGATCAGTAGATAAACGCGAGTGCCTTGGACAAGTGCTCCCCGCGGACGCGGGGATGAGCCCGCCAACAACAGTTCAGCCGGCCTCTCGGTTGGGTGCTCCCCGCGGACGCGGGGATGAGCCCGGAAACAAATCGGCGTTCGCGTCGATCACAGAGTGCTCCCCGCG
This sequence comes from Rhodococcus sovatensis, assembly GCF_037327425.1. Classification (NCBI taxonomy): domain Bacteria; kingdom Bacillati; phylum Actinomycetota; class Actinomycetes; order Mycobacteriales; family Nocardiaceae; genus Rhodococcus; species Rhodococcus sovatensis. The sequence continues at coordinate 3,858,370 of NZ_CP147846.1, read as the reverse complement.
GACGCGGGGATGAGCCCAGATTGCGCAATTAGCCATCAACGCAGGCTTTGTGCTCCCCGCGGACGCGGGGATGAGCCCGGAACTATCGCGGAAGGTGTGGCGACGACTCTGTGCTCCCCGCGGACGCGGGGATGAGCCCATCAAGGATGGTCAGAACGTCGGTGACGGTGTGTGCTCCCCGCGGACGCGGGGATGAGCCCTCCGCACGGAACCGCTTCTCGACTTCCCGCGCGTGCTCCCCGCGGACGCGGGGATGAGCCCTCCGAGTTCGCGTCGAGCCAATCGATGGCCGCGTGCTCCCCGCGGACGCGGGGATGAGCCCTCCGCCAGGAGCCGTTCGAGCACAGTGGCATTGTGCTCCCCGCGGACGCGGGGATGAGCCCAAGTGGCTGGACGCGGCAGGCCAGAGTCCGTTGTGCTCCCCGCGGACGCGGGGATGAGCCACGCAAGACCGTGACCCGTGGACGAAGATGCCTAGTGCTCCCCGCGGACGCGGGGATGAGCCCTGCATGGAGCTAATGTTCATTCACGTGGCGAAGTGCTCCCCGCGGACGCGGGGATGAGCCCACACCCCGCAAGATGACGGTGACGGTCGATACGTGCTCCCCGCGGACGCGGGGATGAGCCCTCGCTGGCCTCCGCCAGGGCCGCGGCGGCAGCGTGCTCCCCGCGGACGCGGGGATGAGCCCGTCGGGCGGACAGGTACAGCTCACTGCTGGTTGTGCTCCCCGCGGACGCGGGGATGAGCCCGCAGGCAGCGATGTTGGCTTTGACGGCCGAGCGTGCTCCCCGCGGACGCGGGGATGAGCCCTCGGGCCATCCGAGGCGCTCGATCGCGCAGCGGTGCTCCCCGCGGACGCGGGGATGAGCCCGCTACCGTGGCCAAAGGTGTCGCGGCCAGCATGTGCTCCCCGCGGACGCGGGGATGAGCCCGTGGCGCCGAGAGAGGTGGACTCCGCGATCGAGTGCTCCCCGCGGACGCGGGGATGAGCCCGTGGCCGGGTAGATGATCCCGTTGATGACGAAGTGCTCCCCGCGGACGCGGGGATGAGCCCTCAGCCGCCACACGAGCCGCGTCGTACAGGTCGTGCTCCCCGCGGACGCGGGGATGAGCCCGAGGCTGATCGGGATGGCCACGATAACTACCGGTGCTCCCCGCGGACGCGGGGATGAGCCCAACGGATGCACCCACCTATTACGAGCCGCGACGTGCTCCCCGCGGACGCGGGGATGAGCCCAGGATGGTGCGAATGTCGACGTCCCGGTAGTCGTGCTCCCCGCGGACGCGGGGATGAGCCCCTGACGCCGTCATCGGACCCGTCAACGACGACGTGCTCCCCGCGGACGCGGGGATGAGCCCTCGTCTCCAAGCTGCTTCCAGCCGCTGTTGCCGTGCTCCCCGCGGACGCGGGGATGAGCCCACCATCCAGTCAATCGCCGACGCGCTCGAAGTGTGCTCCCCGCGGACGCGGGGATGAGCCCTGCTGCACGCTCGTAGATCCCATTCTCAACAACGTGCTCCCCGCGGACGCGGGGATGAGCCCAGACCGGCATCGATCATCTGTCGTGTCGATCGGTGCTCCCCGCGGACGCGGGGATGAGCCCGACTCGCGCCCATGCTGTCGGCGTTCAAGAACGTGCTCCCCGCGGACGCGGGGATGAGCCCCTCAATCCGGTTCGCCGAATAGGTGAACGGACGTGCTCCCCGCGGACGCGGGGATGAGCCCGCCAGAGGGGATGGGCTGGCACCTGTCGTGGAGTGCTCCCCGCGGACGCGGGGATGAGCCCCGGACTCCTTCAGTCGTTCCAGCCCCCTCCGTGTGCTCCCCGCGGACGCGGGGATGAGCCCAGGTAGCACGTGGCAACGCCGGTCGAGGTGAGGTGCTCCCCGCGGACGCGGGGATGAGCCCGCCAGTCGACAAACGGGCCGCGGCACTCGAGCGTGCTCCCCGCGGACGCGGGGATGAGCCCACTGTAGCCCTAGCGGCGCACCGCATCGCACTGTGCTCCCCGCGGACGCGGGGATGAGCCCACGCAGGCCGCTGTCGAAGGTTGGCTCGACACGTGCTCCCCGCGGACGCGGGGATGAGCCCACCTACATCACGGCGACTCTCGTGCCGTAGCTGTGCTCCCCGCGGACGCGGGGATGAGCCCACGCTCGTCTGGAACGGCCGAGGCTGGACGGAGTGCTCCCCGCGGACGCGGGGATGAGCCCTTCAACTTCCGTGGCATCGATGCTGTCGTGAAGTGCTCCCCGCGGACGCGGGGATGAGCCCTTGGGCACCGATTTCGTCGTGGTCGCGGAACGGTGCTCCCCGCGGACGCGGGGATGAGCCCCGACGTCGACGAGGACGGAATCGAGATCGTCCGTGCTCCCCGCGGACGCGGGGATGAGCCCTCCCGAAGCCGGATGACGGGCGTACCTGGGACGTGCTCCCCGCGGACGCGGGGATGAGCCCGGTATCGAGCGGACCGCGTACGACTTCGGCGCGTGCTCCCCGCGGACGCGGGGATGAGCCCTCGGCTGGGACTGGAAGGTTGAGCAGTTCGAGGTGCTCCCCGCGGACGCGGGGATGAGCCCCACACGCGCCAGACGCGCCGAAGGGCGGATACGTGCTCCCCGCGGACGCGGGGATGAGCCCAAGGCGCGCGCATCGTGGAGCTCGAGCCCAAGGTGCTCCCCGCGGACGCGGGGATGAGCCCCGGGAACCGGAACGCCTGGCTACCCATATCCCGTGCTCCCCGCGGACGCGGGGATGAGCCTCGAGAGCCGCAGCGGTGTCCTCGAGCGTGAGCGTGCTCCCCGCGGACGCGGGGATGAGCCCACATCCTCCGAACTACCCTCCTACCGGTTAAAGTGCTCCCCGCGGACGCGGGGATGAGCCCAGGCCACCGGTGAGAAGGTCGCCGATGTCCTTGTGCTCCCCGCGGACGCGGGGATGAGCCCGAGTGGCAGAAGATGCGCGGCGTCTCGTTCATGTGCTCCCCGCGGACGCGGGGATGAGCCCAGCGGTCGTGCTCGCAGCGCTACTGTCACGCCGTGCTCCCCGCGGACGCGGGGATGAGCCCGCCTCGCCCTTCACGCCCTGCGCTGCAGCGAGGTGCTCCCCGCGGACGCGGGGATGAGCCCGACTCGCGCCCATGCTGTCGGCGTTCAAGAACGTGCTCCCCGCGGACGCGGGGATGAGCCCATGGTCATGATCTTGACGATGAAGACTGCAGGGTGCTCCCCGCGGACGCGGGGATGAGCCCGCACCCGCACCGGACACCGACGCATCAACCACGTGCTCCCCGCGGACGCGGGGATGAGCCCGAGTCGGTTGGGAAGCTAAGGCCGCGAAGCCGGTGCTCCCCGCGGACGCGGGGATGAGCCCACCGGCTGGGGCGACGTCTCCGAGATGGCGACGTGCTCCCCGCGGACGCGGGGATGAGCCCCCAATCGGGCTCATCATCGCTCTATTGGCCGGGTGCTCCCCGCGGACGCGGGGATGAGCCCGGATCCTTGGCCGTCCGCGTGTCCTCGCCGTAGTGCTCCCCGCGGACGCGGGGATGAGCCCCTGTTGCACGGGCTGTTGTGCGACGGGCTGCGGTGCTCCCCGCGGACGCGGGGATGAGCCCCGAACCGAAGGACGACATTGTGACGACCAAAGGTGCTCCCCGCGGACGCGGGGATGAGCCCTCGACGACATCGACCGCGTCCTCGATGCCAGCGTGCTCCCCGCGGACGCGGGGATGAGCCCTACTGGGGGACAGGGCCAGATTCGGTGATCCGGTGCTCCCCGCGGACGCGGGGATGAGCCCGGATGCCCCGAATGCCCGTGCACCCATTGGATGTGCTCCCCGCGGACGCGGGGATGAGCCCACCTGGCGGAGTTCGTGTTCGATCTTCACCAAGTGCTCCCCGCGGACGCGGGGATGAGCCCTCGCCGCCGCGCACGAAACCTTCGGCACGCCGGTGCTCCCCGCGGACGCGGGGATGAGCCCCAGATCATCGCGCAGGTCGACGCATCGAACGCGTGCTCCCCGCGGACGCGGGGATGAGCCCTCGTTGACGTTGGACTTGGTGAACCCGGCGTTGTGCTCCCCGCGGACGCGGGGATGAGCCCGGTCGAGTCTGTCGATGCTGCGATGCGCAGCGGTGCTCCCCGCGGACGCGGGGATGAGCCCCGGCCGGACGACCCCAATTTGCCGCAGAAAATGTGCTCCCCGCGGACGCGGGGATGAGCCCATCAACCGCATCACCTTCCCGAACATCATCGTGTGCTCCCCGCGGACGCGGGGATGAGCCCTACGCCGTGCAGGGCCTGGCCGCCGACATGATGTGCTCCCCGCGGACGCGGGGATGAGCCCGACGTCGTTGCCGAGCGTTACCGCGCAGAAGAGTGCTCCCCGCGGACGCGGGGATGAGCCCAGCGGCTTCGCGGGGATCTTGCCGAGGTAGGCGTGCTCCCCGCGGACGCGGGGATGAGCCCGTCAGTATCGAGCACAAAGTCGAGTCGCCCGGGTGCTCCCCGCGGACGCGGGGATGAGCCCTGCGGACTAGAGCGTGTCTCTTAAATTGGGTCCGTTTTCGTTTTCATCGCCGGGCGGTGGTTGTGGTTGCGGGAGTGCAGAACTGCCGCGCACAGGACAACGCCCCCGAGGAATGTCATGGCGTACTTGTCATATCGAGTGGCCACACCACGCCACTGTTTGAGCCGCCCGAAGCCACGCTCGACGGTGTTGCGGTGCTTGTACATCGTCGGATCGAAACCCGGTGGACGACCACCGGCGGACCCCTTGTCGGCCCGTCGCTGCTTCTGGTCGCTGCGCTCGGGAATGGTGTGTTTGATCTTGCGGCGACGCAGTTCGGTGCGGGTACTGGGATGGGTGTACGCCTTGTCGGCGAGCAATCGGTAGTCCTGGTCCCCACCGGCAGCTCGGTGGGCATCGAGCAACGGCACCAACTGTGGATTGTCCCCGGCTTGCCCACCGGTCAGCAGCATCGTCACCGGCGAGCACGTCAGGTCGGTCAGTGCATGGATCTTCGTGGTGAATCCTCCGCGAGATCGACCCAACGCGTGGTCAGCGGGTTCGTCGACGGATTTCTTGTAATTCGACAAGGCCCCCTGTGAGAGTGTCGGCTCGCGCACCGGCCGCATGCTGATGCGCCCGGACGCTGGTCGAGTCGATCGAGAGCACCGCCCCGATATCGCCGTCGAGTTCTTCCGGGTCGAGACCGAACACCTCGGCCACCGCGGCAAGCATCTCGTCGTAGGTGCCATCGAAGGACCATCGGTGGTGGCGTTTCCACACCGTCTGCCACGGACCGAAGTCCTCCGGCAGATCTCGCCACGGACACCCGGTACGGAATCGGTATGCGATGCCCTCCAGAATTCGCCGGTGCTCGGCGAACCGCCGCCCACGTTTTCCCACGTCGGTGGGTATCACTGGCTCGACGATCTCCCAGAACTCGTCACTGATCACTCCCACGCGCGTCATCGAAATATCATCGCTGACAGCACCTCTCAAATTTGGGAGACACGCTCTAGCCGCGCTGACCGGGCCGTCACCGTGCTCCCCGCGGACGCGGGGATGAGCCCGCCGGGCTCGGTCAAGCGAAGATCGCAGACAAGTGCTCCCCGCGGACGCGGGGATGAGCCCAGGTGCAGCGGCATTACGTGCCCGCCCTCGAAGTGCTCCCCGCGGACGCGGGGATGAGCCCGCGCCGAAGCGTGTCGGCCGCCCGCGCAAGCAGTGCTCCCCGCGGACGCGGGGATGAGCCCACCTGTTACAACACCTCGCGTTATGCGCCCGTGTGCTCCCCGCGGACGCGGGGATGAGCCCCGGTGCGATCTTCCGACGTCCGGGTGGCACACGTGCTCCCCGCGGACGCGGGGATGAGCCCTTGCCTAGAAATACCAAGAGAGCAGACAGTAGGTGCTCCCCGCGGACGCGGGGATGAGCCCACCCGCCGGGTCTCGAAAGTGTCGAGCCTGCAGTGCTCCCCGCGGACGCGGGGATGAGCCCGACGCTGTCGATGCGCCCGCGGAGCTGCGCACGTGCTCCCCGCGGACGCGGGGATGAGCCCGACCCGGCCTCGACGACTATCGAGCAGGAGCCGTGCTCCCCGCGGACGCGGGGATGAGCCCGCATGAAACCCGCACTTACTCAACAAGATGACGTGCTCCCCGCGGACGCGGGGATGAGCCCACACACCAGGGCGCCTCTGGTACGGCGTGAACGTGCTCCCCGCGGACGCGGGGATGAGCCCATAACAACTGACGGCATGGACAGGTCGCCTTTGTGCTCCCCGCGGACGCGGGGATGAGCCCAGCTGGGCGCGAGCCTGCATCTGGGGACAGCAGTGCTCCCCGCGGACGCGGGGATGAGCCCGACGAGGTAACGAAGTGATCGGATCAGACGCAGTGCTCCCCGCGGACGCGGGGATGAGCCCACACGGACCCTGTCGAAGCTGCAGTACGTCGCGTGCTCCCCGCGGACGCGGGGATGAGCCCAGCCCGCCGCCGAGGTGATCCGAGAGCACACGGTGCTCCCCGCGGACGCGGGGATGAGCCCCACCGTGCGTGTTCTGGCACGCGAGATTGACGGTGCTCCCCGCGGACGCGGGGATGAGCCGTGATGTGTCGGTCGGAGATCGTGTGTCCGTCTAGTGCTCCCCGCGGACGCGGGGATGAGCCCCGCGGCAGGAGGCGCTGATGGTCGTCCAGCTCGTGCTCCCCGCGGACGCGGGGATGAGCCCCGACAGCGCATGTCTACATCGACGAGGACGCCGTGCTCCCCGCGGACGCGGGGATGAGCCCTGACCGGACGGGATCGGTTGGGTGCTGTGTACGTGCTCCCCGCGGACGCGGGGATGAGCCCTGTACAAATCTTGGAAGTCTTTCCACACAGCTGTGCTCCCCGCGGACGCGGGGATGAGCCCACGGTGATGTGCCGGTGTTTCGGGAGCAACCAGTGCTCCCCGCGGACGCGGGGATGAGCCCACAGGAAGATCCGTGTCCATGGTGGGGACAAAGTGCTCCCCGCGGACGCGGGGATGAGCCCAAGAATGAAGAGCCGCTCGCAGTGATGAGGGGGTGCTCCCCGCGGACGCGGGGATGAGCCCTGATGGATAGTTGGGGCAACGGTGAGTACGACGGTGCTCCCCGCGGACGCGGGGATGAGCCCGGCGCCCGGATCTCCAACTTCCTACTCCACACGTGCTTCCCGCGGACGCGGGGATGAGCCCACGATCCACATGCACAAACCCGGCATCATCGAGTGCTCCCCGCGGACGCGGGGATGAGCCCTGGATGAGTCGTCCCTCTACCGGAGATACATAGTGCTCCCCGCGGACGCGGGGATGAGCCCAGTTCAGCGCGGGCACCGGGGTAAGCGATCGCGTGCTCCCCGCGGACGCGGGGATGAGCCCACCATCGAACGCTGGGGCAGGGCTGGTGGCTGGTGCTCCCCGCGGACGCGGGGATGAGCCCCCGATCTGGGGGCAGCTCGAGGATTCGCAGGCGTGCTCCCCGCGGACGCGGGGATGAGCCCTCTCCGAGCTGCTCGGCGTAGGCGCCCGCGGTGTGCTCCCCGCGGACGCGCGGATGAGCCCGTCGACGGCCTTCGAGTCCTCGGTGAGGCCGAGTGCTCCCCGCGGACGCGGGGATGAGCCCTGGGTCTGCGCACAGATGCATGCCTACGGCTTGTACTCCCGCGGACAGCGGGGATGAGCCCGGAGAGGGACACCAGATAGACGTGTACGACGTGTGCTCCCCGCGGACGTGGGGATGAGCCCAACCCCACGCACGCGTTCTTCATGAGCCTCTGGTGCTCCCCGCGGACGCGGGGATGAGCCCTGCCCCTGCAATTCGAGACGCGTGGACGACAGGTGCTCCCCGCGGACGCGGGGATGAGCCCTGCACATACGCGGCGATCAACGGCCACAGTCCGTGCTCCCCGCGGACGCGGGGATGAGCCCGCGTGAGTGGAAACGCCGCGCAGCAACATCGAGTGCTCCCCGCGGACGCGGGGATGAGCCCTGCATGAATACGAGAATGTTGATCGGGGTCGCGTGCTCCCCGCGGACGCGGGGATGAGCCCCACGGTCGCAGGCTCCCAAGACATGGTTTGACGTGCTCCCCGCGGACGCGGGGATGAGCCCACACGAGCGAGCCGAGCCACATACTGCCGCAAGTGCTCCCCACGGACGCGGGGATGAGCCCGCGCTCGTGCGGTCGAGCTCATCACCGAGGGTGTGCTCCCCGCGGACGCGGGGATGAGCAACAACTCAATGAAGCGCACGGTGCGGCTATCGTGTGCTCCCCGCGGACGCGGGGATGAGCCCAGCACACCCGGCCGTGCCGTACAGCACATGGAGTGCTCCCCGCGGACGCGGGGATGAGCCCGCTTCTGTACCGGTCAGCATCAGCCGTTGAACGTGCTCCCCGCGGACGCGGGGATGAGCCCGTCCTCGACCTGTTCGTCGAAGATTCCCAGCGGTGCTTGTCAGCGGACATGAAAAACTGCCCACGGGCGGACATGAAAGTGCCCACTGACGGCCAATAAGAACTGCCCACCCGCGGACACGAAAGTGCCCACTGGCGGTCATGAATCTGCCCAGACCACCACCCATGCTCGGCGCGTCAGCGCCGAAGGGGCCTCTCCTGCGGTTTCGATACCGATGCCTAGTCCGTATCGAACCCACCGCAGGAGAGACCACTGTGAAGTCTGACGGAGAACTCATGGACATACTCAATGCGTACGACCTGACCGGCTCGTTCCGCGCGGCCGCCGACCTCTGCGGCTGCTCCCACCACACTGTGAAGAAGGCCGTCGAGGACCGCGACGCCGGCCTCCCGCCAGCAAGACGGCGCGCGAAGATCATCGACGACTGGCTCGAACTCCTCGAAGAGTGGGTCTCGAAATCCAAGGGGAAGATCCGCGGCGACAAAGCCCACGAACGCCTGACCGCCATGGGCCACACCGGCACCGACCGCACCACCCGCCGCGCACTTGCCGATGTCAAACATCAATGGCGGCTTGGCAATACAAGGGTGCATCGGCCCTGGATCACCGAACCAGGACTGTGGCTGCAATACGATTTCGGAGACGGCCCGATCGTCGATGGCCGCAAGATCGTCCTCCTCGTCGCCTGGCTCGCGTGGTGCCGCTACCGCATCGTCGTCCCACTGCGCGACCGGACCGCAGGCAGTGTCTTCGCCGGCCTGGACCGAGTGTTCCGCATCCTTGGCGGCGCCCCGACCTACCTGCTCACCGACAACGAAAAGACGGTGACCATCGTCCACGTCGCGGGCGTCCCGGTCCGCAACCGACAAGTAGTGACGTTCGGGCGCTATTGCGGCATCACGGTGCTGACCTGCCAACCAGCGGACCCCGCATCGAAAGGAGGGGTGGAAAACGCCGTCAAACTCGCCAAAGCCGACATCGTCCCCACCGAGACCAACCTGCTCCCGCAGTACGCCACCTTCGCCGACGTCGACACCGCCTGCACTGCGTTCATGACCGAAGTCAACGCCCGGGTGCACCGCACCACCCGCCGCGTCCCGAACGAGATGCTCGCCGAGGAACGCCCCCGACTGCACGCCGTCCCCGACCTCCCGCACACCGCGGCCCTCGGTGTCACCCGCAGAGTGCCGGACAATACCCCGATGGTCACCTTCGATCACTGCCAATCTCGATTCCCTCAACGCTATTGGGTCAGAGTGTGTGGGTGCGGTTGCACGACGGCACAGACGAGGTCATCATCTGCGCACTCGACGACGGCGGTCCGATCGAAGTCGCCCGACATCGCCGCACCACCCCGGGAACCCCCGCTCTCGACGACGCACACTTCCCCGGCCACCACGCGAGGATTCCCGGGGACTACAGCGTCCGCGCACGCACTGCCTCCGAACAAGCACTCCTCGCGATCGGCGAAGGCGCCGCGACATGGCTCAAAGAAGCAGCCGCAGTCGGCACCGAACGGATCTTTCAGAAGATGTCTCACGCTGTCGACGTTGCGCGTCTCGGTGGCCGCGCCGATGTCGATTGGGCGCTCGGGCACGCCGCCGTGCACGGCCGCTTCGCCACCGGCGACCTCGACTCCATCCTCGCGAGCAAAGGAATGGACCTCACACGCCGCGGAGCCTCGGAAACGACCTCCCTTGCACAGGGCACCGGAGGGTGGGATCTCCTCGGCAACAACAACATCGCAGACAAAACCACGCGGCGACACAGCGCCGACGAGGCGAACGGGAGCCCGACATGAACACCGCCACAGCAGAACTACCCGCCGACGTCGAAGCGCTGATGCGCCCACTCCGCCTCCCACACGCCCGCTCCATCGCCGCCGAAGTCCTCGCCACCGCCTGAGCCCAACGCTGGGACCCTGCCGAGGTCGTCAAAGCCCTGCTGACCGAAGAATCAGCCGGCCGAGCCCGATCGATGCTCACCTCACGCCGCAAAGCCGCAGGCTTCCCCACCGGGAAAACGTTCGACGTGTGGGACGAGAACGCATCGTCGATCCCGTTGCCCACCCAACAGGCCCTGCGGACCCTCGAATGGGTCGGGCGGCGGGAGAACCTCGTTGTCTGCGGACCCGCCGGAACAGGAAAGACGTTCTTCCTCGAAGCGTTGGGACAGAACGTGATCCAGGCGGGGATGCCCGTCGCGTGGTTCACCCTCGAGCAGATCGGTGTCCTCGTTCGCGCGCACCGCTCCGATGACTCCCTCGGCAAAGCGATCGCCAAGATCGTCCGAGCTAAGCTCGTGGTGATCGATGACGTCGGGCTGTTGCCGGTGGGGACCGACGCCGCCGAAGGGCTCTACCGGATCGTCGAAGCAGCCTACGAACGCAAGTCCGTGGCGATCTCCTCGAACCTGCATCCCAGTGGATTCGACGAACTGATGCCGAAGACTCTCGCCACTGCAACGGTCGACCGGTTGCTCCACCACGCGCACCTGTGCCAGACCAGCGGAGATTCCGTTCGCCTCGCCCAAGCACTGCACGCACACCTCGGCACGACCGGTTTCAAGGGTGGAGCCCGCATGTGGCCCGACGCCCCGATCACCAACTACGTGCTCCCCGCGGACGCGGGGATGAGCCCCGTGGCGAGCGGCCCGATCATCGACGACTGCCGGTGCTCCCCGCGAACGCGGGGATGAGCCCAAACCGAAGAAATCGGCTTCCATGCCAACATCGTGCATCCCCGCGGACGCGGGGATGAGCCCACGATGATCGCTACAGCGGCGAACAACCTCGCGTGCTCCCCGTGGACGCGGGGATGAGCCCTCTCCGTACACCTCACAACCTGCGTAAGTAGCGTGCTCCCCGCGGACGCGGGGATGAGCCCACTCAGCCACCCACTCTGTACCGGCGCGCAAGTGCTCCCCGCGGACGCGGGGATGAGCTCTCGCCGAAGGCTGGTATGACAGCACGCGCGACGTGCTCCCCGCGGAAGCGGGGTGCGCCCTAACTTGCGGGGTCGAATACCTAACCGAACGCGTTCTCCTCGAACCGCGCTGGCTGCCATCGGCTGCGGATGCCGATCCCAGCCGCTCACGGCGAACTGGTCGTGTCTGATCCCGTACACATACAACCACCCACAATCAGTACAAGCGTCATTGACGTCGCGGTTTGAATACGAGGCGCAAGGCCGAAGCGAGATCGAAGTTAAGCGCCGAAACCGGAGGAAATACGTACACAACCTCGAACTCGGCGATCCGGAGCAGCTAGCGCCGCAGCGACTCCACCGCCCCACGGACGGCGTCGAGGTGGGCGGCCATGGCCTGGGCAGCTTCGTCGTAGTTGCCCGACCGGATGCCCGCGACGATGGTGTCGTGCTCGATGTTGGACTTCTGCTGGCGTCGGGCGACGAGGTTGAGAGTTTCCGACTGTCGGGTCAGCGCACCACGAATGTCGACGATGATTGCTTCGAACACCCGATTCTTGCTGGCCCGTGCGATCGCGGTGTGGAACTGGCCGTCCAGCAGGACCCAGGAGTGGTGGTCATCCTCGTTGCGCATTTCGTCGGTGAGCCCTTCGAGCACCAGGAGGTCCTCGTCGGTGCGTCGTTCGGCAGCCCACCCGGCCGACGGTATCTCGACGTGGGGCCGTGCTTCCATGAGTTCGCGAGCCGCGTAGTTTCCGATGTCGAGATCGCCGGTGACTCGGTCTCGGACGACGAATGTTCCACGGCCGGTTTTGGTTTCGGTCAGCCCGAGTGCTGTACACGACCGTAGTGCTTCCCGGATCACCGATCGCGAGACTCCATGCCGGGTGGCAAGAGCGGACTCGGCCGGAAGTTTGTCTCCGATGGCCACCTGCCCCGACACGATCGCGTCGCGTATGTCCGCGAACACTGCTTCCGCTGCGCTCATTCTCATCGCGGTCGGCTGACTGACCGCCCAGCTGTCCGACAGGCTCATGCCTGAATCGTCCTCTTCCCGTATCGAGGCAGTCAAGCCAGCGGTTGACGGCTGACGTGTCCTAGTTCACACTCTAACCTGTCAGACAGCCGGACAGCCGGACGGCACCCGTCGAGTATTCAGGGAGCAAGCAGTGGACGCTATACGTGTCGAGAAGGACCTTCTCGGCGAGCGCGAGATACCCGCAGACGCGTACTGGGGTATCCACACCCTGCGTGCGCTGGAGAACTTCCCGATCACCGGGCGACCCATCTCGACCAATGCTCACCTGATCCGCGGCCTCGCCGCCGTGAAGTGGGCAGCCGCATCGGCCAACGAGGAACTGGGCATTCTCGACGCCACCCGCAGCGAAGCCATTCGTCAGGCCTGCCGAGACATCCTCGACGGCCGGCTGCACGAGGAGTTCGTCGTCGATGTCATCCAGGGCGGTGCAGGCACATCGACCAACATGAATGCCAACGAGGTGATCGCGAACCGTGCACTCGAGATCCTCGGATACGGTCACGGCGAGTACAGCCACCTGCATCCCAACGAGCACGTCAATGCCAGCCAGTCCACGAACGACGTCTACCCGACAGCTGTCAACATCGCGACGATCTACGCAGTGCATGAACTCATCGAATCGATGAAATTCCTGCGCGACGCCTTCCGTCGCAAGGCGACCGAGTTCGCCACCGTCGTCAAGATGGGGCGCACGCAGTTGCAGGACGCGGTGCCGATGACGCTCGGGCAGGAGTTCGGGACCTACGCGATCATGATCGACGAGGACTGCTCTCGGCTCGAGGAAGCCGCGCTGCTGGTGCACGAGATCAACCTCGGCGCAACCGCTATCGGAACTGGCCTCAACGCGCCGGTCGGATACACGACGTCTGCAGTCGCGCATCTGTGCGCCATCACCGGCCTGCCGCTGGTGACCGCAACGGATCTGATCGAAGCGACACAGGACGTCGGTCAGTTCGTACACCTGTCCGGTGTTCTCAAGCGCGTCGCGGTGAAGTTGTCCAAGATCTGCAACGACCTGCGACTGCTGTCCTCGGGCCCGCGCGCCGGCTTGAACGAGATCAATCTCCCGCCGATGCAGGCAGGTTCGTCGATCATGCCCGGCAAGGTGAATCCGGTCATCCCGGAGGTACTCAACCAGGTGGCCTACGAGGTCATCGGGCACGATGTCACCATCACCATGGCAGCCGAAGCAGGACAGTTGCAGCTCAACGCATTCGAGCCGATCATCGTCAAATCCCTGTCCGACGGCATGGCGCACCTGAGTGCCGCATGCCGTACCGTCGCCAGTCGCTGCGTCGACGGCATCACTGCCAACGTCGACCTGCTCCGTGCGCGGGTCGAGAACTCCATCGGTCTGATCACCGCACTGAGCCCGTATCTCGGGTACGCCGAGTCCACGGCAATCGCGCAGGAAGCCCTGCTCACCGGCCGCAACGTCGTCGATCTCGTACTCGAGAAGAACTTGATCGCTCGCGAGGAACTCGACCGTCTGCTCAGCCCCGAGCATCTCGCCAATCTGCGCGTCGCACCCATCGAACACGCCGACGCCCCCGACACCTCGACAAGGTAGGCATGCATGACCATCGACAGTAAAGTCGCAGTCAGGACCGAGGATCTCGGGTTTCGGAAGACACTGAAGCCCAGACAGATTCAGATGATCGCGATCGGCGGTGCGATCGGCACCGGCCTGTTCATGGGAGCCGGTGGCAGGCGTCGGACTCAATGCCGCTGTGCCCGCTCAGGCCTTCGAGATCGTCTTGAACCTTGCAGCTCTCGGTATCATCAGCGCATGGGCCGTGATCATCCTCTGTCAACTGAAGCTGTGGTCGCTCTCGCGCACAGGGCAGATCGAGCGGCCGAAGTTCCGAATGCTCGGTGCGCCCTACACCGGCATCGCAACGCTCGGATTCCTGCTGGCAGTGCTCGTTCTGATGGCATTCGACAAGCCGGTCGGCACCTGGACCATCGCCTCGATCCTGATCATCGCGCCTCTTCTGGTGAGTGGTTGGTTCCTGTGCCGCAATCGCATTCGTGCGCTGGCCGAAGAACGAGAGGTATGACAGCTTGTCTTACATTGCCCTGCTGACAACGGGCGGAACCATTGCCAGCAGTCGCGACGAGAACGGCATCAGTCGTCCGGGTCCCGGCGCCCTTGGACTCGATGTCGCGTCCGAGGTGAAGGTTCGCCACCTGATGTCCAAGGACAGTTCGACGTTCGACTTCTCCGACATGGGCCGGATTGCCGACGCCGTCGCCGAAGCACTCGTCGACGAGGCGTGCCAGGGCGTCGTCGTGCTGCACGGCACCGACACCATGGAAGAATCAGCGCTGCTGGTGGACCTGTTCCACGACGACCCTCGTCCGGTCGTGTTCACCGGCGCCCAGCGCACGTCCGACCACGACGCTCCGGACGGTCCCGTCAACGTGGCTGCCGCAACGGAACTGGTTCTCGACGACACCAACCGTGGACGCGGTGTTCTCGTTGTGTTCGGCGGACGTGCACTGCCCGCACGCGGCCTGTCGAAGTGGCACACAACCGATCTCGATGCGTTCATCAGCTCTGCGGAACCACGGGTCGTCGTCCCGAGAGTCGACCTGACAGGAGTGCGGGTCGACATCGTGGCCCTGTACCCGGGGGCCGATGCGGTAGCGATCGAGGCGTTCGTCGCTGCGGGTACCGACGGAATCATCCTGGAGGCAACAGGTTCCGGGAACACCAATGCGCAGATCGTCGACGCCGTGAAAAACTGCGGCGTCCCGGTGGTGGTCACGACGCGCGTGCCGGTCGGCCCAATCGAGCCCACCTACGGCGGTGGTGGAGGAGGGGCCGACCTCGTCGACGCCGGGGCGGTGTTCTCGCCGCTGCTGCGCGCAGGTCAGGCCCGAGTAATGCTCGCCGTGCAGATCGCGTCGGGGAGATCGTAGGCTGCCGCTACAGTTCCGTATCGCCCCAGCTCGCGACGGTGATGTCGTCACCCACGGTCACCGTCCCGCCACGGATGACGGTGAACTTCGATCCGAACGCCACGCCCTTCTGTCGTGCCGTGCGATACGTCGCCAGTGTCGCCAGCGGTTCGCGCCCGTCACGGCGGCCGAGGCTCTGATCGACAGTGGTGACGGGGCATCGGATCGCAAGTTTGGTGTAGGTGAGCTCGGTATCGCCGATCGCGACGCTGCGGACCAAGTCTTCGGTGTGCGGCGAATCCCAGCCGTCGACGACGATGTTGGGGCGGAAGCGGTTCATCGGCAACGCGGTGTCCAGCCGTGAATTGAGCCCGTCCAAGGTGGACTTCGACAGTATGTGTACGGCCGAACTGTCCGCGAATCCGGCTGTCCCGGGCGCTATTCCATCCGTGACCCGATGGAAGTCCTCGGGTACTGCGACGAGACGTGACTTCTCGCCGATCACCTCGCTCAGGAACGACGCAACGTCATCGCCTTGATCGATGCCGCGGAACGGGCGGCCGAACATCGTGACGTCGCACGACGAGGAAGCCTTGTCGATCGGGCAGGTCACCGAACCGGCGTCCGGGTAGTGGAGCGTCAATCCGTCGACGTCGATCGTGGGGCGAATCAGAGCCAACACCGGATCGCGTCGCTGGCTGCGGAAGGACAGATCCTCGTCGACGATCATGAATTCACGGTCGTGCTCGATACCGCGGAACGTCATGCGCGCGGACCGAAGCGAGAGGCCCGCACAACCCTTGACCGGGTAGCAGACCAACTCGGTAACCGCAGCATTCACAGTGACGAGGATACTGGGGTCATGACACGTGCTCTCCTACTAGTCGATGTACAGAACGATTTCACCGAGGGCGGTGCGCTCGGTGTCGTGGGCGGCGCCGAGGTCGCGCGGCGAATAAGCGGGCTTCTCGCGAGCGAAGGCGACGCATACGACGTCATCGTCGCGTCCCGGGATTGGCATGATGCCGACAGCGACAACGGTGGCCATTTCGCAACCGACGAGCCGGCGAACTTCACCACTACCTGGCCCGTCCACTGTGTTGCGGGCACCGAGGGTGCCGAATACCACCCGGACCTGGCCCTCGGATCGGTGGACGTACATGTGTTCAAAGGGCAGGGAAAGCCGTCGTATTCGGCGTTCGAAGGTTCGACGGACGACGGAGTGCCCCTTCGTGAGGTACTGGCGAGCAACGAGGTGACCGACATCGACATCGCCGGGATAGCCACCGACTACTGCGTCCGGGCATCGGCGCTCGATGCGATCGCCGCTGGGCTGAAGGTGCGAATCCTCACCGGCTTCATCGCAGGGGTGGCGTCTGAGACATCGAACGCTGCCTTGAACGAACTGTCCGACGCTGGGGCAGAACTCGACTAACGGGAGTCGACCGTCGTCGTGATCGAGGTGACCGAGGGAGCTGCGGGTGTGCTGCCGAATCCGAATGTCACTGGGGGAGTGACGGGCGTCAGGTGTCCGAGGTCTTCGCCGCGCCACGATGCCTCGGCGGCGGTGATCCTGTGCTGGTGACGGGCACCGTAGTACTCGCGTCTGCCGTTCCCCGCGCTGCCACGGGTGCGCACACCGCGCAGGACGACGCGGGCTATCGGGTCGGAGATGCGGCAGAACCACGGTGCCGTAGACACCGCGTTCGGGACCAGATGAAGCAGTCGGCCGAGTGCGGTCGGCTGCCCTGTCGTCACCGAGACGCGAAGATCGTCGGCAGCGAGTTCGACGCTGTTTCCGCGCTGGCTGAACTCCACCGGAGTGAGGTAGACCTCGTCGAACGTGTATGTTGCGGTAACGAATTCACGCACGTTCTCGTTGGGTGCGAGCAAGAGCCGATGGCCATCGGTGAACTGCACCATCACATCGGTGAACTCGCCGAGCGGTGAGTTGGTCCAGTGTCCGATCACTATGCGCACACCCGAGTCGGTGCCTATCCCGAATATCTCGCCGTGAAACCGTGACCTTCCCATCACACCGACTGTAGCCACAGAGGCGCCCCGGTCGGTGCATGATGGTTTCCATGGCGTCTTTGCAACCCACGATCTTCGTCCTGTTCGGCGCGACCGGTGACCTAGCCAAGCGGATGGTCCTGCCGTCGTTCTACCAACTCCACGTCGAGGGCCTGCTGCCCGATAAGTGGTTGCTCATCGGAAACGGTCGCCACGACACCCCGGACGAGGAGTTCCGCGATCACGTCCACGATGCGCTGAAGGAGTTCGGTTCCGACCTCGATCGCGCGGATTGGGACGAGTTCTCCCAGCGCGTCAGATTCGCTGGCAACGGATTCACCGTCGACGATCCGGGTCAGCTCCCCGAGGTGGTGGAGGCCGGGCGCACGGACGTCGGTGACGACGCGCAGCTCGTGCACTACATCGCGCTGCCGCCGAGTGCGTTCGAGGACTACACCGCGGCACTCGGCGCGCATGGCCTGGCACAGGGCGCGCGGGTGGTCTACGAGAAGCCGTTCGGCACGTCGCAGGAGGCATTCGAGCAGCTGGACAAGGCTGTGCACGCGGTACTGGACGAGAAACAGATCTACCGGATCGACCACTTCCTGGGTAAGGAGGCCACGCAGAATCTGCATGTCCTGCGGTTCGCCAACGGGATGATCGACGGAATCTGGAATTCCGACCACGTCGCGCAGGTGCAGATCGACGTGCCGGAAACCTTGAACATCGACGATCGAGCAGAGTTCTACGACAGCACCGGCGCTGTGCTGGACATGCTCGTCACGCACCTATTTCAGGTCGCTGCGGAGATCGCGATGGAGCCCCCGGCGTCGTTGCGGGCCGAGGACCTCCAGTCTGCGCGGGAGTCGGTCATCGGGTGCTTCCGGCCGATCGAGGTGTCCGAGGTGGTCCTCGGACAGTACGACGGATACCGGGACGTCGAGGGCGTCGCCGACGATTCGACGGTCGACACCTTCGTCGCCGCGAAGTTGTGGGTCGACACCGATCGTTGGCGCGGGGTGCCGTTCTTGCTGCGGACCGGAAAGATGTTGGGAGTCAGCGCACAACGAGTGTCGCTCGTGTTCACCAAGCCTGCGAACAGTCCGCTGACCGATCTTCCACACGACGGTGCAGTGCTGTCGTTCGATCTGTCCGGAAACGGTGCCATCGACATGGCGATGACGGTGAAGGAGCCGGGACCGAATTTCGATCTGTCGGTCGGGCATCTTTCCTTGCCGCTGCCGGAGGTTCCGGACGCCGAACCGCTGTCGCCGTATTCGCGGTTGATTCTCGATGTGCTCAACGGAGATCGTTCTTTGTTCACCAGACCGGACGGGCTGGCGCACGTGTGGGAGGTTGCGGCACGGCTGCTCGACAACCCGCCCGCGATCAAGCAGTACGCGGGCGGGTCGATGGGGCCGAAGGAGTCCGACGAACTTGCGTCGCCGTGCGGTTGGTTGGTGCGCTGACGCCGACTACCAGCGTGCCCGATCGACAGGTTCAACGCTGGGGCATCAGCATCCATGCGGCGAGGTAGACGAGTGCCAGCGTGCCGCCCGAGATGAAGGCGCCGATGACGGCGAGTACTCGGACGAGGTTCGGGTCGATCCCGAAGTACTCGCCGACGCCGCCGCAGACACCGGCGATCATCTTCTGCTTGTCGGAGCGTACGAATTCTTTGGGAGGGTTCGTGTATGTCATGGGAAGAATTCTGCGCGTCGCACGGGGTCCGGCACATCAGGAAGATCCCCTATCTTCGACCCTGAGGTTGTCGAGGTACCGCGAGTGTTCGAGCGTCTGGCGTTCACCGAACCGTCACCGTTTCGTTCCCGCTCACGGCTAGCTTTTTGCACCATGACTCTAGATTTCAGCTCGATCGGTGATATCGCCACTGCCGTCGACCTTGCGGACACCTCCGGATTCACCGTCGACGACAACGACGACGACGATCCCATCCTGCTGACCGTTCCCGACGGACGAGTCGTCGACACGTGGCGTGAGGACTATCCCTACGAGGAGCGGATGACGCGCGCGGAGTACGACATGGAGAAGCGGCTGCTGCAGATCGAGCTGCTCAAACTCCAGATGTGGATCAAGGACACCGGCCGACGCCACGTGATGGTGTTCGAAGGGCGCGACGCTGCGGGCAAGGGTGGAACGATCAAGCGCTTCATGGAGCACATGAACCCGCGCGGAGCACGCGTCGTCGCCCTGGAGAAGCCATCGGCTCGCGAGTCCACGGAGTGGTATTTCCAGCGCTACATCCAGCACCTGCCCGCTGCCGGCGAGATCGTGATGTTCGACCGCTCCTGGTACAACCGTGCAGGCGTGGAGCGTGTCATGGGGTTCTGTGACGAGGACCAGCATGCGCGGTTCGTCCGTCAGGCACCTCTGTTCGAGCAGATGCTCGTCGACGACGGTGTGAGTCTCACCAAGTTCTGGTTCTCGGTGTCTCAGCTCGAGCAGCGGACGAGGTTTGCGATCCGCCAGGTCGATCCGGTTCGGCAATGGAAGCTCTCGCCGATGGACCTGGCTTCTCTCGACAAGTGGGACGCGTACACGGCGGCGAAGGAGGAGAGCTTTCGAGCTACCGACACCGACGTCGCTCCGTGGACGATCGTCAAGAGCAACGACAAGAAGCGCGCCCGAATCAACGCGATGCGGTTCATTCTCAACAAATACGACTACGCGAACAAGGACTTGGAAATTGTCGGAGAAACCGACCCGTTGCTCGTCGGGCGCGCCCGTGACGTGATCGGCGAGTGATTCGCGCATTCCTTGCGAGTATTGGCAAGAAAATGACATGCCGCTTTAACCAGGGCTAATACCTGCAATAGCGGGGGCGTCGCCGCCTGCGCCCAATAATGCGGTAAAAACGTACATGAGCCGTGATCGATCGGCTCGTTTCCAATAGGAGGAGTGCTCATGGGTTCTGCAGAAATCTTCATCAACGACATCATCAGCGGCGTGTACGACGGCGTCATCGATGTCATCTCCGGCCGGATCGTCGACCTGCTGTTCTCGGGCAGCGCAGCCTGATTCGCTAGACCATACGCGGCGTCGGGGGCCGCGGTGGTCGAAAGTTGCCATCTGAAACAGGTTTCCTGTTTACCGGCGAAATACATGCATATGGACTTTTATTGTCGATTCGTAACCAATTCGCTGTGGGGTTGGTAGTAATACATCGGGCAGCGGGAGTATTCGAAAGATATTCGCTGACCAGGTATCTCACCTCGAATCGAAGGAGTTTCACAGATGTCCATCAAGCCCTCGAACAAGATCGAACTCTCAGACCTCCTCAGCCTCCTTTCGCTGCTGTCGGGCAGCTCCGAGTCGGGTTCGAGCGAGACGAGCGCATCGGCTTCCCTTTTCTGAGCGTGTAGCTCGAACGACCTCTTCCACGAACGCCGATCGAGACCGCTACCGGGGTTTCGGTCGGCGTTCGTCGTGTGCAAGTCTTTACCGAGTGCAGACCGTGCCGATCCAGATGCCCGACGGCTCGACCGTCCCGGTGAATCTGTTCGAATCCTCAGAGCCACGTTCCGATCTGCCGGTGATCGTCGTTCTCCCTGGTCTCGGCATTCCCGGCGGCTACTACGTTCTGTTCGCCCAGGCGCTGACCGCGCGCGGATTCCACGTGGCCACGGCCGACCTCCGGGGGCAGGGTGACAGCCGGCCCAAGCCGAGCGGGGCGAGCAAGTACGGGTATCAGGAACTGGTTTCGGTCGACTTTCCCGCCATTTTCGAGGTGGTCCGGGAGCGGTTCCCCGACGCCACCCCGTACGCTCTCGGCCACAGCATGGGCGGTCAGCTCGCATCGCTCTATGCCGCCCGTATCCGTGGTCGCCTCGGCGGTCTGATCCTGGTCGCCTCCGGCTCGCCGTACCATCGCGGTTTCGGTATCGCGCGCGGCGCGTCGCTGTTCGTCGGCGCTGCCGCTATGTCGTTGACCAGTAGTGTTGCGGGCTTCTGGCCCGGTGACCGCATCGACATCGGCGGTTTCGGGCGCCAATCCAAAGTGCTGATCGACGACTGGTCCCGTTTCGCCCGCTCGGGCAAGATCGAACCGGCAGGTGCGGACATCGACTACGAGGAACGCATCGCACGGCTGACCTTGCCGATCCTCGCTGTCACGCTCGCCGGCGACGA
Source organism: Rhodococcus sovatensis (assembly GCF_037327425.1). Classification (NCBI taxonomy): domain Bacteria; kingdom Bacillati; phylum Actinomycetota; class Actinomycetes; order Mycobacteriales; family Nocardiaceae; genus Rhodococcus; species Rhodococcus sovatensis. The sequence continues at coordinate 3,836,890 of NZ_CP147846.1, read as the reverse complement.
CCTCGCTCCACGCAGCTCGATGACCAACCTGTTGGCCAAGTTCCCGAGGGCGGACATCACAAGGCGACACCTGGAGTCGCCGCGTGGTCACAATGAGTGGATCAGGCAGTCGTCGACGGTTGTGGACGAGATCGAGGCGTGGTTCGCTCGGTGACCCCTGGGTGGGTCAACGACTTCCAGAGGAACTGGTAGGCCAGCGCCGTCTTGAACGCCAACTGAGCGTTGTCGGCGGCGCCGCCGTGCCCACCTTCGATGTTCTCGAAGTAGCTGACGTCCTGGCCGACTTCTTCGAGCCGGGCCGCCATCTTGCGGGCGTGACCGGGGTGCACTCGGTCGTCACGAGTGGAAGTAGCGATGAGAATCGGTGGGTACGCTCGCTCGCTCGCCGGGACGACGTTCTGATACGGCGAGTACTCGGAGATGAACTTCCACTCCTCGGGGTCGTCCGGGTCGCCGTACTCCGCGACCCACGACGCCCCGGCCAGCAGCAGGTGATAGCGCTTCATGTCCAGCAGCGGCACCTGGCAGACGAGTGCCCCGAACAGTTCGGGGTACTTGGTCACCATGATGCCCATCAGCAGACCGCCGTTGCTGCCGCCTTGCGCACCCAACTGCTCAGGCGTCGTGATCCCGCGGTCGACGAGGTCACGCGCGACGGCAGCGAAGTCCTCGTGCACCAAATGCCGTCCGGCGCGCAGAACCTGAGTGTGCCAGTCCGGCCCGTACTCACCGCCGCCGCGAATGTTCGCCACGACGTAGGTCCCGCCGCGTTCCAGCCATGCAAGCCCGATCGAACCGCTGTACGACGGCGTCATCGAGATTTCGAATCCGCCGTAGCCGTACAGCAACGTCGGGCCCGGGTCGGCGTCCTGCCTGCGCACGACGAAGTAGGGGACCTCGGTGCCGTCTTCGGACACGGCGAAGTGCTGGGCAACGGACATGCCATGGGCGTCGAAGAACGACGGTGCCTGCTTCACGATCTCGAGGTCGCCGCCGACCGTGCCGAACAGCAGCGTCGCGGGGGTCAGGTATCCACTCGACGACAGAAAGAACTCATCGCCGTTCTCCTCCGGGTCGGTTCCGACGATCTCGGTGGAGGTCAAGTCCGGAAGCCCCGTGAGAGCTTCGTCGTTCCAGCCGTCCGCAACCGGGGTGAGGACGCGCATCTCGGTCTTCACGTCGACGAGGGTGACGACGATGAGGTGGTTCTCGGTCCAGGCGTACTGATGTAGCGAGCGGTGGGCATCCGGGGTGAACAGCACCGCCATATCTCGCTCGCCTGCCAGGAATGCGTCGAAATTCGTGGCGAGCAGCGCGCCGGACGGATATGTCACGTCGCCGATCGTCCACTCGGTCATCGTGCGGACCAGTAGCCACTGCTTGTGGACCGAGGTCGTTGCGTCGGTGGGCGTCTCGACGAGTGTGAGCACGTCGTCGTCGAGCAGGTAGAACTCTGCGTTGTAGAAGTCGGTTGCTCGTTGGACGAAGTCGCGTTCGAAGCCGGGAGTTCTGTCGTGCCACGCCGAGATCGAGATGTCGCTCGCTTCGCCCTCGTACACCACGGTCGCTTCGGCGAGCGGTGTGCCACGCAACCACCGTTTCACAATCCGCGGGTAGCCGGATTCGGTCAGTGAGTCCTCACCGAAATCGGTTCCGATGTAGACGGACTCGGCATCGATGTATCCGATGTCGGTCTTGGCCTCGTCGACATGGAAGCCGCCTTCGAGTGGGCCTCGGAATGACCTTGTCCGGAGATCGAACTCGCGTACGACGGTGGCATCGGCTCCACCACGGGACATGGTCACCAAGGCGATGTTCTGGTCGGGGCGTAGTACCTGTGCACCGCTCCACACCCAGTTCTCGCCCTCGGCTTCGGCGACGGCGTCGAGATCGAGCAGTACGTCCCATTCCGGTGACGCCTTGCGGTATTCGTCCATCGTCGTCCGGCGCCACAGCCCACGCACATGGGTGGCGTCGCGCCAGAAGTTGTAGAGGTATTCACCTCGGCGCCGCGCGTACGGAATTCGAGCGTCCGTGTCGAGGACCTGAAGGATGCGCGATTCGAGGGCGTCGAATTCGTCCCCGGCGAGGGCCGCCGTGGTGGAGACGTTTCGACTGCGGACCCAGTCGAGGGCCGTGTCGTCGGTGACCTCTTCGAGCCACAGATAGGGATCGCCGGTAATACTCATGCGTTCTTTCTACTGCACGAGCTCGCGGGTACTGTCCCGAAGGATGACCGGCCATGCGCTGACGCTCGCACTCGTAGGTCTCGTGGTCATGGTGTGGCCGTGGTCTGTTCTACCCGCATTTCTGCTCGCAGCGACCGAGCGCGGAGCAGCGAAGTCGGCCGCGTACGCGGTCGGGTACGTCGCGGCGCTCGCGATCGTCATGGTCCTCGCCGCAACGCTGTTGCCGCCGGGGCCACGCGCGAGAGCGACCGGGCATCTCGTCGCGTGGATCGAACTCGTGATCGGGATCGCGCTTGCGCTGTTCGTGTTGGTCCTGTGGATTCGGCAACGCAGGCGCGAGGAGGTGACACCCAAGTGGCTTCGCGGACTCGATCGCATCGGGATCGTGGCGGCCTTCGTGCTTGGGTTGTGGGTGCCGAACTACATGCTGGTCACCGTTGCAGTGGCCGAGCTGACGTTGCTGGGACTTCACGGTGTAGAAGCAGTCCTGGTGGCAGTGGTGTGGGTAGGTGTCGCCACATTGGGAGTGGTGACACCGCTGCTGGTGCTGGCTCGATCGGGCGCACGAGCCGCTGCAGTGCAACAGGCGTGGCGAACCTGGCTGGTCGAGCACAGTTCGGCGATCATCTACGTTGTTCTCGGACTGGTGTCGGTGGTGCTCGTCGTCAAGGGGGGAAGCGCGATATGAACCTGTGGGAACAGCACTCCTGTCTGCCGCTGGTCGAGACGGCCGACGTCGCGGAGCTGGCGAGGTATCCGCTGGGGAGCTACGTGTCCGTCAATGTCGGATACTCGCCGCACTCGAAGTCAGACTCCACGGCGCTGTGTGAAGACTTCCGGCGGAAGGCTCTTGCAGACAGTCGATTTCGGATGGTCGAGCAGGTCGAGCCCGGCGAGCAGGGCATGACGACGCTCGCTTTCGACCTGGAGGATTCCCGGCCGATCGAGGGCGACCTCGACAACGTCCGTCACTTCTACGACCTCGGCGTCAGGTCGATGCTGCCCACGTACAACTACGCCAACGCGGCAGGGTCCGGCTGCCTCGATGTCGACGACACCGGCCTGACGTCGTACGGCCGCGACCTGGTTCAGGAGATGAACCGCACGGGAATGCTCGTCGACGGTTCGCACTGCTCCATCCGCACCGGCCTCGACATCGCGTCGACGACGGAGCGGCCGATGATCTACAGCCACTCGAATTTCGCTGCGCTGTGGCGACATCCGCGCAACATCACCGACGAGCAGGCCATCGAATGCGCGAGGACCGGGGGAGTCGTCGGCATCAACGGCGTCGGGATCTTCCTCGGCGCGAACGGCCCGGACGAGGGGCTTCGCCGTGTGCAGGCGATGGCCGATCACATCGAGTACGGCGTGGAGCTGCTTGGGATCGACCACATCGGAATCGGCTCCGACTACTCGTTCGACGCAGAGGATTTCAACACCGAACTTGCGGCGAATCCGGAGGCGTTCTCCGAGGAGTACACCCGCTACGGCCCGCTGCAGTGGGTTCCGCCCGAGGATGTCGTCACACTGCCGGCGGTGCTGCGTGAGCGGGGGTTCGACGAGACCGCTGTTTCGGCTGTGTACGGCGGAAACTTCCGACGCGTCGCGGCAGGCTACCAGTGAGTAACTGGACCGTCTGAAGACAGGGATTCAGGACGGGACTATCCTGGTGAATCGTGACCTCACACTATGACGTCGTTGTCCTCGGAGCCGGTCCCGGTGGGTACGTCGCTGCTATCCGCGCGGCACAACTCGGACTGAGCACTGCCATCATCGAGAAGAAGTACTGGGGCGGTGTCTGCCTGAACGTCGGCTGCATCCCCTCGAAGGCACTTCTCCGAAACGCCGAGCTGGCGCACCTCTTCACCAAGGAGGCGAAGCTGTTCGGTATTTCCGGTGAAGCATCCTTCGACTTCGGTGCGGCTTTCGATCGCAGCCGCAAGGTTGCGGACGGCCGCGTCAAGGGAATTCACTTCTTGATGAAGAAGAACAAGATCCCCGAGTACGACGGCAAGGGCACGTTCACCGATGCCAACACCATCGAGGTGGAGCTGAGTAAGGGTGGCACCGAGACGCTCACGTTCGACAACGCGATCATCGCGACCGGCAGCACCACCAAGCTGCTGCCCGGCACCGAGCTGAGCAAGAACGTCGTCACCTACGAAGAGCAGATCATGACGAAGGATCTGCCGGGCTCGATCCTGATCGTCGGCGCGGGCGCCATCGGAATGGAATTCGGCTACGTCCTCAAGAACTACGGAGTCGACGTCACCATCGTCGAGTTCCTCGATCGCGCGCTCCCCAACGAGGATGCGGACGTCTCGAAGGAAATCGAGAAGCAGTACAAGAAGCTGGGCGTCAAGATCATGACCGGCGCGGCCGTTCAGAGCATCGACGACGACGGCTCCAAGGTCACTGTCGCGATCAAGAACAACGCCTCGGGCGAGACCGAGACGGTTACCGTCGACAAGGTCATGCAGTCCGTCGGCTTCGCGCCCCGAGTTGAGGGCTTCGGCCTCGAGAAGACCGGCGTCGAGCTCACCGATCGCGGCGCGATCGGTATCACCAACACGATGCAGACCAACGTCCCACACATCTACGCAATCGGTGACGTCACGGCCAAACTTCAGCTCGCTCACGTGGCCGAGGCTCAAGGTGTCGTTGCTGCCGAGACCATCGGCGGCGCGGAGACCCTGCCGATCGACGACTACCGCATGATGCCTCGTGCGACGTTCTGTCAGCCGCAGGTCGCCAGCTTCGGATTGACCGAGCAGCAGGCTAAGGACGAAGGCCGCGAGATCAAGGTTGCGAACTTCCCGTTCGCCGCCAACGGCAAGGCGCACGGACTCGGCGACGCCACCGGCTTCGTCAAGCTGATTGCCGACGCGCAGTACGGCGAGCTCATCGGTGGCCACCTCATCGGACCCGACGTCTCCGAATTGCTCCCGGAACTGACGTTGGCCCAGAAGTGGGATCTGACGGTCAACGAGTTGGCCCGCAACGTTCACACCCACCCGACGCTGTCGGAGGCTTTGCAGGAAGCCATCCACGGCCTCGCAGGACACATGATCAACTTCTGATCTTCGAATCGATCGGCGGCGACCACTTCGGTGGTCGCCGCCGTTGTCGTCTGCGCAGCCCTTCGGCCCCCGGCCCGATCCCATTCGACCAGGTAGAAGTCTGTGACTTTTCATAGCCACAGTAAGTGAGGAAAACGTCACTCGGCTGACCGCTGGCTGGTAATTTCCCTTTCCTGCGCGCGGGGGACTCGCGCTACACACGAGGCCGGGGGTGGGGAATTGTCGTCGCCGACTTCGACGCTCGCACGCGTGAGCGACGGAGTTTCCAGTGGATTCGCCTCGTTCGGTCAGACGCTGGAACTGGGCGTTCTAGCCTTCGTTCACCTCGTCCGCGATGTCGTCACGCTGCGACATCCGTGGCGCGACACCGTCGAACAAGCCTGGTTCGTCGTCACCGTCACAGTCGTTCCTGCAGTCCTGGTGTCGATTCCGTTCGGCATCATCGTCTCTGTCCAAGTCGGAAGCCTGACCGACCAAATCGGAGCGACGTCGATCGCCGGTGCTGCAGGGGGGCTCGGGGTGATCCGGCAGGGTGCGCCCATCGTTGCTGCGTTACTGCTGGGCGGTGCTGCGGGGGCTGCCGTTGCAGCGGATCTGGGGGCGCGCACGATCAGGGAAGAGATCGATGCTTTGCGCACCATGGGCATCGATCCGGTACGACGACTGGTCGTTCCGCGACTGGCGGCATTCATCGTGATCGCGCCGCTGCTGTGCATCCTCATCATCTTCATGGGACTCGCCGCCGGATACGCCATCAATGTCGGCTTTCAGAGCGGAACACCGGGCAGCTACATCAGCTCGTTCGCCTCGTTCGCGTCGGTCGGCGACTTGATCGTCGCCTTGGTGAAGGCCGAGATATTCGGCATCATCGTCGTAGTCGTCGCCTGCGACAGGGGACTGAACGCCGCGCACGGGCCGCGAGGAGTCGCCAACGCGGTCAACGCGGCGGTAGTGCTGGGAGTGGTGTCTGCGTTCGCGGTCAACGTCGTCGTCACTCAGTTGGTCGCGATGTTCATGCCGCAGAGGCTGGGCTGAGATGGCTACACCGTCGACATACACGGTTCATGGCACCGCCGGACTGACTCGCGTCCTTCGCCGGGTCGGTCGAATACCGGGCAATGCAGTCGAGATGCTCGGCCATCAACTCACGTTCTGCTTCAAAGTCCTCGTTGCGATACCGCACACCATTCGGTCCTACCAGCGTCAGACGTTGCTGATCTTGAGCGACATCACTTGGGGCAGTGGCAAGTTGATCGTCGGCGGTGGAACCGTGTCCGTGCTGGTCGTGTTGGGCGTCGCCGTGGGCGCATCCGTTGGTATCGAAGGATTCAACACCCTGGGCATGGTCGGGATGGAACCGCTGACCGGTTTCGTGTCGGCCTACGCGAGTACCCGTGAACTTGCCCCGATGATCGCGGCGATCGGATTCGCGACTCAAGCGGGATGTCGAATGACAGCCGAGATCGGTGCCATGCGCATCTCCGAGGAGATCGACGCTCTGGAGGCCCAGGGAATTCAGTCGATTCCGTTCGTCGTCACCACGCGGGTCGTCGCCGGGATCGTCACCATCGTGCCTCTCTATCTGTTGACGTTGATTCTGAGTTACGTCTCGTGCGCAGTTGTCGTACGAATCGTCGGTGGGCAATCGTCCGGAACGTACGACCACTACTTCAGCGCATTCCTTCAACCCGTCGACGTGCTCTACTCGCTGATCAAGGCCGCCGTTTTCGTCGTCACCGTCATCATCATCCACGGGTATCAGGGCTACTACGCAACAGGCGGACCCGAAGGCGTGGGACGCGCCTCCGGTCGAGCTGTCCGCGCCAGCCTGGTTGCGGTGGTCGTCTTGGACACGGTCATGACGTTGGTGCTGTGGGGATTCGACTCAGGGATAAGGATTTCAGGGTAAAGCGATGGCTGTGTTCGATGATCTGACCGGGCGTTCGGCCGGTCGCGCTACGCTCCGCCTGCGCGGTATTGCGGTCGCTGCGGTCGCCGTCGTGCTCGCGTGCACTCTGAGCGCGTATGCACGCGGAGCTTTCGAATCGACCTTCGAGCTGAGCATCGATGCCGCCTCGGTCGGGGACGGACTGACTCCCGGCGCCGAGGTCAAGTTTCGCGGGGTGTCGATCGGATCGGTAGTGCGGATCGAGACTGTCGGATTCGGACGGCAGCGTATCGACCTGGAGCTCGATCCGAGCCAGTCGCGAGAACTCACCGACACCATGCAAGCCCAGTTTTCTTCGTCCAACGTCTTCGGCTCCACGGCAGTCGAATTGGTCTCGGATGGAAGCGGTCGTCCGCTGTCGCACAACTCCACCGTGACGATCGCGGACGACAATCGTGGAGCGACAGTGACCGGGGTGTTCCGGCGCGTCGCAGATCTGACCGAAGTTCTCGATTCGGACCAGGTCCAGAACTTGCTGGATGTACTTGCAGACACCTCGGTCGATGTGAGCCGAAACTTGAAGCCGTACTTCGATACTGCCCAGATGCTCACCGATCACCAGACCGATCCGCTCGCTTGGAAGTTGCATCGTGGCGCGGAGCTCGGGGAGGGATTGAACAATCTGGTTCCGCCTGTGCTCGATCTGGTGATCGACATCCTGGACAAGAGCGCATACGTCGAAGGGCAGGCCGATCGGACGAGAACGCTGAACGCGATCAACGGACTCAGCGACCAGCTGCTGGTACCGATCGGGGATCTGTTGAAAACCGGCAACCCACACCTCACGAAACTGCTGTCCACGGTTCTGGATCTGTTGGTTCCGATCACCGCATCGCTCGGCACCCTGGCCCCGAGCTACGACAAGGTTCCCGAGGTCATCGACGGGATCGCTGACGCTTTCCCCCTGGTCGAGGGCAAGCCACAGCTTCAGCTCGATCTGATCGTCCGGACGATGCCCAATCTCGCGGGTGCGGTGGCGTCGTACGAGGAAGCTACGCGATGATCAAAGTTGCAGCGCCACTTGCCAAACTGCTCGCTTTCATCGCTGTCACTGCAGTATGCGCGGTGATCATCGTCGCCGCGCTGCGCACACCGGTAGCGGGGCCCACTTCGACATACGCTGCCGAGTTCGACGATGCATCCGGCTTGTACGTCGGTGACGATGTGCGCATGTCCGGGGTGCAGATCGGCAAGGTCTCCTCGGTCGAACTCGACGGTGGTCTCGCCCGGGTCGAGTTCAGCGTCGAAAATGCCAGGCCGGTGTTCGTCAGCACGCAGGCGGCGGTTCGTTACCAGAATCTACTCGGCCAACGCTATCTCGAACTGGTACAGACGGATCGCGACCCCGGCGCGGTCATGGCAGCGGGAGCCACCATTGCACGCGAGCAGACGATTCCGTCGTTCGACATCTCGGCGTTGTTCAACGGATTCGAACCGATATTCGACACACTCGACGCCGCTCAGCTCAATCAGTTCGCCGAGAATGTGTTGCGCATGGTCCAGGGGAACGGCAGTGGACTGGGGCCCGTGCTTCGGGACGTAGACCGCATCACGCAGTTCGCCGTGCAACGCGAGGCCATCATCGGGCTTCTGATCGACAACCTCGGCCAGATATCGGGGACGATCGGCGGGAAGTCGGCCGCGGTTGCCGATCTCATCGAGGAACTGACCGGGCTGGTATCGCGACTGAGTACCGAGATGACCGGAGTACTGGGCGCGCTCGATCAGGCGAACTATGGGTTGGGCCCGCTCGTCGGGCTGGCGGAAGGACTGCGCGACGCGTACGACGGGGGATACATGCCCATCGATGGTCTGCTGCGGCGTCTGTTGCCTCAGACCGAACAGGTCACCGAGATTCTGGCGTTGACGCCGGGACTTCTCACCGGACTCAATCGAAGTATCCCGACTCCGGCGGCGCAGACGTACACGTGCAGTAGAGGACAGCAGGACATTCCGGGTATCGGTCTCGTCGTTCTCGGTGGACAGAAGTTGGTGTTGTGCCGATGAAACGCAAAGGTGTACGTGACGAGCAGTCCGAGAACAAGACCCATCTCTTCTGGGGATCCGTCGGTGTCGCGGTGGTCACCGTCATGATGCTCGCAGCAGGTGCGGTCTACGCAATGCCGTTCGGGGAACGCACCTACACGGCCAACTTCGCCACTGCTGCCGGTGTGAAACCCGGTGACGAGATCAGGGTGGCGGGAATATCGGTCGGATCGGTCCGATCCGTCGCGCTGGCGGGAGACCACGTCGACATCGAATTCGGTGTCAGCCGTGAGGTCTTCGTCGGCGAGGCCTCGACGCTGACGGTGAAATTGCTGACGCCCATCGGCGGTCACTACATACTCCTGAAATCGGTCGGGAACGAAGAACTCGGCTCGACGGAAATTCCGCTCGAGCACACCGAGGTCCCGTACGAACTCTCCGACGTCATCGAGACATCGACGCCTCTCGTCCGCGACATCGACGGCAGTACCTTGCGGGAGACAGTTGCCGAACTCGACGCTGCTCTCGGAACTCAGCCGGAGTCGACCCGTGCCATCGTCGACAATCTTTCGTCGTTGACGGACGTGATCGCGCGGCGCACGGAACAGCTCGAACAAGGCCTTGTCGTGTCCGACGAATATGTCGGTGCGCTGTCGGACGATCGCGTGATGCTCACTGAGCTGGTCCGCCAACTCGGCACTCTCACCGAAGGATTCGGTAGCAAGCGGCAGGAGGTGGTGGGGGCGTTCGACCTGCTGCACAGGCTCTTCCTGTTGTTCCACCGGCCGGTGATGGCATTCGAGGAGGGGCTGGAGCCGTCGATCGTTCAGCTGGAGGAGATCACGCAGAAACTGTTCGCCAGGCTCGGCGAATTCGACGGGGCGATCACCACCATGAAACAGAGTTCGGATTCCCTCGCCACCCTGCTCGGCGAGGGCAATGGACCGATGATCGACCAGTCGCAGAGCACGATTGCCGGCATCGACGTATGCATCCCGTTGCCGGAAAGGGCGTGCTGATGCGCAAGACAGTGTTGCTCGGAGTGTCGGTTCTCGGCATCGTTGCGCTGACGGGGGGTGCGGCGTCGGCAAGTGGGGTGATCGACTTCTCTACTCGTACGTCGGCGGTCTGTGCGGAGTTCACCGATGCCGTCGGTCTGTACGAGGGGAATTCGGTGACGATGCTCGGGGTCGTCGTCGGGACGGTCGAGCAAATCGAAAGTTCGGGCGACGCCGTGGTCGTGACCATGGATGTCGACGACAGCGTTCGGTTGCCGGCCGACGTAGGGGCGGTCACGCTGTCGAGTTCGATCGTCACCGATCGTCGCGTGGAATTCACCGCGCCGTACCGTCAAGGTCCCGAGTTCGATCGCACGAGCTGTATCCCCCTGGACAGAACCAGAACCCCACTCGGGATCAGCGATACGCTCGACGCCGTCACGGAACTGGCGTCGGACCTTCTCGGCCCTGCGGACGCGACCGGTGCGCGTGAAGACATCCTCGGGGACACCTTACGGTCGGTCGACGGTTCGTTCCGGGGTTCGGGTGCGCAGTTGAACGCGGCGCTGAAGCAGTTGGCCGAGTTGGTCGGTGAGCCGGCAGACCGCGACACCACCGTTCGGCGACTGATCGACAATCTCGACGGCTTGATCGACACGTTCGCAGTGAGTTGGCCGGACGTGGCCAAACTTCTCGACAATCTGAAGGCCGGCATGATCACGTTGTCGGAATTCACGCAAGCCTTCGGGGGCGCGGTGCTGCTGACGGTCGACTTCATTCCGCCGCTCGTGCGCACCATCGCCAAGTACGACGACAAGGTCTACGGACTTGCCGACCAGTTGATCCCGGTCGTGGACGTGGCGCTCGGCAGAATCGGTGACATCAAGGACATCCTCGAGCAGGTTCCCACCGTCAGTGACAACTTGACGACGATGTACGACAGCGATCTGCAAAGCGGGCGGTTGATCTACCGCCCCCCACAATTCGAGATCGACACCAACTCGCCCAACGAGATCTGCGCGCTGCTGAACAAGTACTCGCCCACCTGCTCGGCGAACCAGCAACGCGGGGACGTCATCGATGTCGGCCTCGTTCAGCTCATCCTAGGGTCGGCGGGGTGGCGATGAAGCGCGCGATGAGCACCATCAGCAGCGTTTCGCTGGCCATGGTGCTTGTCGGGTGTGGTCTCGATCCGGTAGACCTGCCGATTCCCGGTAGCTACGTTGCAGGTGAGCAGTATTCCGTGGAGATCGAGTTCGCCAGTGTCCTCAACCTTCCGCGTAAAGCGAAGGTCGTCGTCGATGGTGTCGACGCAGGGGTCCTCGAGAAGGTGGAACTGGTCGGCACGACTGCGGTCGCCACTGTCGACCTCTCCAGTGCAGTGCAGTTGCCGAAAGACACCCGGGCCGAGCTCAGACAATCGACGATACTGGGCGAGATCTACATCGCGCTCCTACCGCCTGCTGAATCTTCCGGAACCGAAATGCCCACCGAAGCAGGCTTTCTCACTGACGGTGATGTGATACCGATCGAACGTACCGTGCCCGCGGACAACGTCGAAGATGTTCTTCGAGGGCTGTCGAACGTGGTAGCAGGAGGGCACTACGTGCAGCTGCAGGAGGCAGTCGACAACTTCAACGCCGCCGTCCCACCGGATCCGGCGGTCCTGGACTCCGTGAACACTGCAGCGCGCGCAGCTGTGACGGACATCGGCGACAACACCGACGAGATCGACCGGATTCTTGCAGCAGCGGAGGGCGTTTCGACGACGATCGTGGCGCGTCAGTCCGGTGTCGATCGAGTGCTCACCGTCGGCCCGTCTCGCGCATCGGGGTTGTCCGAGGTGCTGTTCAGCGTCGTCCACTTGATCTTCACCCTCGGCTACATGTCGCAGAATATCGGGGATGTGCTCGCCGAACCGTATGACGAGTTGCACGATGCCGTCGGCATCATCGCTCCTGCGCTCGTCACGATCGGCAGTGCGGACTCGACGGTCCCCATGAACGTGGACAAGGTGAACAGTCTGCTCCGCGACCGCCTGATCCCGTACTTCCAATCGACTCCGAACATCGCACTCCGTTCGGTCTCGGTCGAGGGTGCGACGGCACGAGCCGACGACATGATCGGAATTCTGCGCGGGATCGGAATCGTCCGATGAGATCGTCCGCGGTACTCTCGCTCGTCGCGCTGCTGGTTCTCACGTTCGCCGGGGTCGCCTACTTGACTGTCGGTGTTCTCGACATGGATCCACGACGGACGGACAACCATGTGACCGTCAAGATGGAATCTTCCGGTGGGTTGATGCAGACCTCGCAGGTGACTTCCCGCGGAATGAAAATCGGTACAGTGCAGGCGATATCGGTGACGCCGGACGGATTGGACGTGTCGATCGCCCTCGACGCGAGCAAAGACGTCGCCGTCGACTCCGACGTGGTCGTCGCCAACCTGTCCGCCGCAGGTGAGCAGTACATGGATATCCGGCCCCGTCACTCCGGCGGTCCCTACCTGCAGAACGGGGACGTGATCGAGAGCACCCGAGTGACCGCCGCCGCTACCGTCAGCGAAACCTTGCAGTTGGGTGATGCCCTCGCTGCACAACTCGATACATCGGCACTGTCAGGTCTGGCCGTGACGGCATCGGAGGCCATCGACGGGCGCGACAGTGACATCGACACGCTGGTGGAGACGTTTCGATTCCTGGCGGCGACTCTGCGGGACAAACGGACCCAGATCGAGAATCTGTACGACAACGCACAACAAGTCGGGCGGAACGGCTACGGATACGGCCCGGTCCTGACCGACGCAGCGCCGTACGTGGGAGAGACGGGCGCGGGTGTCACCGGGTTGCTCGAGTCCTTCAACCAGTACTCCTATGTGGCGTCCGATGTGTGGGACGATCCCCTCGGCCCACTGGCCGTGCGGATCGATGGATATCTCACGCCGCTCAACCCTGATCTCGCGCTGATCGCGACACTGCTGAAGCCGTATACCGCGCCGATCAAGCCCCTACGCGTAGACGCTGGCTCGATCGTCGATGTCTTGACCACTGTGTTTCCACGCGGAGGGCCTGCGAAGCTCTCGGTGGAGATGCCGAATTGATCGGAGAGGTCCGCATGACCGAAGTCGAGACAGAATCGACACGCGACAGCGAGACAGCAACCGCACCTGCTACTGGCAGCTTCTGGACTCGCTGGCTGCCGACAGGCATTGCAGTTCTCGGAATTGTCTTGGCCGTGGTGTTCGGATTCCTGTGGCGTTCTGCCGCGGGCGATCTGGCGGACTCGGCCGCCCGCGACCGCGATCGGCAGATTGCCGTGAACACGGCGACCGAATACACCGAACGATCGCTGACCTACGACTATCGAAACCTCGACGCCTTCTTCGGCGGGGTCGACGAGGGTGCGTCGCAATCCCTACGGGACAGGTACGACGGTGTCAGGGAGGCGCTGACGGCCATCATGACCGAATCTCAGGTGGTCGCGTCTGGTGAAGTGCTCTCTGCTGCGGTTGATTCCGAATCCGGCGGTGAGTACAAGATCACGGTGTTCGCGCAGCAGACTACGCACAATGTGCAGCAACCCGATGCCGGCGAGGTTCCGAACCTGCTGTCCCTCACCGTGACGAACCAGGGTGGACAGTGGCTGGTCAGCGATTACGGGCCGAAGACCTAGGCCTCGCTCGGCGGGCGTCAGGCTATTTCGGCTTGGTGGCGCTGACGAATTGGGCGAGTCCGCGGATATCCTGTTCGATCTCGGTCATCGACGCTTGCTCGAATCTCGATGTGAACGTGTCTTTGTCGAACATCCGCACTCCTACCCGCTCGGAGCCGATTCGCAACACCGTCCTCACGGGGGCGAGCTTTCGGCCGTAGCTGGTCATGATCGCGATCCGGCCGCCAGGGCGCAGTACGCGGAGCAGTTCTTCGACCACCACCAGCGGCTCGGGTATCAAGTACAGCGCCGCATAGCAGCAGACTGCGTCGAACGTGTCGTCGGCGAACGGAAGTGCTTGCGCATCACCTCGCGCATACGCGGCGTGCGAGCTTCGGTTGTCACGGACGGCGCGCGCGATCATCTGCTCGGAGATGTCGAATCCCACTGCAACACCAGCGCCGGACAGATGCGAGGCGAGGTGTTTGGTGAAGTTTCCTGGGCCCGACGCTACGTCGAGGACGGTCATCTCACCGGAGAGCCTCAGATCGGCGACCGCCTTTTCCCGTTCGGCAGACATCGACAGGCCTCCTACACCCATCATCGCGATACCCGCAGGCCGCCAGATCTTCTCGTATATCGATGCGACGAGCGGATTGTTCATGGCGCGGGTCGCGGCCGTCGTGGAGGGCGCGGACGCACCGCCGAGTAGTTCGACATAGCCGCCGGAGATGTCTGCGGCCGCGCGTAGTTCTGCGGGCTCGACGAGCGCAAGCGCGCGACGAAGGGCGGCGTCTACGGTCGACTCAGGTTTCTCGTCGGCTTCTTCAGTCGGCGGCGGCACGATCGAGTACGGGGGGGTTCCCGTGCCCTGCAGACGGTAGCGCCCCCAGAAGTCGATGTCACCGACGGTGACATCAGCATGGCCGACCTCGGTTCGCAGAGTTCCGGACCGACTGCGCCCGGCAGAGTTCTGCATGAACTCGTGCAGTTTCTCGTGCGGGTGGACGCGGCCGTACCAGCGATAGCGGCCATCGATCGGCTGAGAATGCCCACGTAGGTCCACTCGTACGTCGAACTCGACCGGCTCGTCGAATGCCAGCGTCGCGGTCCCGTGAAAGTCGGGTCTACCGGCCAGGTCGCTCACAGAAGTTCGTCTCCTTCGGTCGAAAACGCGGTGTGCAGGGGCTGGTCGGCATCGATAGTGACTCCCGCTATGACACAGGAGGACTCGACTATTCCCACCATGAGTGCGGCGACGTACGAAGCAAAGGTCTCTATTGTCATGACGGGCGGTCGTGCATCGGAGTCTCCCAGCCACCAATCCGTCGCCGACGCCACCGCGCCGAACGCGGAGTAGGAGACCAGTTCGATTGCGGAACTGTTCTCTGGATCCGCACCGGTAGCGTCAGCGAACACCTCGGCGAGCTTCCTGGCCGCAGCGCGCGCCGAGTCCAGTGCGGGATCGGGGCCTGCGCTCGATTCATCGGTGCGCCGGTTGCCGGCGCGTCCGGCGAAGTGACTGTGAACGAGAAAGCGGAACAGGTTCGGTTGTTCGGACACGATGACTGCGTACTCGGAAGTTCCACGCTCGATCAGAGTGCTCACGGAATCCTCGAACAAGTTGGTAGCAAGCAGGATTCGGTTCCACAGCATCTCTCGGACGTGTTCGACTATGGCCGCGTACAGATCGGACTTGTCGGCGAAATGGCGGTAGAGTTTCGGCTTCGCCGCACCGGCGGTGCTGGCGATATCGCCCATGCTGACGTCGGGACCGTGGCTGTCGATAGCCGTCAACGCGGCGTCGACGAAGCTCTGCCGCACCGCTTGGCGGTGCTCGCGCCACCGCTCACTGCGAGCGTCCGGCTTTGGCGGACTCTCGTCAGGGTTGACACGTTCGGTGACCTCGACCACACTTGGATAGTACCCATTACCGGCGGTACTGGCTAACGGCGGTACTGTAATTCGAATAGGGGTTCGGGGTGGGGTTCGGGCGCGCGGGCGGCCCGTCGAGCAGGGGAGGTCGGCAATGAGTCGAGTGAAGGTCGGGCGGCCGAATTTTTCGACCGAGGACGAGGTGACGGTGGGGGCCCGTACGGTCGGTCCGCGTGACCGAACTGCGCGACGGTTGTTGAAGTCGACCGCGAACAAGTTCTACGACGCCGAAGTCGATATCGATTGGGATGCTCCACTTGCGGACGGCAAGAAGTGGATGCCGGAACACAGGGTCTCGCTCTATGGCACGAAATTGTGGGGAAGGCTCACCGAGGAGCAGAAGGTCGAGCTCGGCAGACACGAGATCGTCAGCATTCTGTCGTTCGGCATCTATGCGGAAGGGTTCCTCAGCACCAATCTCCTCCGCGTGTTCGGACGAGGCTCGATGTCCGATCATTCTATGTACTCCATCGCCGAAATAGGTGAGGAGTCCAGGCATTCCATCATGTTCGGCAAACTCATCGAGAAGGCAGGCATCGAGCCGTACCTGTTGCCCAAAGGATCACTGCTCTTCGTCAAACTCGGTCAGTTCTTGCCGATCGGGCCCGCAACGTTCGGTGCGACGCTGCTCATCGAGGAGGTTCTGGACCGAGCACAACGCGAGGCACAGAACGATGTTGAAATTCAGCCACACCTACGCCAGATGATGCGCATTCACGTGATCGAGGAATCCCGACACATCACGTACGCGCGCGAGGAAATGGTGCGGAGGATGCGATCGACCAATCGAGTCAATCGAGCGCTTCACCGTCTCATTCTCGCTGTGATCGCCAACTTCACCTACCCCGTTCTGGTCAATCCGAAGGTGTATCGGTCGGTGGGGATCAATCCCATCCGAGGCATCGTGACCGCGATGTCGAGCGGCTCGTACAAGACCAACATGCAATTCGCGTCCGAGCCGATGATCCGGTTCTTCGCCGACGCCGGTATGTGCGACGGATTCGTGACCAAGCGGCTGTGGCGTATGACGCGCGCGATGCCGGACGATCTCGTATGACGGGCACGGCGAGGGTGCACTACGACCCACACGTCGACATCGACTGGGAATCACCTTGGCAAGTGGATCTGTTCGCGATGCCACCGGAATCGCTGTCGCTGTACGGGACTCGATGCTGGAAGGCGCTTTCCGCCGAGCAGCGGCGCACGTTGGCCCTTCACGAAGCGGTCAGCATGTGGAGTACCGTCGCATACCTGTCGGCGATCCTCACCGGCAATCAACTCAGGCGAGCCGCCGAGGAAGGGTTGAACAGTCCTGCTTCCCGCGCTGCCCTCGAAGAGGTGGCAGGCGGTTCACGGACGACGATCACCTTCGGACGGCTGATCCGGGCCACGTCGCTTCCGCCGTACAGACCTCCTGTCGGGACGGCGACTGCAGTCAAACTGCTCAGCTTCCTGCCGTTGGGGGCGGCGTCGCACGCTGCGACTCTGCTGGTGGAGGAGACCTTTGCGAGCACGATGGCAGGCACAGTCGCCGACGCGGGGGTGGAACCGCACGTTCGGCAGGCAGTGAAGATCCATGACCTGGACTGTGCGAGCAGGTTCCGGTTCGCGCGATCGGAAGTGATCGCGGCGCAGAACAAGTCGAACCGAATCGTCAGGGCCTACAACCGGCTTCTCTTGTCGATTCTCGCGAATGTGATTCTGCGGATCACCATTTCGCCTGCCGTCTATCGGTCGGTGGGACTCTCGTCGACGCGTGGGTTGCTCGGGTCGAGAAAGAACCGGGCCGACGCCAGGCGTCGGAACACCGCTTCGGTCGTCGAGTTTCTGGATTCGGCAGCGATGCTCGACGGCGTGCTCACCGCACGGTTGTGGAAGTTCACCGGCGCTCTGCCGCAGGAGGAGAATTCATGACGGTCCACCGCACGAACACGCTGATCATCGGGACCGGATTCTCTGGGCTGGGGATGGCCATGCAGTTGCTCGATCGGGGCCGTGCGGACTTCCTCGTGCTCGAGAAGGCAGAGTCGATCGGCGGAACATGGCGCGACAACACCTATCCGGGGTGCGCGTGTGACGTTCCGTCGCATCTGTATTCGTATTCATTCGAGCCGAATCCGAACTGGTCGCAGATGTGGTCCGGTCAGCCTGAGATTCTGCACTACCTCCAGGGTCTCGTCGACAAGTACCAACTCGACCGACACATCAGGTTCGGTACGGAATGCACGGGAGGGTATTGGGACGAGGTCGAATCACGCTGGCATATCACGGTTGCCGGCGGCGACGAGTACGTCGCGCAGTTCCTGGTGTCGGGGGTCGGCGCCTTGCACGTCCCGAGCACTCCGGTGCTGGCGGGTATCGATACTTTCGAAGGAGCAGCGTTTCATTCGGCCCGCTGGGACCATGAGGTCGATCTTGCGGGCAAGAACGTGGCGGTGATCGGAACCGGTGCGAGCGCCGTGCAGTTGGTCCCGCAGCTCGTCGATACCGTTGCCTCGCTGCAGTTGTACCAGCGTTCGCCTGCGTGGGTGCTTCCGCGTTCCAACTTTGCGATCCCTGAACCCGTTCGTCGCGCATTTCGACAGCTGCCGTTGCTGCGGAGACTGTTTCGCGACTCGATCTATTGGTTGGCCGAAGGAATGGCGCTCGGATTGAACGGACATTCGAACCTGCTCCGGCCGATCGAGTTCGCCGCGCGCAGGTTCATCGCACGAGAAGTGAGGGACCCTGAACTCCGCCGCAAGTTGACTCCGGACTATCGGATCGGGTGCAAACGAATTCTGGGCTCGAACTCGTACTACTCGGCCTTGACTCGATCGAATGCCGAGGTCGTCACCGACGGCATTGCCGAGGTACGGGCCAGATCGATCGTCAGCTCGGACGGGTCCGAGCGAGATGTCGATGTGATCATCTACGCCACCGGTTTTCACGTGACGGATGGTTTCGAGAGTGTGAATGTCGCAGGTGTCGGTGGAAAGAAGTTGGTTCCGCAGTGGAAAGCACACGGAATACAGACGCACCTCGGCATAGCGGCCGCGGGCTACCCCAATGCGTTCTTTCTCCTCGGCCCCAACACCGGACTTGGTCACAACTCGGTCGTCTTCATGATCGAACAGCAGATCAAGTACGTGCTGCAAGCGATCGACTTCATCGATGGCAGTGTTGCCGAAGCGTTGACAGTCCGACAGAAGGTACAGAACGAATTCACCGCTGACATTCAGCGCAAGCTCTCTGTTGGGGTCTGGTCGACCGGTGGCTGCTCGAGTTGGTATCTGGACTCTCAGGGCGTCAATCGGACGGTGTGGCCTGGCTTCACCTGGCAGTACTGGCTGCGGACCCGAAAATTCGAACCTGCCGACTACGAAGTTGTGGTTCCACGCGGCCTCGGAGCGAACTCCGGGGCGACCTCTGAATCGGAAGACGTGCTTGCATGAGAAATTTCGCAGACAAAGTGGCAGTCGTGACGGGCGCCGGCTCGGGAATCGGTCGTGCTCTTGCCCTGAACCTCGCGCGTCGTGGCACCGCATTGGCCGTCTCCGACGTCGACGGGCAGGCATTGAACGACACTCTCGTGCAGTGCAAGGACTTCGGCGCCCGGACGATGTCGTACGAGTTGGACGTCTCTGACAGGGCGGCCGTCTACGCGCACGCCGACGCAGTCGTCAGCGATTTCGGGCGGGTCAATCTGGTCGTCAACAATGCGGGTGTCGCACTCGGTGCCGATGTCCTCGACATGACGTGGGACGACTTCGAGTGGGTCATGAACGTCGACTTCTGGGGTGTAGCCAACGGATCGAAAGCGTTTCTGCCCGCACTGATCGAGTCGGGTGAAGGACACCTCGTCAACATCTCCAGTGTGTTCGGGCTGATGGGCGTTCCGGGCCAGAGCGCCTACAACTCGGCCAAATTCGCTGTCCGCGGTTTCACCGAGGCGCTGCGGCAGGAGATGAAGATAGCGAGGCATCCGGTCGGTGTGAGTTGTGTACATCCCGGCGGAATCAAGACCAACATCGTCGCCAATGCACGGGGGATGGACGCACTAGGCGATCATGACGAGGTCGCTCGGCGCTTCGAGCAGATCGCTCTGACAACTCCGACGAGAGCGGCGAAAGTAATTCTTGGCGGTGTCGAACGGAACAGGGCTCGCATCCTCATCGGGCCCGATGCGCGTGGCTTCGATCTGATCCCCCGCGTTGTCGGTCCGCGCTACCAGGACCTGCTGGCGCCGCTGCATCGGCTCGGGATCGAAGCGGGTAGGAGAAGTGGCGTCATCAAGCACTAATCGACGTCATGGACGCTTCGCCAGTGATGTTCTATGCGACCGAGCGTCGTGACGGGCGGTTCTCCGTACATCCATTCGCGCGCGATCCGATGCCAGTTCGCGGTGGCGTTCAGCTGCCCGAGGACTCCGAAGGTCATGAAATCTGCTCGGCGAGAGAACAGGTGCTCCGGCGGCAGAGTCTGGCTCTTCATGCCGCGGAACTGTGTGCCGCGCGGGTCCACTGCCAGCAACATGCCTTCGGACGCGAGAGACGGAGTGACGGTGAAGGTGTCGTCGACAAGATTCCATTCTGCTGCCGCATACGTGTAGTCCAGACACTCGTCGGCGGTCACCCCGGCATCGGGTTCGACTATGCCGCGCTCGATCATCGCCGCGAGCAAATCCTCGCCGCGCTCTTCCGCCGCCGCGCGAAAACACTCGAGTTCGAACTGCACGTGCTCGTGCAGCATGCGTTTGTAGAGGCCGAAGTCGACGAAACCGACGCGTCCGTCCTCGCACAGTAGGACGTTCCCCGGGTGTGGATCGCCGCAGAACTCGTCATGCCGGAACAGCGAACCGATGTAGAACCGGTAGATGATCTCACCGATGCGGTTGCGTTCGTCGGCGGACAGAGTCGCAATGTGCGAGAAGGTCTGGCCGCGAACGTATTCGGTGACCAGTACTCGTGGAGTCGACAGTTCCGCGATGGCGTCGGGAACTGCGATGAACGGATGTCCGGCGAACCGTCGGGCGAGTAGGTGTTGCGTGCGAGCCTCTTCCACATAGTCGAGCTCGCGCTCGAAGTTCACACGAAGCTCTTCTATGAGCGCCGATGCCGTGATCGACGGGACGGTGGACCGCCAGAACTTCAGGAACAGCGCTAGATTCTTCATGTCGGCCCTGATGGCCTTGTCCACACCGGGATACTGCACTTTCACGGCTACTTCTCGACCGCCGGCCAGTTCCGCCCGGTACACCTGGCCGATCGATGCCGCCGCAATGGGTGTTGCATCGAATGTTGCGAACGCGTCCTCGAGGGTGCGCCCGAGATCCTCCTCGATGACGTTTCTCATCGAGTCGAACGGCACCTGCGGAGCTTGATCGCGCAGCGCCGCGAGCTTCGCTTGAAAGCGCTCTCGGTGCTCGTCCGGGACCAACGCGAGGTCGAGCACGGAGAGCATCTGGCCGAGCTTCATGGCGGCGCCCTTCATGCCCCCCAGTACGTTCACGAGCTGGTCGGCCGCCTGGATGGACGCATTCTCGGCTATGCGTGCACGCAGCGCTTCGGATCGACCGACCATCGACATGCGGGTACCGGCCGTGCGAGCCGCCTGCCCTGCAACGGCACGGCCGAGTGCGCCGCCGCGAGCCAAACGTGATGTGGGCAGGTGATGTTCGCGCGATCGTTCAGGCATCGTTTGCTCCGGGTGGGTCGGGAATGTGACTCAGAAGTCGCGTTCGATGCGGAGCGTCTCGATCGTGGTTGCCAAACCGTCGTACTGACCTACCAGCAGCAGGAACTCGATGAGCTGACGCTCGTCGAACTCACCTGCGAGCGCCGACCAGGTGGTGTCGGACAAATTCTTGGTTCCGAGGAGCTCGTCGGTCGCAGTCAGGATCGTCCGGTGCCGTTCGCTCAGTCCCAGCGCATCCGGCCCTTCCTTCACCTGTGCAAGAAGCTCTTTCGTGACGCCGAAGCGCCGGCCGATTCGGCTGTGATGATCCATCTCGTATCCGCACTCGCGAAGGTGCGCCACCCGATTGATCACGAGCTCGGTTTCCATTCGGGAGATCTTGCCGCCCGGCATCAGTCGTCCGCTGAAGAAGAGCCACCCACGGAACAGTCCGCCGGTACGGCCCAGCGTGCTGAACAAGTGCGCGTTCGGGGTGCCTGCGACCCTCGACAGTATTCGCCACAGCACCCAGTTGATCGGGCCTAGGTCTTTGAACGAGCCGGTCGGAATTCGAGGTGTGCTCACGCCGTCGACGCTACCTTTTTACGTTTGCCGCGCACCAGGAGATAGGAATCGTCGATAAGATCCTCGAGGAGTGGTCGCGGAATTGTGTCGTTCAGGTAGACGGTCACCCAGTGTCGCTTGTTCATGTGGTAGCCGGGCACGATGTGTGCATGCTCCCCGACCAGCACCTCAGCGCGTTCGGGTTCGCACTTCAACGTAATCCGATCGACGCCGGCTTCGTCTGTTCCGATGGCGGCGAACATCTTTCCGTTCACCTTGTAGACCGCTGTCTCGTTGCCGAACGGGTACGAGAGTTCGGAATCAGGCTTGTCGGCACACAACTCGCGGTACCCGTGAGACACCATTGGAGTCTAGGACTTGCGCCAGTGATCGAACCGATCCTTGATGTCCGACGCCACGTCGCCGATGCCGTTACCGACGGCGTCCACGGCTCCGGTGAATCCGCTGCCGAGATCGCGGATGGTCTTGATCAGCGGATCCTCCGAGGTGTCGAAGTTCGCCTTGTACGATCGGGCGGCGTTGCGGAATTCGTCGGACGCCTTGGCCTCGTGATCGGTCGACCTTCGTGGGTAGTCGCCTCGAAGAACCGCCGCGTATTCACCGCTGTCGACCCACTTCTTCAACGCCGCGGCGCGCAGGACCGAGAACGGGTGTGCCATCAACTCGATGTTGAGGAGCTTGAGCACACCGTCGCGTAGATCCCCGCTGGATTCGTACTCGGCTGCCTGCGCGAGGAAGGCGTCGACGTCGATCTCGCTGATGCGTGCACCACCCGCCAACTTGAGCTGGACGCAAATTGCAGTGTGCACATCCTGGCCGCACAGCAAACCGGCTCTGTCGCCCGACAACTCGGACTTTCGTTGCCATTCCATCAGCCCTGCGATTATTGCGCGTAGCGCCCAACCACCCACCGGAATCCAACCGATGGTGCCGGCCAGTCGCATCAGGTGCATCAGCACGGTGCGGTAGACCGCGTGACCGGAGAGTGCATGGCCGAGCTCGTGGCCGACGACGAAACGCTGCTCCTCGTAGGTCATGATGTCGAGCAAGCCGGTCGTGACGACGATGAACGGGCGATCCATACCGATCGTGAACGCGTTGACCATCGGCGACTGCATGACGAACATTTCCGGGGTCTCGTCGGCGCCGAGAATCCGCACGCAATCGCTGCGTAGATCGTCGAGATCCTTGAATTGCCGCTCGTCGACGCGCACGGCCGTCGCGAGGTACATCAGACGGTGCTGCCGTTCGCGAAGCAGACCCGACAGTGTTCGCAAGACGGTGTCGAAACCCTTGAGAGTGCGAAGGGTGACCAGTGCTGCTCGGTCCGACGGGTGCTCCCACGTGCGAGAACTGATGTCGGGGAACTCGATACGGGTGCGGTCCGGCGCGGTTGTCAATTGGTTCTCCCAGCGTGATCGGTCTCAAGTTCAAAGTATCAGTAAAGCGGGGCAAGTGGTCCGAACAGCGCTGTGACGTGGGATCGGGAGCCGAGTAGTACGCCTCTGCAGAGCCTGATTGTGGTTAGGCTAACCTTCAAGTTCGATATTCAATGACCTCGACGGTCGAATGCATGGAGGTTACGACGGTGGTCACGTTCAAACCGGCTCTCGGGCTTCTGGCGGTTGCGCTCACGGTGGCAGCCGGGGTCAGCGGCTGTAGTTCGGCGAATGTCGGCGAGGGCGACGGTGCCACCCGATCGATCGAGACCGTCCGCGGAACCGTCGACGTCCCGGATTCGGCGCTTCGAATCGTCACTTTGGAACCGTTGGAACTCGACACCGCTGTTGCGCTCGGTGTCGTTCCCGTCGGCACTGCCGTACTCAGTGAGGCCGCCGGTGTGCCTGGCTATCTCGGCGACGAGGCTGTGAGCATCGAGATGGTCGGTTCTGTCACCGACCCGCGTATCGAGTCGATCGCAGCGTTGCAGCCGGATCTCATCCTCGGCACCGAGACTCGGCACGGCAAGTTCTACGACCAGCTGGCGGGCATTGCCCCGACGGTGTTCATGAAGTCGCAATCGGACCCGTGGAAGGACAACGTTCGTTTCGTCGGACGTGTGCTCGGCAAAGAGGGGAGCGCCGAGGATCTGCTCGGCGACTACGACGCGCGGTGCTCTGAAGTCGCCGAAGAACACGCGACCGAAGGCCGTACCGCGCAGCTGATCCGGCCGCGAAACGGTGAGCTGACCCTGTACGGACCGTCGTCGTTCGCGGGCAGCACCCTCGAATGTGCGGGATTCACGACGCCGCCGCGGCCGGAATGGGCCGAGGAGATCTCGATAGATCTGTCCCCGGAACTGGCCGGGGAGGCACGGGCGGATCTGATTGTCGTGACCTCGGTCGACCCGTCCGACCCCGCAGCGATACCCGAAACGATCAGCGACAATGCGGCAGCTCTACCGAACCCGCATGCGGTCGATCAGTCGTACTGGATCACCGGCGTCGGGCCGAAGGGTGGGCTGGCGGTGCTCGACGACATCGATCGGATTCTCTCGGAGCAGAATTGACGTCGCTCCGCGACGCAGTGGCACGGTTGAGTGTGCTGGAACATACATAACCATGCCACTGCGGCGGAGCCGCCTCGTGTCGCTGCGGCGGAGCCGCTCCGTGTTACTGCGGCGGAGCCGCTCAGGTTCGCACCGCACCAGCCAACGACGCTGCCTGCTCGGCTCGCGCGATGACACGGTCTCGCGAGGAATCGATGTGTGCCTCGAGTGCGGACAGTGCGTCGCCTAGTTTGCCGTCGAGCAGGAGTTCGCCGATGCCGATGTGCTCACCGATCTGTTCGCGAAAGTCCTCCGGGGACATCGGCCCGAGCATGCGGACCGGACGGACCTTTGCATTGACGGCACGGAGAGCGTCGGTGAGCGCAGAATTTCCCGATGCGGCGAGCAACGTCGTGTGAAAGCGCTCGTCCATCAAGACCACATCGGTGGATTCGAAAGAGGAGTCGAGCAGTTGCCGCCAACTGTTCACTTCGTCCTCGATGGACCGCCGATTGTGCTGAACGGTGGAATCCTCCATGGCGCGGACGATGCCGCGGGACTCGAGGGTGCGCCTGAGCTCGTACAGCCCGGCGAGGTCGTCTACGCGTGGTCGATATGGGTGCAGCCCGTCTTCGCTTCGTATGACTAGAGCGTGTCTCTTAAATTGGGTCCGTTTTCGTTTTCATCGCCGGGCGGTGGTTGTGGTTGCGGGAGTGCAGAACTGCCGCGCACAGGACAACGCCCCCGAGGAATGTCATGGCGTACTTGTCATATCGAGTGGCCACACCACGCCACTGTTTGAGCCGCCCGAAGCCACGCTCGACGGTGTTGCGGTGCTTGTACATCGTCGGATCGAAACCCGGTGGACGACCACCGGCGGACCCCTTGTCGGCCCGTCGCTGCTTCTGGTCGCTGCGCTCGGGAATGGTGTGTTTGATCTTGCGGCGACGCAGTTCGGTGCGGGTACTGGGATGGGTGTACGCCTTGTCGGCGAGCAATCGGTAGTCCTGGTCCCCACCGGCAGCTCGGTGGGCATCGAGCAACGGCACCAACTGTGGATTGTCCCCGGCTTGCCCACCGGTCAGCAGCATCGTCACCGGCGAGCACGTCAGGTCGGTCAGTGCATGGATCTTCGTGGTGAATCCTCCGCGAGATCGACCCAGCGCGTGGTCAGCGGGTTCGTCGACGGATTTCTTGTAATTCGACAAGGCCCCCTGTGAGAGTGTCGGCTCGCGCACCGGCCGCATGCTGATGCGCCCGGACGCTGGTCGAGTCGATCGAGAGCACCGCCCCGATATCGCCGTCGAGTTCTTCCGGGTCGAGACCGAACACCTCGGCCACCGCGGCAAGCATCTCGTCGTAGGTGCCATCGAAGGACCATCGGTGGTGGCGTTTCCACACCGTCTGCCACGGACCGAAGTCCTCCGGCAGATCTCGCCACGGACACCCGGTACGGAATCGGTATGCGATGCCCTCCAGAATTCGCCGGTGCTCGGCGAACCGCCGCCCACGTTTTCCCACGTCGGTGGGTATCACTGGCTCGACGATCTCCCAGAACTCGTCACTGATCACTCCCACGCGCGTCATCGAAATATCATCGCTGACAGCACCTCTCAAATTTGGGAGACACGCTCTAGACCGTCGGCCTGTAGTCGTGCGAGCGCCTCGCGCACCGGAGTGCGCGAGACGCCGTACAGGTCTGCAAGGCGTTCCTCGCCGAGTCGTTCGGTGGCGGTGATCGCGCCGGAGATCAGATCTCGGCGCAGCGAAATGTACACCTTCTCTCGAAGGTCCTTGCGCGGCATGACAAGCGCGATCAGATCGCCATCGCTGCGCGTACGTCGGCCTCGGAATCGGTGCCGCCTGCTCCGCTCGAGGTGATCCGCCCGGCTTCGAGGATGTAGTAGTTCTGGGCCGACTCGAGTGCGAAACCGATGTGCTGTTCCACCAGAAGCACGCCGAGTCCACCGCGCTGGGTGAGATCGAGGATCGTGCGTTCGATCTCGGCGACGACGGAGGGCTGAATCCCCTCGGTGGGCTCGTCGAGAATCAGCATTTTCGGTTCGGTGATCAATGCTCGGGCAATGGCGAGCTGCTGACGCTGGCCACCGGACAGCAATCCGGCGCGACGGGTCAACAGCTCCTTCAATGCCGGAAAGAGGTCGAGGGCCTCGTCGATCAACGCCTTCCCACGTTTACGACCGTCGGCGACGACCTGGAGATTCTCGGCCGTGGTGAGCTGCCCGAACGACTGCTGCCCCTGCGGGACGTACGCAAGCCCCCGCGCGACCCGTGCACTCGGACGAAGCGCACTGACGTCTTCACCGTCGAAGATGACCTTGCCGGAGGTGACCTTGAGTAGACCGACAGCAGCCCGGAGGAGCGTCGTCTTGCCGGCGCCGTTGTGCCCCATGACGGCGGCGACGCCGTCCGCCGGCACGGTGAGGGAAGCGCCGTGGATGACTTCGCTGCGGCCGTAACCGGTGCGCACGTCGACGAGTTCAAGCATGGCTGTCTCCTTGGGGGGTCTCGGCACTCTCTTCAGCGATCTGCTCGAGCTCTTCACCGGCTGCGGCTGTACCGAGGTAGACCTCCTGGACCTTGGGATCCGCCTGCACCTCGGCCACGGTTCCCTCGGAGAGGACCTTGCCGCCTGCGAGGACGGTGACGGAGGTGGCGAACGCCCGCATGAAGTCCATGTCGTGTTCGACGACGACCACTGTGCGCTCCCCGCCGATACGGCGCAGCAACTCACCGGTCTCTTCGCGTTCCTCGTGGCTCATTCCTGCAACCGGTTCGTCGAGAAGAAGCACATCTGCGTTCTGTACCAGCAGCATTCCGATTTCCAGCCATTGCTTCTGACCGTGCGCGAGGATTCCCGCCGGCTTGTCGCGCTCCTTCGTCAGGCCGATGGTCTCGAGTGCTTCCTCGATCTCGTCGCTGACGGCCTTGCGCTTGCGCAGCATCGTCATCATCGACCGCCCGGAGCCTGCCGCGATATCGAGGTTCTGGAGCACGGTCAGCTGCTCGAAGATGCTGGCAGTCTGGAATGTTCGACCGACGCCGAGGCGCGCGATCTGGTGCACCTTCTTACCGAGCAATTCGACGCCTGACTTGGTGACCGACCCCGTTGCCGGCACGAGTCCGGTGATGGCGTCGATCAGCGTTGTCTTGCCGGCGCCGTTCGGGCCGATGAGGAACCGCAGGTCGCCCTGCATGAGGGTGAGATTCACGTCGGTGTTCGCTTTGAAACCGTCGAAACTGACCGTGAGCCCGCGAACTTCGAGGTATTGGCTCGACATGCCGGCGTTTCCACCGAACGTCGGCTGGTGGTTGTCGATGTGAATCATTTGACCAGCTCTTTCTCTTCGACATCGACCACGAGGGGAGGTTCGTCCGCTTTCTTGCGTCTGCGCAATGCGAACAAGCCGGCGACACCGGCAGGAAAGAATCCGACGACGACGATGAACAGCAGGCCTTGCGCGTAGGTCCAGCCCGACGGGAACTGTTCGGACAGTGTGGTCTGCGCCCACGCAACTCCCAGCGCACCGAGGACCGGTCCGAGCAGAGTCGTGCGGCCACCGATAGCGACTCCGATGAGGAACGCGATGGACGGGACGATGCCGACGTCGTTGGGAGATACGATTCCGACGATCGGTACGAACAGCGCACCGGCGAGTCCAGCGAAGAACGCAGCGGTCACGTACGCGACGATCTTCACGTTCGCAGGGTCGTAGCCGAGGAAGCGGACGCGCTCTTCCTGGTCACGGACTGCAACGAGCAGTTCGCCGTAACGTGAGTACATCAGCTGGCGAGTGATGGCGACGACGACGAGCAGCACACCGGCGGCAATGAAGAACAGCATCTGCTTGTTGGCAGGATCGTTGAGGTTGAACCCGAAGAAGGTGCGGAACCTGTTGAGTCCGTTGGACCCTCCAGTGCTCTGCTGGCCGATCAGCAGGATCGCGAACGCGGCCGCGAGTGCCTGACTGAGGATGGCAAAGTATGCACCCTTGACCCGACGTTTGAAGACACCGAGACCGAGGACCAACGCGACGAGAGCGGGCACGAAGAGAATGCCGAGGACGGTGACGAACGGGGAGGTGAACGGAACCCAGTACGACGGCAGTTCACGGATGCCGGCGATCGACATGAAGTCCGGTACGTCGTCACCTCGGATCTCGGCGTCGGCGATCTTGAGATGCATCGCCATGATGTAGGCGCCGAGTCCGAAGAACACGCCCTGCCCGAGGGTGAGCATTCCGCCTCGGCCCCAGGCCAATCCGATACCGACGGCGACGATGGCGTAGCAGATGAACTTACCGAGGAGATTGAGCCGGAACTCGCTGAGAACGGCAGGCGCGACGGCGAACAGGAGGATGGCCGCAAGGGCAAAGCCCAACCAGGCACCGCGCTTCGCGATGAAGGTACTCATACCAAACTCCTTGTCTTGACCGCGAACAGGCCTTGCGGGCGGGCTTGGAGGAAGATCACGATCAACACGAACACGATGACCTTGGCGATGGACGCCGTGGTGCTGTATTCGATGAACGAGTTGATGGTGCCGAGTGCGAACGCTGCGATGACAGCACCCTTGATCTGGCCGAGTCCGCCGACGACGACCACCAGGAAGGCGTCGATCAGGTAGCTCTGGCCGACGGTGGAGCTCGTGGATCCGATGAGCGTCAGCGCGACGCCCGCGACTCCGGCGAGACCCGAGCCGATGAAGAACGTCGAGATATCGGTCTTGCGGCTCGAGATGCCGGAGGTTTCGGCGAGATCGCGATTCTGCACTACCGCTCGGATGCGGCGGCCCATCGGAGTCGTCTTGAGTGCGAACGACAATGCGACAACACAGATTATGGCGAGAACGAGAATGAAGATGCGGGTCTTCGGGACCACGGCCCCGAGGATCTCGACGCCGCCGGACAACCAACCGGGGGAGACGACGTTGACTGCGGGAGCTCCGAAGATGTCGCGCGCGAGCTGTTGCAGCACGAGCCCGACGCCGAACGTGACGAGCAGCGTGTCCAGTGGACGGTGGTACATGCGCTGGATCAGAGTGACCTCGAGCAGGACGCCCATGGCGCCGCCGACGAGAAATCCGACGATCAGTGAGATGAACAGCGACGCGCCGCCGGTCGAGACGACTTGCTGTACGACGTATGCGGTGTACGAACCGGCCATGATGAATTCACCATGGGCCATGTTGATGACGCCCATCTGACCGAACGTCAGCGAAAGTCCCAGAGCGGCGAGCAAGAGAATCGATCCGATACTGAGGCCGGTGAACAGCTGCCCGACTACGACATCCATGTGAGGCTCCTTCTTAGGATGCGGCTCCGCCAGTGGCACGGTTAAGTGCATTGGGGTGCACTCAACCGTGCCACTGGAGCGGAGCGGCTGGTCAGTTGAGGTCGGCGGCCCAGTCGTAGGTCTCCAGGAACGGATCGGGCTCGATCGGCGCCGGGGATTCCCAGATGGTGTAGATCAGGCCGTCCGGGCGGATCTCGCCGATGCGCGCGGTCTTGCTGATGTGGTGGTTGTCGCCGTTGATGACGACCTCACCCTCGGGCGCGGCAAAGCTGACGCCGTCGGCAGCAGCCTGAATGTCACTGACCGCGAACGAGTCTGCCTTCTCGACGGTGTTCTTCCATAGGTAGACCGAGGTGTAGGCAGCTTCCATCGGATCCGAGGTCGGCTTGTCGGCGCCGTACTTGGCTTTGTAGTCGGCCACGAACTTGTTGTTCTCCGGCGTGTCGACGGTCTGGTAGTAGTTCCAGGCGGTCAGCTGGCCCGCGATGTTCTGGGCGCCGATGCCTGCGACCTCTTCCTCGGCGATGGACACCGAAATGACCGGCATATCAGCGGCATTGAGTCCAGCGTTGGTGTACTCGCGGAAGAACGCGACGTTGGAGTCACCGTTGAGGGTGTTGAACACTGCATCGGCGTCGGCGGAGCGGACCTTGTTGACGATCGTGGAGAAGTCCGTCGAGCCGAGCGGGGTGTAGTCCTCGCCCTTGATCTCGATACCGTTGGCCTCCGCGTATGCCTTGATCTCGCGGTTGGCGGTCTGCGGGAAGACGTAGTCGCTACCGACCAGGTACAGGGACGTCACTCCCTGTTCCTTGAGGTAGTCCAACGCGGGGATGATCTGCTGGTTCGTGGTGGCGCCGGTGTAGAAGATGTTGTCCGAAGCCTCGAGGCCCTCGTACTGGACGGGGTAGTACAGCAGCGCGTCGTTGTCCTCGAAGACCGGGAGCATGGCCTTGCGCGAGGAGGAGGTCCAGCCGCCGAATACTGCTGCGACACAATCGCTGCTGATCAGCTTCTCTGCCTTCTCCGCAAATATGGTCGGTTCGGAAGCGCCGTCCTCGGCCACGACCTCGATCTGCTTACCGTTGACGCCCCCGGCAGCGTTGATCTCCTCGACGGCAAGAGCGATCGAATCACGCACTGTCACTTCGCTGATGGCCATGGTGCCGGACAGCGAGTTGAGCGATCCGACCTTGATGGTGTCGCCCGAGGTGTCGACGCAGGACTCGGCAGCTGTTCCACCGTCACCGGAAGCTGTGTCACTGGCCTTGCTACCGCACGCGGTGAGTGCCAAACCGACCATTGCCAGCGCGGCCGGAGCAACCAGCGCGCGCGTGGCGAACTTACTAGAAGGAAGAGCAGGCATCTGGCGCCCTTTCGCTTGTATACGGGGTTGTATTCGCGATTGCAGACAGTAAAGGGGAAGTATTGCGCGGGTATGTTGCACGATGACGAGTTCGTTTCGGACGTTACCGCGCGGTAAACATGCTGCTGCGCCAGCTATTCGGGCTGCTGTGAGGACTTACTCCCCGGTTGTGCGCTGAGGCGGGCCGCAGGCGCACAACCGGGGGGTATATCGCAGCAGCGCACCGAGCTATGACAAGTAGGGTTGACATTTTATGACAAGTCGGCTTGACTTTTGTCATGACCAACGCGCCCAGAACCAATGCGGTGCGTGACTATCGCAAGGCTGCGCGGCTGACGCAGGCCGAGCTGGGAAAGGCCTGCGGGGTCAGTAGGCAGAGCATCGTCTCCGTCGAAGGCGGTGACTATGCGCCGAGCGTTTACCTGGCGCTGAACCTCGCGACGGCCTTGGGTACCACCGTCGAAGCGCTGTTCGCACCCACACATGAGTCAGGGGAGTGACGACCATGAGTATCTTCACCAAGTCGATGAGGTTCGTCGGCGATCTGGACGACGGGTTCTACGACGACGAGCGTCAGCGAGATGTCTGGAACGAGGCATCCGCCGTCGGGTTTCAGCTTTTCATCTGGGCGTCGCTCCTGGCGGGTGCAGTGTTGCCCTGGGTCGCCGGACGGACAGGTAGCTGGATCGCCGTCGGGATTATCGTCGTCTACCTGACCATCTCGTTCGCAGTGCTCGCCTACTCGCGATCCCGCGGGCTGGACATGTACACGTCTCAGAAATTGGCTCGCCCACGCATTGCGCTCGTTGTCGGTCTCTACCTTGTCGGAGGAGCCGGCGCGGTGGTGAACTTGCTGTTCCGCGACGTCGGGAACGGTGCATTGTTGGCTGTCGCGATGGCGGGCGGCGCTGCGATCGGACTGTCGTGCGGCGCGATCGGATTGGCGCGCAAGCGGCGGCTCGACCGCGAGGACGAAGCCGCCGCAGAACAGGCAGAACTCGTCGAACTCGACAAGGAAGGCTGATCTTTCATGAGTGCGTTCATCAAGGCCATGTTCATCAAGGCGATGCGGTTCGTGGGCGATCTGGACGACGAGTTCTACGACGACGAGCGCCAGCGGGATGTCTGGAACGAATCCTCCGCCATAGGGTTTCAGTTGTTCTACTGGTCGATTCTGATTGCTGCCGCAGTGCTTCCATGGGCGTCCGGACAGACGGGAGCGTGGATCGGACTGGGCCTGCTCGTCGCCGCCACGGTCGTCGGTTGCGCGACGATGGGTTACTCGGCGGCACGCGGGGTCAATCTGTACACCGCGGCCAGGATGGGTCGGGTGCGCGGAATCGTGGTCGGTCTGCTCGTTGCCGTCGGAGCTATCAGTGTGCTCGTCACGTTGCAGCCGGAGGTGTATTCGGAACCATCCACCTGGGTGGGGGGAGCCGTCGGTGGCATCGTCGGCGGCGGCGCGGTCGGCGCGGCGATTTGGTACATGCGTCGTCGCAACGCGCGGTTCGAGAACGAAGAGGTCTAGGCAGAGCTCTACCGCCTCGACGGTTGATGCTGGGTAATGCAGTGAATTCCGCCGCCACGCGCGAACAGTGGACGCGCATCGACCGTCACGACCTCGCGTCCCGGATACACCTGCTGCAGAATCGATACGGCCTCCGCGTCGACTGGATCATCATAGCTACACGCGATGACACCACCGTTGACCACGAGATGGTTGATGTAGCTGTAGTCGACGAATCCCTCGGAATCGGACAGCGTTGCCGGAGCGGGCATCTCGACAATTTTCCACTCGTTGCCGTGACCGTCGTGGGAGGCGCGTAGCACCTCGAGGACGAGCCTGCTCACCTCGAAATCCGGGTGCGACGGATCGCGCTGAACGTGCACCATGACGGTCCCGGGCGTCGGGATAGATGCAACGATGTCGACGTGTCCTCGGGTGCCGAATCTTTCGGAGTCACGCGTCAATCCGCGCGGCAGCCAGATGACGTGCTTCGCACCGATCGTCCGCGCGAGTTCGGCCTCGACGTCGGTCTTGGTGAGGCCGGGGTTACGGCCGGGATCCAACTGTACTGTCTCCGTGACCAATACGGTTCCCGTTCCGTCGACCTGAATCCCGCCACCCTCGTTGACCAGATTCGATGCGATCCGCGGAACGCCGGAAAGGCCGGACACGAACTCGCCGATGCGAGAGTCCTTGTCCCACTGAGCCCAATCCTGTGCACCCCAGCCGTTGAACACCCAGTCCACCGCCGCCACGGAACCGTCCTCGGTGTGGACGAAGGTCGGCCCGATATCGCGCATCCAGGCGTCGTTCAACGGCGCTTCGACGATGTCGATGTCGATGGAGAGGTAGGTGCGGGCGATGGACACCTCGTTCGGATCGACGACGACGGTGACCGGCTCGAACTTCGCGATGGCGTGTGCGACGGCGGCCCACGTCGATCGTGCTTCGTCTTTGTCCTTCTCGTCGTCGCCGAGCGAATAGCCCTCGCACGGGAACGCCATCCATACCCTGTCCTGTGGTGCAGTCTCGGCGGGCATCAGGTATCGCGGTGCAGCCGTGCTCATTTCACGACCGCCGTCGCGGCGTGGCCGTCGCCGTAGGGGCGCGAGGTGTCTACGGGTTCGGTCAACCTGTCGTACGTGTCGGGTCGGCGTGTCAGGAGGAACGGGAAGAGCTCCAACCATTCCCGACGCTGGTCGAGGTCGAGATCGGCGACGAGCACTGCCGGTTCGTCTCGGGGAGCCTGAACGAGGATGCGTCCGTACGGGTCGGAGATGAACGAGGATCCGTAGAACGTGATCGCGCCCTCGTCGCCGCAGCGGTTCGGCACCACCATGAACAGTCCGCTCGAGATTCCGTTGGCGACGATGACCTGCTGCCACAGCGGCTGAGTGTCGAACTTCGGGAACGTCGGTTCGGAACCGATGGCCGTCGGATACGCCAGTATCTCTGCGCCGCCGAGTGAATAGCTCCGCGCGACCTCGGGGAACCACTCGTCCCAGCAGGTGGGCAGGCCCACTCGGGCTCCGCCGAGCTCTTCTGGAGCGTAGACGGGATAGGGGTCGTCGGCCGGGCCGGGCCGGAAGTAGGTGTCCTCGTAATATCCGGCCGAAATTGGGATGTGGAGCTTGCGAGTGCGTGCCAGCAACTCGCCCGTCGGTCCGACCATGATCGCGGTGTTGAACCCGAGACCGTCTGCTTCCTCGGCTTTTTCGTACAACGACGCATGGACGACGATGCCGTGTCCACGTGCGGCCTCGGCGGCCAGCGAGAACGTGGGTCCGGTCAGCAGATCCTCGGCGTCACGGCCGGGATTGTCCGACGCACGCGTGTCGGCCGGGTAGCGCAGCAGCGCGATCTCGGGGAGGAATACGACCTGGGCGCCCTGGTCTGCAGCCGAGGCGATGGCGTCGAGAAGTTCGCGGCGCAACTGGGCGGCGTCGGGTATCCATCGGTGTTGCACGAGCCCGACGCGCAAGGGTGCGCGGTCCGTCGGGGCGGTGCGGGTCAAAGGCTCGGCTGCGGTGAGATCCGTGAGGGTCTGCATGTGGACTCCTGTTAAAACGAATGTGATTCGTTAAGTATCGTGGATGTCTGCTTCGAACGCAACAGATACGGGAGAAATGCTGTGGGACGACCGTCGGCTCCACTTCTCGACGTCGATCGCATCACGACGGCGGCCCTGACTCTCGTCGAAGAGTCCGGTGGGTTCACCATGCCGCAGCTGGCCAAGAAGCTGAAGGTCAGTCCGTCCTCGCTGTACAACCATGTGTCTGGACGCGACGAGATCGTCGAGCTGCTGCGGGGACGGGCAATGTCCGAGGTTGATATGCCGGAGGTCGGCGCACCGTGGCGCGAGGCGCTCGCACAGATAGCGCGCGGGTACCGAGACAGCTACGGCCGCTATCCACGGCTGATCCCGCTACTGACGGCCCAGGCGGTGAACAGCAGCGCTGCGTTCGGGATGTACAACACGATGGCTCGGATCTTGTCCGAGGCAGGATTCGTACCGGCGGATGTTCTGCGCATCATCACCGTGTTGGACAGCTATGTCCTGGGTTCGGCGCTCGATCTCGCTGCCCCGGAGGCCCCCTGGGAAACGAGCGACGAGGTCGGAGCGGAGTTCCGGGCAGCCTTGGACACCATTGCCCGTACCGCTGGAACTCGTGCAGCACGGTCCGAGGACGCTTTCGAGTTCGGGCTGCGGGCACTCCTGGCGGGACTCGATCCTCGGTAGCTGCTACAGCCGCTTGGCTTCGATGCCGCCCATCCCCGGCATCTCCGGCCAAGTCTTGTGTAGGTGCTGTGCTGTTCACTCCTCCTGCGGGACGAACGTGGAGTCCTGCTCAGTCGTCGATGACGAGCACCGGGGTGTCCTTCTTCAGGATTCGACCCTTGAAGAACTCGGGCATGCGGATGGCGATGACGAACATCAGAACGACTCCGAGGGCGATGATGCCGACGCCGATGAGGAACACCATGCCGATGCCGAACAGTGACGAACCGCTGCCGAACTCCGGGTCCCACGCGTCGACCGAGGTCTGCACGAACACGACCGCCATGCCGATCCCGCCGAGCAGGGGAGCGAGGAACTTGAAGAAGAAGTTCCGCACCGAGGTGAACAGCTCCTCTCGGAAATACCAGACACACGCGAAAGCCGTTATGCCGTAGTAGAAACAGATCATCAGACCAAGGGCTGCAATGGTGTCGGTGAGCACGTTGTCGCTCACAACACGCATAACCGCGTAGAACCCGGCCGATGCGACGCCGGCGACGATCGTCGCGAAACCCGGGGTGCTGAACCGTGGGGTGATCGAGGCGAAGCGTTTCGGGATGGCCTGGTAGTGACCCATTGCCAGCAACGTGCGGGCGGGGGAGATGAAGGTCGCTTGTAGCGAGGACGCCGAGCTTCCGAGGACTGCGAGGGACAGCAGGACCGCGAACGGGCCCATCACCGGACCTGCCAACGCGGCGAAGACGTTGTCTGTGGTGTCCGGATTCTGCAGTCCGTTGCCGGTGTCGCCGGTTCCTGCGAACAGAAGCGTCGCAACCGCCGTCAGCAAGTACAGGACGATGATGAAGAATACGGTCACGATCGCGGCGCGTCCCGGAATCTTCTCGCTGCCCGCCGTCTCCTCGTTGACCGTCAGGCAGACGTCCCAGCCCCAGTACATGAAGATCGAGAGTGACAGCCCCGCCGTGAAGGCCGAGAAACTCTCGATACCGAACGGGTCGAACCAGTCGAGGCTGAAGCTGATGTCGTCGGCGCCCTCGCCCTGTCCGATCTTCACGAACGCGGCGATGATGAACCACGCCATGACCACGAGCTGGAACGACAGCATCGTGTACTGCACTTTCTTGGTCTCCTGCATGCCGCGGTAGCAGATCCACGCGGCCAACGCCATGAAGGCCAAGCACGTGATGATGTTGACAAGCTTGTTGCTCGACAGGTCCGCGAGCGAATCGTTGCTGGTGACCTGGGCGAGGAAGAGGTAGAAGAAGTCGACTGCGACGCCCGCGAGATTCGACAGGACGATGATGGTCGCGGCGATAAGGCCCCAACCGCCCATCCAGCCGATGTATGGACCGAAAGCCTTGGACGCCCAGGTGAACGACGTACCGCTGTCGGGTTCGGCGGAGTTCAGCTCGCGATATCCCAGTGCTACCAACAACATCGGGATGAATCCGACGATGAAGATCGCTGGCAGGTTGACCCCGACCTCGGACACTGTCGGCCCGAGGGACGCCGTCAGCGCATACGCGGGCGCGATAGTGGAGATGCCGAGGACGACGCTGGCGAGCAGTCCGAGTTGACCGGCGGACAGACCTTTGGATTCGACCTGAACATCGTAGTGCTCCTTCATGATCGATCTCCTACTCCGCGTGGTACCACGATCATCGGGACGGGAAGAACACGCAGGATCTTCGCTGCGGTGGAGCCGAGGAACAACCGTCGTGGCTGACCGAGTCTGCTCGACCCGACCATCAGAACGTCACCGTCGTGCCATTCCAGCGACGAGACGGCCTTCTCGATCCCGTTGCCCTCGGCGACGATCGACTCCACTTCGGTGCGCGACGGCAGCGATTCGAACGCCTTTCGGAGGTTGTCGTCGGCCTTGGCCATGTCGCGTTCGCGAGCGGCGCGAGTGCGGGTGTCCTCACCTGCTGCGCGGCTGTCGATCGACACGAGAGAGACGAGGCGCAGGGGGAGGAGGGCCTCGGTGCTCAGTTCGAATGCCGTGTCGGTCAATACCTCGGCGCCAGGACGGTTTCCGACGGCGCAGGTGATCCCTCGTAACCTTTCGACCTGGCTGTGTCGCGTGCCCCGGGGTGCGAGCGCCAACGGAACGTGGGCCACGTGCAACAGCTCGCTGGTGACGCTGCCGATCGCGTGCCTGCCGAGGAGGCCGTCGCTGGCCGCGCCGACGACGATCATGTCGGCGTCGCGCTCGGTGGCGATGTCGATGAGGCCCTGAGCGAAGGACTCGTCGAACAGCAGTCGCCCCTCGGCCTCGATGTCGTCGGGCACGAGCGCCATTGCCTCGGCGAGCCACTCCGTCGCCTGCTGAACGAGAATGTCGTCGTAGGCGACCTCGACCGGTGCTTTCGACGGCACCGGCCGTTCACACGGAAGCACGATGCAGATGTCCAACGTAGCGTTGAACGTGCGGGCAAGTATCGCGGCGAGAGCGATACCGTCCTCTCCGCTGGGCGTGGCTTGGTATCCGACGATCAGGCGCATGGTGCGGCCTCTCTAGTGCTGTGAATCTCTAGTGGCACGAACTGTCGGGGTCGGTGTGACAACTCTTGGCAGGTGAGGGCGCCACGTCCAGGGATGGGTTCCGATCGAAGAAGCCGAACGGTTTGAGCCAGAACGAGACCGTGTCCGCGGGCATCACCGGCCAGTCCTCGGGGCGGGTGATGTGGTGGATCCCGAAGGTGTACCAGAGCACGACATCGGTGTTCTCGATGGGCCGGTCCGCCTCGGTCCACTCGGGAAGGCCGTGGTCGACGCCACTCTGGTTGACGAATTCGCCACTGGGCCAACGCTCGTCGGGTGAATTGGGCGTCACCCACACGGTGTGACCGATAACCTGAGCGCGTTGGAACACCGGCGACGCCGGGTCGAACATCGATGGGATCGCGGCGCCGGGCACGAGCTTGTACGCCGGATGGGTACCGAGACCGTTGGTCACGTTGTCGTTGACGACCTTCCACGCCTTCTGCGTGTGCCAGTCGTAGTCCTGCTTGCCCTCGGACTCGGTCGTCAGCGGGGTGTTGAGCTGTGTCAGGGCGAGCCCGTACGGATTGTCCGGGCCCATCGGAACCTGTTTCGTCTCACTGGCATAGACGGTGTTCTCGGTGCCGTCGATGTCGAGATCGAGCCGTGCGACCAGGAAGTGCTGGTGGTAGGGCGCATAGGTCCGGTTGTCGACCAGCGTTCCCGACGGGTGGGTGCCGCCTTCTTCGAAGTGGGTGACCACCATGATGCCCGTCGCACGGACCTCGCACTCGATGTTGCCGTCCTGGTAGAAGCGCCAGTAGACGAGGTACTCGTAGTTCGCCACGGTGGCGTGGAAACTGACCGTCAGCCGTCGCATACGCCGGACCTCGGCGCCGGCGTCGTGATCGACGTGCTTCCACAGCACCGCGTTGTCTTCCTCGTGGATGCAGATCGCGTTGGTGATCGTGTACGGCTCCCCCTTGCTGTTGTGCAGCACCGCGTCGAGGTACCGGATCTCACCGAGACAGTCGCATCCGAGTTCGAGTGAGGTGGTCATGAAACCGAGACCCCATTCGCCGATGTCGAACGCAGTACGACGGTAGTGGTCCTCGGTGTGATCACGATAGGGAACGACCATCTCCGCGAACGATATTCGATTGGCAACGGACCTCACGTTGCCGTT
This sequence comes from Rhodococcus sovatensis, assembly GCF_037327425.1. Taxonomy (NCBI): domain Bacteria; kingdom Bacillati; phylum Actinomycetota; class Actinomycetes; order Mycobacteriales; family Nocardiaceae; genus Rhodococcus; species Rhodococcus sovatensis. Next base: position 3,797,774 of record NZ_CP147846.1, on the reverse strand, counting down.
GTCGTTGTACGTGACCGCGTGCAGCGTCATACCCTCGCGGTAGTTGAACCCCACGCGAAGGGACCAGTTCTGCCACGTCAACTTGTTGCCGTCGAGCTCGAACGACGGTCCGTCGGGTTGAGTGATCTCGAGGGGTTTCAGCGGCGGCCTCGTGCTCGAGTTCCTGATTCGCTCCGGAATGTGCCGTGGAACGTACTCGCCCATGATCTCCGGTCGCTCGACACGGTAGGTGTCCTCGATCTCGAGCAGTTCCATCGTGTTGACGTCGATGACGCAGTGGAAACCGCCCACCGGTCCGGCGTATGGATTGGCGCCCGCCGCGGCCTTGACCCAGGTATCGGACCAGCCGAGGCGTCGACCCTTGTACTTGTCGGGAGTCACCGCCTCGCCGTAGGTCCACGTGTCCATGAACACCATGTCCAGGTCGGTGATGCCTCGATCTGCAAGAGCGGCAATGACGTCGGGATGCGCACGTAGCACGGCATCCGCTTCTTCCCACTCGTCGACGGTGAAGTTCGCCTGCACGTCCGGGATATGCGTCCAGGACTCGATGACGAGTTCGTCGAGCGATACGACGGCCTTGAACGTCGTGTTGTCGGTCCGGTTCAACACCACCGTCACGGCCCGTCGGGCCGGCACCGTGCCATCGGCGTCGAATGCCGCGATCTCGGCCTTCGACGGTTCGATCATTTCGATCGAGGCGTACCGCCAACCGTCCCCGACGGCGTGGTCCCGCGCGAGTGTTGCTGCTACCGAGCTGAATTCGTCGGAGGACAGGGGGTCCAATGGGTGAAAGGTCATGCGATGGAATCCGTCGAGCTCATGACGTGCTTGATGCGGGTGTAGTCCTCCACGCCGTAAGCCGAGAGATCCTTGCCGTAACCGGAGTACTTGAATCCGCCGTGCGGCATCTCGGCGACGAGTGGGATGTGACAGTTGACCCACACACAGCCGAAGTCGAGCGCGGCCGAAAGGCGAAGACTCCGGCTGTGATCGGAGGTCCAGACGCTCGACGCGAGTCCGAAGTCGACGTCGTTCGCGAGGCGGATTGCCTCGTCTTCGTCGGTGAACTTCTGGACCGTCAGCACCGGCCCGAAGGTTTCTTCTTGGACGATGGCGTCGGATTGCTTCACGCCGGTGATGATGGTGGGCTCGAAGAAGAAACCGGTGTCGCCGATGCGCTTGCCGCCGGTGGCGATGGTGGCGTGCGGGCCGATTCCCTCGACCTTGGCCTTGACCTGGCCGAAGTGGTTCACGTTGTTGAGGGGTCCGTAGAACGTGTCGGGATCGTCGGGGAGGCCCACCTTCACCGACTTCGCTTTGGCAACCAACGCATCGACGAGCTGGTCGTGCACGGATTCGTGTACCAGCACTCGCGTGACGGCGGTGCAGTCCTGACCGGCGTTGAAGAATGCCGCGTCACCGATGCCGTCCGCTGCCTTCGCGATGTCGACGTCGTCGAACACCACTGCAGGTGCCTTGCCGCCGAGCTCGAGGTGAGCGCGTTTGAGCTCCTTGGCCGCACCGACTGCCACCGCTATACCTGCGCGCACCGAGCCGGTGATGGACACCAACGCAGGAGTCTTGTGATCGACGATGGCCGCACCGGTGCCGCCGTTGCCGAGAACGACGTTGAACACACCGTCGGGAATGATGCCCTTGGAAATTCTGGCCAGCACGAGCGTGCTTTCGGGCGTTGTGTCGCTCGGCTTGAGAACGATGGTGTTTCCCGCCGCGAGTGCGGGACCGATCTTCCAGATGGCCATCATGAACGGGTAGTTCCACGGCGTCACTTGGCCGACGACGCCGAGTGGCTCACGTCGGACGTAGGACGTGAAACCGTCCATGTACTCGCCCGCGGACTTTCCTTCCAACATGCGCGCTGCGCCCGCGAAGAAGCGGACCTGGTCGGCGCCGACGGTGATCTCCTCGGCCGCGATGGTCGCCTTCGGCTGCCCTGTGTTGCGGCTCTGCGCCTCTACCAACTCGTCGCTCGCGGCTTCGATGGCGTCGGCCAGTTTCAACAGAACTTTCTGGCGCGCACTGGGCGTCGTCTTGCCCCACGTAGTGAAGGCCTCGCGGGCCGCAGTCATGGCCGCGTCGACGTCGGCTGCGTCGGAAATCGGGGATCTGGCGACCACCTGTTCGTCGACGGGGTTCACAACATCGAGAAGCTCACTGCCCGAGGGCGTCACGAACTGTCCACCGATGTAGTTCTGCAGGACCTGCACAGTCATCGTGTTCATCCCATCTTCGACACACATTTTCGGTTCTGCACAGCGTGCACCCGCCGAGTGATCTTCGCTACCCGACAATATGTCGATTCGATTGCAACAGGACAGGACGAAGTGGTGTGTGTAGTCGCGGTTGGTGTCGGTTGACGACACCGGTACCGTCGTGCCATGAGTGTGGGGAAGGGACCGACGCAGATCGGCGACGGCATCTGGGCGTTTCTGTGGGAGCCGGGGGGCTGGGGGCAGACCAACACCGGTCTTCTCGTCGATCCTGGTTCGGCGTCGATGGTGATCGATACGGTATGGGACGTCGACCGTGCAGAGCGGACGGCAGCCGAGACTGCGGCATTGGTACGCGACGCGCCGATCACCGAAGTCGTCAACACGCATTCCGACGGAGATCACTGGTGGGGCAACGACACCGTCCCGGCCGACGCTCGGATCACGACGAGTTCGGCGTCGCTGCACGCGATGAAGGAAGAGACGCCGCCGTCGGGAGTGCACGCGTTCGCTTCGCTGGGGGCGCTCGTGAGGTGGGTGCCAGGACCCGTCGGTGCGATGGGCGGCTATATGAACCGTGTCCGAGGCGGCGCCACCTTCCCTCGGAAGACACCGAGGATGCCGGACCACACCTTCGACGTGACCGAGACGATCGCCGTCGGTGGCAGGGAGGTGCAGCTGAGGTATCTCGGTCCGGCGCACACCGTCGGAGACCTCGTCGCGCACGTGCCCGACGCCGGCGTCGTGTTCACCGGCGACCTGTTGTTCATCGGGTCCACGCCGATCCTGTGGCACGGTCCGCTCGGCAACTGGATCGACGCCCTCGACCACCTGCTGTCTCTCGACGCGAAGGTGTACGTGCCGGGACACGGTCCGGTGTGTGGAACGACCGAGATCGCCGCGTTGCGTGACTACTGGAACTGGGCGGACACGGCCGGCCGCGAACACTTCGATGCGGGCGTCGAGGCACCCCACGCGGCTCGAAACATGATGCGGTCGAAGGAGTTCGAGCAGTTCGCTGCATGGGACTCGCCGGAGCGGCTCATCCTGAGCATGTCGACGTTGTATCGATTGTGGGAGGGCAAGCCAGCGGCGCCGCCGACCCTGGCTCGACGAGCGCGGGCTTTCGCAGCAGCCGGGGCGTTCCTTCGAGAGTGAGATGGAGGGCGTCACCGCGCGGTGGTTGCCTGCGGGCTCGAGTGCGCGCTGAGTTTGCGGACCCCCATGAAGCCCACGAGGCCGACGACGATCAGGGTGATTCCGAGCCACAGGGGTCCCGAGTCGGTGATGAGAAGCGACAGACCTACGATCCCGATGAATGCCGGGATCCAGTTGAACAATTCGATCAGCGGAAGTGGCGGGTCCGTAGGTATGCCCGCGGCCATCGCCGCCTTGTTCGGAGCCACATCCGGATACCACTCGGTGAACGCGACGGCGAACAGCATGGCGCCGATCTGCAGGATCCACCCGGTCCAGAAGTTGTCCGAGGTATCCAACACGATGACCCCGTACAGACCTGCCAGTGCGGAGAAGCTGAACGCGAGTGCCCATGCGAGCGTGATGCGGTAGTTGACCTTTCGGAACAGCGGAGTGTCCCAGACTTCCTCCTCCACCTGTTCCTTCGCGTACTCGAGCGTGAACGGATTGCGCAGCAGTATCGAGCCGAACGCGAACACCACGAGCGCGATGTTGGTCATTTCGCCCGACCACAGTTCCATCCACGCGATCATCCCTGCCGTGGCGAAGAGCCCGATGCCCGAGATGATCGCGAAATACCCGACGTCGAACAGTTCCATCTTCTTGACCCGGCCGCCGTGCCGGTGGCCGAGGACGATGAACAGCACCGACATGCCAAGGGCAATGCTCGCGGCCTCCTCGAACCTTCCGGGCCCGACGATGAGCGACATCGCGATCCACGGCGCGAGCCCCGACAACGGGGATTCGAGGAAGGCGTCGATCAGGCTGCGTTTCTTGTCGGTGGCTTTCTCGTGTCCCATCAGATGATGGTCCATGGCCGGCGCCGCCGCGGAAAGATGAAAAGCGGGTGAAATCAGCGGACCAGATACGGGGACACCGAGCTGCGGTGTTCGTCGATGTCGAGCGCCTTGCCCAGGGGAGGGAAGGCGCGCTGCGGGCAGTTGGAGCGTTCGCAGACTCGGCAACCTGCTCCGATGGGCGTTGCTACCGAAGAACCGTGTAGATCGAGCCCGTCTGCGTACACCAGTCTGCCCGCATGGCGAATCTCGCAGCCCAGGCCGATGGCGAAGGTCTTGCTCGGTTGGCCGTATCGCGCCGCGCGTCGTTCGACGGTACGGGCGATCCACAGGTAGCTGCGACCGTCCGGCATCTCGGCGATCTGAGTCATGATCTTGCCCGGATACGCAAACGTCTCGTATACGTTCCACAGAGGGCACGTGCCGCCGCTCGACGAGAAATGAAAGCCTGTCGCGGACTGCCGCTTCGACATGTTGCCTGCGCGGTCGACGCGCACGAACGAGAACGGTACACCGCGCAGATTCGGTCGCTGGAGGGTCGAGAGTCGGTGGCAGATCGTTTCGTAGCTGACGGAGAAGAACGCGGACAGTCGTTCGATGTCGTATCTGAAGTCCTCTGCCACGTCGTGGAACAGGCGATACGGAAGGACCGTCGCTGCGGCGAAGTAGTTGGCGAATCCGAGGACTGCCAGCTTCCTCGACTCCTCACTCGTGAATCCTCCCTCGTCGACCATCTTGTCGAGTAGGTCGGCGCACTCGAGGTACGCGAGTTCGGCGGCGAACTTGAACATCTTCTGACCACCGGACAGGTGCGGCGAGATCTCGAGAAGTCGCGTGTTCGGATCGAACCTGTGCAGTACGTTCTCGCCGAGGTCGATCCGGTTGACGATCTTCACCTCGTGCACCGATTGCAGACGCTTGGCGATTTCACCTGCGATGTCCGCGCGGTGAAATCTGATGCGGGAGGTCAGTTCTTCGGCCGCAGCGTCCAACTCGTGGAGATAGTTCTGACGCTGGTAGAAGTAGTCGCGTACCTCCTCGTGAGGTTTGCTGATCGCACCACTGCCACTGCCGTCGCTGAACCGTTCCTCGGTGGCCGCCGCCAGCTGAGCCGTCGTGTTCCGGTAGCGGCGGTGCATGTTGACCATGGCCCGTGCCAGCTGCGGATGTGAGGACACCATCTGGGCGATCTCGTGGGCGTCGGCGACGATGCCCATGTCTTGATCGAGCGCGACCTCCCGGAGTTCTGCCACCAGGCGGGTGTCGTCCTCGGAAGAGAAGAAGGATGTGTCGACGCCGAATACCTCGGAAATGCGAAGAAGCACGGGGACGGTGAGCGGGCGCACGTCGTGCTCGATCTGGTTGAGGTAGCTGGCCGAGATCTGGAGCTGACCGGCAAGCGCGACCTGGCTCATCTTGCGTTCGGTGCGCAACTGTCGCAGCCGCGCGCCGACGAACGTTTTCGACATGGGCGCCAGGTTACGCCTGCGAAGAAGTTACTTAGCAACCTTCGCCTGGCCGGCCGAACATCACGATCCGGCCCGTTCGTCACAATTCGGTCGACCGGGGACGCGGAACCCGCGGAAGGGGCGTATACCGAATACATGCTCGTTTGCACAGGTAACTAAGAGGGAGACACCATGTTGGACAATTCTCGTGAAGTCGTGCGCGACGCACTCGTGTTGATCACCGGCGTCGTGCTTGTGACGTCGACGATCTGGCTGCCGGTCGGCGGCGACACCGGAGTGTCGGGGGCGATCCTCATCCTTGGGATGGTGTCGGCTGGAACGGCGCTGTGGGCGATGTCGAGCGCATCGAGGTCGAGTCACTGGGCGCACGTCACGCTCGGCGTGATGCTCGCACTGTCGCCGATCGTGCTCGCTTTCCCTGCTGGGCTCTTTGCTGCCGACATGTTCGCTCTGGTCGGCGGCGTGATCATCGCAGCAATGGGCGTTCTCGGAGTGTTGGACAGTGCTCGCGCTGCTGGTTCGTCGCGCACCGTTGTCGCTTCCCCCACGCAACTCCGGGCCCGCGTCGCGCGGTAGGGCTATAGGTGCACGCTGTCGGCCCGCGAAGCGATGTGATACTCGTCACAATCGTGGATCGAAGTTCGCAAAGGGCCGACTTTCTGGCTCGATTCAGACGACGTAGGTCTAGCCGTACGTTTGTCCGGTTAGATTTTCGTAAATTGCGTTCACGAACTGCGGTTTTCCCTACTGGCTGGTAACGAGGCCTGCCCGATCGGCGAGGTTCGTACGACCAAAATCTTCGCAACGTTAGCAAGGGGTTGTCGAAAGGTAGCCAAGATTGGCACTAGGAACAGGTAGACGGGCCTTTTTGGGTGTGCCATTGTTTGGAAGAACACCCGCAGGGCCTGGCAATGGTGTGAAGAAATTTGCACGAGCCGGCCGCTCAGATCAGAAATAGAACTGGAGCTGACGATGTCGACCACCGGCACACCGAAGACCACCGAAGAGATCCAGAAGGACTGGGACACCAACCCGCGCTGGAACGGCGTGACGCGTAACTTCACCGCCGAGCAGGTTTCGAAGCTGCAGGGCACCGTCGTCGAAGAGGCAACTCTCGCTCGTCGCGGCTCGGAGATCCTCTGGGATCTCGTGAACAACGAGGACTACATCAACTCGCTCGGTGCGCTCACCGGCAACCAGGCAGTGCAGCAGGTCCGCGCCGGACTCCGCGCGATCTACCTCTCCGGCTGGCAGGTCGCCGGCGACGCCAACCTTTCGGGCCACACCTACCCGGACCAGAGCCTCTACCCGGCCAACTCGGTGCCGACCGTCGTGCGTCGCATCAACAACGCCCTGCTCCGCGCCGACGAGATCGCCAAGGTCGAGGGTGACACGTCGGTCAGCAACTGGCTCGCCCCCATCGTCGCCGACGCCGAAGCCGGCTTCGGTGGCGCACTGAACGCCTACGAGCTGCAGAAGGCCATGATCGCGGCCGGCGCTGCAGGCGTCCACTGGGAGGATCAGCTCGCGTCGGAGAAGAAGTGCGGCCACCTCGGCGGCAAGGTTCTCATCCCGACCCAGCAGCACATCCGCACCCTGACCTCGGCGCGCCTCGCGTCCGACGTCGCCGACGTGCCGTCGGTCATCATCGCCCGCACCGACGCCGAGGCCGCAACCCTCATCACGTCCGATGTGGACGAGCGCGACGTGGAGTTCCTCGACGGAACCCGCACAGCAGAAGGCTTCTTCGGCGTGAAGAACGGCATCGAGCCCTGCATCGCTCGTGCGAAGGCATACGCTCCCTACGCGGACCTCATCTGGATGGAGACCGGCGTGCCGGACCTCGAGGTTGCGAAGAAGTTCGCCGAGTCGGTTCGCAGCGAATTCCCCGACCAGCTGCTCGCCTACAACTGCTCGCCTTCGTTCAACTGGAAGGCACACCTGGACGACGCCACCATCGCGAAGTTCCAGAAGGAGCTCGGCGCGATGGGCTTCAAGTTCCAGTTCATCACGCTCGCGGGCTTCCACTCGCTCAACTACGGCATGTTCGACCTTGCGCACGGCTACGCCCGCGAAGGCATGACGGCGTTCGTCGACCTGCAGGAGCGCGAGTTCAAGGCTGCCGAAGAGCGCGGCTTCACCGCCGTCAAGCACCAGCGTGAGGTCGGCGCGGGCTACTTCGACACCATCGCCACCACCGTCGACCCGAACACCTCGACGGCAGCTCTCAAGGGATCCACCGAAGAGGGCCAGTTCCACTGAGCTAGCACGCTTTCCCGGATCTTCAACGCACCAGTCAGGCGGTCTGCAACTCTCGTTGCGGGCCGCCTGATCTGTACCACGAAGGTCGTAGGGCCAGAGTTACCCCCCATCTCACCAGAGATGTTGTAGCGCAATGTTCCTTGAAGGAGTGTCACAGTGACGGTCGAGAGGGTGGGGATCGTCGGTGCCGGTCAGATGGGCGCTGGTATCGCCGAGGTGTGCGCCCGCGCACACGTCGACGTGTTGGTCTGCGAACAGACACGTGAGCTGACGACCGCAGGACGCACACGCATCCTGCGGTCGTTGGACCGTGGCGTCAGCAGCGGCAAGATCACCGAACGCGAACGTGAACACGCCGCTCGACGGCTCCGCTTCACCTCCGATCTCGGCGACTTCGCCGATCGTCAGCTCGTGGTCGAAGCCGTGCTGGAAGACGAGAAGGTCAAGGCAGGCATCTTCGCCGAGTTGGACTCGGTGGTGACGGATCCGAACGCCGTGCTCGCGTCGAACACCTCGTCCATTCCGATCATGAAGTTGGGGACCGCGACGAAAGCACCCGACCGCGTCGTCGGATTGCACTTCTTCAATCCGGTGCCGGTGCTTCCTCTCGTGGAGCTCGTCACCACTCTCAAGACCAGCGATACCGTCGCCGAGCGGGCCGAGAGGTTCGCCGGCGACGTGCTCGGCAAGCAGGTAGTCCGCTCCGCCGACCGTTCCGGCTTCGTAGTCAACGCGCTCCTCGTGCCGTACCTGCTCTCCGCGATCCGCATGGTCGAGTCCGGGTTCGCCACCAAGGAAGACGTCGACAAGGCAACGGTTCTCGGTCTGGCCCACCCGATGGGTCCGCTGGCGCTGGCCGACTTGGTCGGGCTCGACACCGTCAAGTCCATCGCCGACTCGATGTACGCAGAATTCAAGGAACCGTTGTTCTCGGCGCCGCCGCTGCTGCTGCGGATGGTCGAGGCAGGCCTGCTCGGAAAGAAGACCGGGTCGGGTTTCTACCGGTATGAGAACGGGCGAGTCGCCCGCTGACGGCCCGGTGCCCGGCCCTGGGCGCTCCGCGCCCAGTGGCATGGTTAAGTGCACCGGAACGCACTCAACCATGCCATTGGCGGCGGAGCCGCTCGGGCATCGGCGGCGGAGGCGCTGGTAACTGACGCCGTCTCTGCGTAGCTTTGGTTGCAGCGGCGCGACGGTGCGCCGACGAGCGGAACAGGGGACAACAGCGGTGAGCAAGTCGAATAAGTCGGGTGGGTTCCTTCCCAAGGCGTTCGGACTCGGATTGGCTGCGACGGGCGCAGCTCACTTCGTCGTTCCCGAAGCGTTCGAGGGCATCACCAAGCGTCCGTTCCCGAAGGACACCCGGGAGTGGATCAGCCGTAACGGCGCAACCGAACTGGCTGTCGGTGCAGCCATCGCGTACCCGAAGACCCGCACTATCGGTTTCGTGGGACTCGGTGCATACGTCGGTTGGCTGGGCTTCAACATCGCCCGAAACAGCTGAGCTGGAACTGTCGAATGTTGTGAATCACTCCTGTCAGCTGGGAATACCCAGTTGGCAGGAGTGTCCGCATTGCATAGTTACCGATGCGTAGGTAGCAATGTAGTTATGACTTCAGCTACCGCATACACGGCGACTGCCGCCGACGCCCCGCTCGAGAAGGTCACGATCGATCGACGTGAGCTCGGGCCGAAGGACATTTTGATCGAGGTGAAGTTCGCGGGGATCTGTCACTCCGACATCCACACCGCGCGGAACGAATGGGGCGGCACCAACTACCCCGTCGTTCCCGGGCACGAGATCGCGGGCATCGTTGCCGAGGTCGGCTCCGGCGTCAGCAAGCACAAGGTGGGCGATCGGGTCGGCGTCGGCTGTTTCGTCGACTCGTGCGGCGAGTGTGAGGCCTGCCTAGAGGGTGAGGAGCAGTACTGCTTCAAGGGCGTCACCGCCACCTACAACTCCAAGCTGGCCGACGGTTCCATCACCCAGGGCGGTTACTCGACGCATATCGTCGTCACCGAAGGCTTCGTGCTGTCGATCCCTGAGGGCATCGAGCTCGACGTCGCTGCGCCTCTGCTTTGTGCAGGAATCACCCTGTACTCCCCGCTCAAGCACTGGGGAGCCGGACCGGGCAAGAAGGTCGCCATCATCGGCATGGGCGGACTCGGCCACGTCGGCGTCAAGATCGCGCACGCTCTCGGCGCCGAGGTCACGGTACTGAGCCAGACGCTCAGCAAGGAAGAAGACGGCAAGCGGCTCGGTGCAGATCACTACTACGCCACCTCCGACAAGGAGACGTTCAAGAAGCTGCGCGGCCAATTCGACCTGATCATCAACACTGTCTCCGCCGAGATCGACATGGACAAGCACATGTCGCTGCTGGCGATCAACGGTTCGCTCGTGATCCTCGGCCTGCCGTCCGAGCCCATCAAGGTTCGCGGATTCACCCTCGCGGCAAACCGTCGTAGCCTCGCCGGATCGATGGTCGGTGGTATCGCGCAGACCCAGGAGATGCTGAACTTCTGCGCCGAGCACAAGATCGGCGCAGAGATCGAGACGATCCCCGCGGACAAGATCAACGAGGCGTACGAGCGCGTGTTGAAGAGCGACGTCCGCTACCGCTTCGTCATCGACGCTGCAACGTTCTAGACCACCCTGGTGCGCCCTGTGCGTCGTCGTAGCCGACGTACAGGGCGCATTCAGCTGTTCGCCAGCCGCTGCTTCTCCACCTCGACGTCGAAATCGGCTGCAGGCCAGTCGAGATCGAGTCTTTCGAGAGCATCGATCAACAATTCGGTGACTGCAAGCCTGCTGTACCACTTGCGGTCGGCCGGGATGACATGCCACGGCGCGTAGTCGGTGTTGGTGCGGTCGAGGATGCGTTGGTACGCGAGGCGGTACTGCGGTAGGAATCCGCGCTCGGTGACGTCTCCCGGGTTGTACTTCCAGTACTTGTCCGGCCGGTCGAGACGTTCCTGCAGGCGGGTGCGTTGCTCCTCCGGCGAGACGAAGAGGGCGACTTTCACGACAAGCGTCCCCTCGTCGACCAATTCCTTTTCGAACGCGTTGATTTCGTCGAAGCGAGGCTCCCACACCTGGCGCGGCACCAGATCGTGGACGGCGACGACCAGCACGTCCTCGTAGTGCGAGCGGTCGAACACACCGATCTTGCCTCCCCCCGGCAGCTCATTTCTGATTCGCCACAGGTAGTGGTGTTCGCGCTCTTCTTTCGTGGGCACCCCGAACGACGCGAGATCGACACCCTGTGGGTCGACCAATCCGATGACGTGTCGGACCATCCCGCCCTTGCCTGCGGTGTCCATTCCCTGTAGTACCAACAGGATCGAGCGCAGATCACCGGATCGACCGTTTGCGTACAGCTTCTCCTGCAGAGCGGAGAGAACCTGGCCGCGTTCGGCGAGCAACTCCTGTGCGTCCGCTTTGGTGCCGTCGAAACCGGGGGTCAACGAGAAGTCGATTTCTTCGACGCGAGTGTCGTCGGTCGCCCGGAGTACCTGTGCAGCAGGCGTCGACCAGAGGTTCGTACTCTTCTTCGAATGCTTTGCCATGGGCTGACCTTAGTCGCACTAGGCTGGTTTACATGGCTCCGAAACTGGCTTCCGCAGAATCCGTCGAGCGCGAGAAGTTGCTCGAGTTCATTCGTCCGCGTCACCGTTCGACGCTCATCACACACAAGCGTGATGGTGGGCTGCAGGTATCGCCGGTGACGTCCGGTGTCGATTCCGAAGGTCGCATCGTCATCGCCTCGTACCCGGAGCGCGCCAAAGTGGCCAACATCAGACGACATTCGGCGGTGACGGTATGCGTGCACTCGGACGAGTGGAACGACGCCTACGTCCAGGTCGACGGCACGGCCGAGATCCTCGATGTCCCCGACGCCGTGGAACCGCTCGTTGAGTACTTCCGCAGTATCGCGGGTGAGCATTCGGATTGGGATGAGTACCGCGAGGCGATGCGGAAGCAGGGAAAGTCGTTGATACGCATCATGATCGAATCCTGGGGCCCGGTCGCCGAGGGTGGCTTCCCCCCGGGGAGAGTGTGACGAGCCCCCCGGGGAGAGTGTGACGAGCCCCCCGGGGAGAGTGTGGCGAGCCTGCTCGTCAGCCCTGCAGAGGCGAGGCGAACAACGGAACCGCGTTCTCGATCGCGTACTGCGTTCCCGATGCCGACCCGCTGGAGAACGCACCACTGAGGTTCGTGTCGTCGAGAACTACGAGACGGCCGTCGCGGGCGACTGGAAGCCCTTGTATGGACGGGTCGGCGGTGATGATGTCGGCGGTGCCACCGATCGGAAACATGACCGTCAGGTCGGCGTCGAGCTGGGCGACGTTCTCGGCCGAGAGGTCGATGGAGAACTTGCCCTCCGTGGCCTGCGACTGGATCGCTTCGGAGTTGACGAACCCGAGCTCCTTCATGAACTCGACGCGTGCGTCTCCGTCGACGTATGCACCGAGCTGGCCGCTGTACACCGTGCCGACGGCGACGGTCTTGCCGGCGAACTCAGGGTTGGCTGCTACTGCCGCCTCGAAGTCAGCGTTGGTCTCGTCGATGAGTTGCGTACCCTCTTCGGACTTTCCGAGAGCGTCGGCGACCAATTGGGTCTGCGCATCCCACGTGGTGCCGTAGGCGATCTCGGTGCCGACGGGTGCGCCGACCGTCGGCGCGAGCTCGGACAGTTTGTTGTAGATCTCCGGATCGTTGGTGCTTCGGGTCCAGAGGATCAGGTCGGGCTCGAGAGCGGCCACCGACTCGATCTCGACGTCGTAGGTGCCGAGAATGGTCGGCGCGGCGTCGTAGGACTCCTCCACCCATGGCCCGAGACCGTCTCCGCCGACGGCGAGCCAGTCGCTGGCACCGACGGGCTGGACGCCGAGGGCGAGTGCCGTCTCTGCGTCGGACCATCCGAGGGCGACGACCCGTTGTGGGTTTTCGGGGACGGTGACGTCACCGAAGATCGTCGACACCGTAGGACCGTCGGCTTCCGAGCCCGAGTCGGAGCTGCTGCACGCGGACAGCGTCAGCGCGGCAACGGCGGCGACAGCGGGGACCAGAGTCGACAGGAGAGCTTTGCGCATAGGCAATGCTAACCTATGCTGCTGTTTTTCGAGAACTGTTCGACCAGCGCGGCGCAGAACGCTGGAAGGTCGTCGGGGTTCCGACTGGACACGAGATTGCCGTCGACGACGACTTCGAAGTCCACGACCGTTGCTCCCGCATTGCGAATATCGGTGCGGATGCTCGGGTACGAGGTCAACGTGCGGCCTCGAACGACATCGGCTTCCACCAGAATCCACGGCCCATGGCAGATGACTCCGACCGGTTTGCCGGACTCGACGAACCGTCGCACGAAATCGACAGCGTCGAAGTCCGTGCGCAGGGTGTCGGGATTCGTCGTGCCACCGGGAAGGATCAGGGCGTCGAAATCATCGACCGAGACATCGGCGACGACGCTGTCGACGGCAAAGGTGTTCGCTGCGTGAACATCGCTCGTCATGGCCTGAATGTCTCCGTGCGTGAGGGAGACGAGAGTTGTTGTGGCACCCGCAGATTGAACGGCATCGCGCGGTTGCACAAGTTCGACTTCTTCGACGCCGTCGGTGGCGAGAATCGCTACACGGCGTCCGGACAGCGGTGAGTTGCTCATACGACCGAGGTTGTCCGCCTCGATCCCTTTTCAAACTGAGCGCCCTGAGTAGGGTCAGGCACATGAGTTCAGACATCACCGACCCCAGCCCTGAAGTTTCCGTCGAAGACCGCGTGGACAGCCTTCGTGAGGACTCCGATCTGCCGACCACGGTCCCAGACGAAGCCGACCCCGCCGACTTCGTCGACCAGCACATCGAGGTGCCGATCGACGAAGAGGAGCGCTAGGTCGTTTCGGCTGCGTTCGGCTCGGATACCGCCTCGTCGACCAGAGGGTGAGGCTGCGATTTGAACTTCGCCGGTGAGCCGTCGGCCATGGCGACGCCGTGCACTCCGCCCCACGTCATCATGCACAGGTAGTCGATGAGGTCCTCGGCAGACATCGACTTGTTGGAAATCCACCAGTGCGTGGCGAGTTGAACAGCACCGACGATCGCGAACGCCCACGGGACCGAGCCGCCGGAGTCCATCTCGCGGACCCGTAGGCGTTCGCCCAGCACCGTGGCCAGCAGTTCCGCGATCATCCGTTCCGACTCGGCCACGACGTCGCGGTTGGGGCCGGCGTTGTTGGCCATGACGTAGAGGTAGACCTCAGGATCGGTCGCAACCGTCTCGACGTATGCAGCTATGACCGCCCGGGTGAGGTGATACTCGTCGAGTTCCTCGGAGATCGCGAAGTAGATGCGAGGAGCGAGTGTCGTCTCGACGTAGCGCGTCATCGTCGCGTTGGTCAGGTCGTTCTTGTCGGTGAAGTACCGATAGAGAACCGTCTTCGAGATACCGATCTCCGACGCGATTTCGTCCATTCCGATATCGCGACCGCGTAACCGGATGGCCGCCAGGGTGCCGTCGACCAGTTCTTCCCGCCGCGCGATCTTGTGTTCGCGCCACCGGCGCTTACGGCCGTCCGGCTTCTCGGTCTTGCCCTCCGAACTGGTCTCGGTCTTGTCCGCTGATGTCGCATTTCTCGCCACGTGTTCCCGCCGTATCCCATCGTCTTCGTATGAAGATCAGCTTAGGCGTCCATCGTGGGTTGCGCGTGTATGCGTGCGCGAAAGCGTGTGACCTTCGAACACAGGCACAATGGCGATTGTGGAATTGATGAATCTCGACGATGCGTCCAAACGCCACGACCTTCGCAGGATGAAGCTCGTCGCTACGGGCTTCCTCGCCTTCGCCACGGTGGTCTACCTGATTTGTCGCTGGCAGGAGTCCAAGGGTGCAGGGGAGTGGGTGGGATACGTTCGCGCCGCGTCGGAGGCGGGGATGGTCGGGGCGCTTGCCGATTGGTTCGCTGTGACGGCATTGTTCAAGCACCCGTTGGGAATTCCGATTCCGCACACCGCCATCATCAGGAAGAAGAAGGACCAGCTCGGAACGTCGCTCGGCTCGTTCGTCGGGAACAACTTCTTGGCGCCGGATGTCGTTTCCGACAAAGTCCGGTCCGCTCAGGTGCCGCTTCGGCTCGGGACCTGGCTCGCCGAGACCGAAAACGCCGAACGGGTTGCCGCCGAATCGGCGACGATCATGCACGGCGTCGTCGGCGTGCTCAACGACGAGGACATCACTCAGGTCATCGACAGCACGATCGTTCGTAGGCTCGCCGACCCGCAGTGGGGGCCACCGATCGGCAGGGTTCTCGACGAGCTCATCAAGGAGAACCGCCAGTTACCGCTTATCGACATGCTGGCTGAGCGGGCGCACCAGTGGGCGCTGGGGAGCGAGGAGACGATCGAACGCGTCGTGTCGCGGGATTCGCCGACGTGGTCTCCCAAATTCGTCGATGCGCTGCTCGGCGAGAAGATCTACAAGGAGGTCGTCGAGTTCACCTGGAAGGTTCGATCCAATCCCCAGCATGAACTGCGCCTCGCCGCCAACAAGTTCCTCGTCGATTATGCGCACGATCTTCAGCACGACCCGGCGACCATCGAAAAAGCCGAGTCGCTCAAGGCGCAGATCATGGGCAGGGACGAGATAACCGGTCTTGCTGCCGCCACCTGGAAGGTCGCCAAGCGCCTCATCACCGAATCCGTCGACGACCCGTCGAGCACGCTCCGACTCAAGATCAGCGAGAACGTGGCCAGTTGGGGCGTGCGGATTCGCGACGACGAAGAACTTCGCGAGAAGTTCGACGGC
The DNA here is from genome assembly GCF_037327425.1 of Rhodococcus sovatensis. Taxonomy (NCBI): domain Bacteria; kingdom Bacillati; phylum Actinomycetota; class Actinomycetes; order Mycobacteriales; family Nocardiaceae; genus Rhodococcus; species Rhodococcus sovatensis. Next base: position 3,782,014 of record NZ_CP147846.1, on the reverse strand, counting down.
TGGCTGCTCGGGGGAGCGCGGTACATCGCGTCGAACTACGCAGGCGAGATCACCACGATCATCACCGATACGGTTGCCCGCTGGGATGCCGACGAAGCGAGCCGCAAGATCGAACTCCAGGTGGGTCGCGATCTGCAGTTCATTCGCATCAACGGCACAGTCGTCGGCTCCCTCGCCGGATTGGCGATCTACTCGCTGTCGAATCTGATGTTCGGATGAGTGCTAGCAGAGTGCTTGCAATAGTTAGCACCCTTGGGTAGCCTCGGTTCCCGTACACCGAAACCACAAGTTTCAGGTAGCGAATCGAGTGGTGAACATGACCCCTAGTAACGATGAACACTTCGACAACCAGGGGATAGTCGCCAAAGTGTCCGAGGCGACCGAGGTTGTCGCAGAGGCGAGTGATCTCGTCGCCAGCGTCGTGACAACTGCCGCATCGGATATCGGCAGCTATATCCGCTCGCAGCGCGAGGCCGCGCAAGTTTCCATGCGGCAACTCGCGTCCAGGGCGGGGGTGAGCAACCCGTATCTCAGCCAGATCGAGCGCGGGCTACGCAATCCCTCCGCCGAGGTGCTCACGCAGATAGCCAAGGGTCTGCGGGTGTCATCGGAAGCGTTGTACGTCCGGGCCGGGTTCTTGGAAGAACGTCCGCACGGTCCAGTTCGAGATGCATTGCTCGGCGACACGGAGATCACGGAACGGCAGAAGCACGTGCTGATCGAGATCTACGACTCGTTCCGTCGCGAGAACGAGCAAGCGCAGAAGGCCGGCGAACGCGAGGCCGACGAACACGAAGCCGAAAAGGCAGTGCCCGAACCAGATCTACCTACCGACACCGAACCACCCATACAGGAGTCTTCCCATGACTGATCCCAAGAACTTCGACAACGTAAAGACGCCTATCTACGCGGCAGTCGGCGCAGGCGACGCGGTAGTGCAGGCCGTTGCCGACGTCGTGGCCCAGGTGCGCTCGCGCGCCGAAACTCGCGGCACCGAGGTCACCGACCGCGTCGATACCGCGCGCGCTCGCATCGCCGACTTGTCCGAGGACGTCACCGAGGGTGTCGAGTCGCTGCGCGAGCGTCTGACGAACCTGCCGGCAGAGCTGCCTGACGAGATCGCCGACCTTCGTGAGCGTTTCACTCCGGACGAGCTTCGCAAGGTCGCCGAGGCATACCTCAAGGTTGCGTCCGATCTGTACACCTCCCTCGCCGAGCGCGGCGAGGAGACGGTCGAGCGGATTCGTCGCACGCCGGCAGTCGAAGAGGGCCTCGAGCGGGCCAACTCTGCCGCCAACGACGTCGTCGACCTGACCGAGCAGGCGCTCGGCACCGTTGCTTCGCAGACGCGCGCCGTCGGTGAGCGTGCGGCAGCCCTCGCGGGCATCGCCTCCGACAAGGTGCGTGACACCGCCGAAGATCTCGCCGACGAGATCGACGAAGCCGGCGACAGCGCCAAGGAAGCTGCCACCGATGCGTCGCAGAAGGTGAGCGGAACCGCAGGCAAGGTCGAGTCCAAGACTCGCGGCACAGCAGGATCGCCGATCAAGAAGGCCGAGCCTGCCAAGAAGGCGGCGCCGACCCCCGCAGCGAAGAAGACCGCAGCACCGGCCAAGAAGGCTCCGGCCAAGAAGACCACCAGCTGATCGCTTCGATCCAAGTCGACCCCTGCACCGCGCGGTGTGGGGGTCGATTTGCGTAGTATGGGCGCGTGCCTGTTGTGAACAGCTTGACGTCGTTGATCATGTTCGTCCTCCAGATCATTGCTCTGGGTGGCGCGGCCTACGCTGTCTTCCACGCTGTCCGGCAGCGGTCCGACGCGTTCCCCGCGGTGGACAAGCTGACCAAGCCGGTCTGGCTGGGCATCCTCGTCGTATCGCTGTTGGTGATCTTCGCCTTCGGGATCAACTTCCTCGGAATCATCGCGATCGTTGCAGTGTGCGTCTACCTCGTCGATGTTCGGCCCAAGGTCGACGGAATTCAGCGCGGTCCGCGCTGGTAGGTCCTCGGCCCACAGCGACAGCGTCGAACGCATATCGTTCAGAGATGATCGAGTATCGCGTAGACGATCTCGCGCGTCGGGCAGGTGTGAGCGTGAGGAACGTCCGCGTCTACCAGGACCGCGGCCTACTGCCACCACCCCGTCGAGAAGGCCGAACAGGCTGGTACAACGAGGCGCATCTGGCGCGGCTGGAGCTGATCAGCCGGATGTTGGAGCGCGGTTACACCTTCGCCACCATCAGCGAGCTGCTCAACGCCGCCCAGTCCGGACTACGCGTCGAGGATGTTCTGACCCCCGACAGTGCAGCGCGTCAACTACGTGAGACCAAGCACCTCGGCCGTGACGATCTACAGGATCTCTTCGGGTCGGACATCTCCGACGCCGATCTTCGACGCGGCGCCGACATGGGCGTCATCGTCGAGACGGGGAACGGATACCGCATCGACAACCCGGTGCTGCTCGAAGCGGCGCGACTGCTGCACGACGCAGGTATTCCACTGAGCACGACGCTCGATCAGACCGAGGCAGTTCGATCCGATCTCGACGATGTCGCACGCAGATTTGTTGCGTTGGTCACAGACAAGTTCCTCGATGAGGGCAAGGATCCATTCGATACCGATGCGCGGACGGTCGGCGAAGTGGCGGAACTGGTCAACAGCCTCCGTCCGCTGACCTACCGCGTCGTCGGCGCACTGTTCAGGGAAGCAATGGACCAGCGGATCACGTTGACCATGGAAGAAGTACTTGCGCAGTACGGTGACAAACCTGAATCGGCGAACGATCAGGCCAGTTAGAACAGGAGAGTTCGTGCTTTCACGCAGAGCAGTCGAGGGTGCCTTACTCGGCATCGGGGGTCTTGCCGCGGCCGCGGGGATCGGCGCACTCGTTCTACGGCATCGGCGTCGTACATCGTTCACCAAAACGACCGACACTCGGCCCGACGCGCTTCTGCGCAGGCCTACGTTCGTGCCTCGCGTCGTCCCCGTCGTCACCGACGACGGCGCCGAGCTGCACGTCCGTGTCTACGGAGACCCTGATGCACAGCCGATCGTCTTCAGCCATGGCTGGACGTGCTCGGCGGATTACTGGATTCCGCAGATCAACGCGTTCGCGGAGAATTTTTCGGTGATCGTCTACGACCAGCGTGGACACGGTCGCAGCGACGTCGGCACCCGGCCGCTGGGCCCTGACGTGCTGGCCGACGATCTCGCGGATGTTCTCGCTGCGACCGTCGCCGAGGACAACAAGGCAGTGCTCGTCGGCCACAGCATGGGTGGCATGTCGATCATGGCGTGGGCGGGGAGGTACCCAGAGCAGGTCGAGAACCTGGTGAGCGCGGTGTTGCTCGCGTCGACTGCGACGGACAGTCTCGTTCGAGAGACAACGGTCATCCCGCTGCCCAATCGGTTCCCGAGGGTGCCGGTCCAGGTCGGCCGTGTCGTTCTGAAGTCGGCGATCCCGCTTCGCCCGTCGACGGTGACTCGGCACGCGATCAAGTACGTGTCGATGGCACCGGGTTCGACGGACGCCGAGGTGGCGTTCTGCGAGAAGATCGTGCTCGAGTGCGAACCCCAGACGCGTGGTATCTGGGGCGCAGCACTGACCGATCTGGACATCCATGAGGCGTTGGCGAACATGAACGTCCCCACCTCCGTGCTGGTGGGCACCGCGGACAGACTGACCCCGCCCGTGCACGCCCGTAAGCTCGCCCAGGCCCTGGACGCTCACGATCACCTCAGCAAGCTCATCGAGATACCCGGCATCGGTCACATGAGTTCGGTCGAGGCGATCGACGAGTTCAACTCCGAGGTCGCCAGGCTTCGTTTGCTCTGACAGTTCTCAGGACGGGCGCTCGGCCTGGGACGGGCGCTCCGCGCCCAGTGGCATGGTTAAGTGCACTCCGATGCACTCAACCGTGCCACTACGGCGGAGCCGCCCATGCCACTGCGGCGGAGCCGCGTCAGCTGAAGACGACCGTTTTCTTTCCGTGCACGAGGACGCGATCCTCGAGATGCCACCGCAGACCGCGCGAGAGTACGAGTTTCTCGATGTCGCGCCCTTGACGGACCATGTCGGAGACCTCGTCGGCGTGATCCACTCGGATGACGTCCTGCTCGACGATCGGGCCTGCATCGAGCTCGGCCGTCACGTAGTGGCACGTCGCCCCGATGAGCTTGACGCCGCGCGCGAATGCCTGGTGGTACGGACGCGCACCGACGAACGACGGCAGGAAGCTGTGGTGAATGTTGAGTGCGCGACCGGCCCAGTGCGCACACAGCTCTTCGGGGAGCACCTGCATGAACCGGGCGAGTACGACGGCATGCGGGTCGTAGGAGTCGACGAGCGCCCGCACCTCGTCGAACGCCGGACCTCGCTCGGCTGGATCCTTCGCGAACTCGACGTGATGGAACGTGATGCCATGTGCCTTCGCGATGGGCTCGAGCGACTTGTGATTGCCGATCACCGCCGAGATCTCGGCCGGCAGTTCTCCGCCGGCAGCGCGGCCGAGGAGGTCGTGGAGGCAGTGTGCTTCCTTGCTGACGAGAATTACGACGCGCTTGTGCTCGCCTGAATCATGCAGTGCCCATTCGGTTTCCGGACCGATCTCACGGGCGACTGCCTCGAATCGGGAGCGCAATTCGTCGATGCTCATCTCCACCGACGACGCCCGCACGGCCTGGCGTGTGAAGAACCAACCGGTGTCCGGATCGGCGTGGTAGGCAGCTTCGACGATCCAACCGCCGACCTCGGCGAGGAACGTCGAGATCTTTGCGACGATGCCAGTACGGTCGGGGCATCCGAGGGACAGAACGTAGCGACGGTCGTCGGTGACAACAGAACTCATGGCCCGATTCTCTCAGGATGCCCGGATGCCGGTTGCCACCAGTGTGCTCGCGTCGACCGAATCGATCCCGCGGGTGGCGAGCAGCTCGAGAAATTCGCGCCGGATGCTCTCGCGCGCCTTGTCGTCGAATGCACTCAGGGCGCCGCGGAAACCGCTGCCGAGGACGAAGTTCCACGCGAAGACATCCGTCGTCGGAACGTGGTTCGACAGCTCCCGGACGCGCACGGATTCGCAGCCCCGCGCCTGCAGCCACGCACTCAAAGACTCGGCGGTTTCGACTCGTCGTATCGGATGGGAGGCGTATCCCTCCTTCGATCGCGGTCCGCTGTGCGCAACCTCGGGTGCGTAGCGGGCGACGACATCGAAGAACGCAGCACCGAACGTTTCGATCGCCCCCTTGCGCCACACCGTCACGCCGACGCGGCCGCCCGGACGAACCATCGCGACGAGTCGGGTGAACGAGACCTCCATGTTCGGGAGGAAGAAGATTCCGTACGAACATGACAGGGCGTCGTAGCCGCCGTCGATCGTGCTGGGCGCTTCCCATTCGGTGGCGTCCGCGCAGACGAATTCGACGTTCCGTAGCGCCGACGCGGTAGCTTTGGCGCGAGCCACCGTGAGTAGGTCCTCGGCGAGATCGATGGCGTGAACCGTCCCGCTCGGGCCCACGGCCATGGCCGCGGGCAGGGCCGACGCGCCGGTTCCTGCGCATACGTCGAGGACGGACTCACCGGCCCGCAGGTCGAGGGCGAAGCTCAGCGTCTGACCCGCCGGACCCCACACTGCAGGGGTAACGGAGTCGAACTCGTTGCTGGTGGAGTTGAAGGTGCCAGCGACCTGTGAAGCAGACATAACCGGAGAGTTTAGGCGCGCGTCGACTGTGGTTGGGTGGTCTCATGTCTCTTACCCGCGGCGCCCTGGCGCGAATGGTCGACCACACGTTGCTCAAGCCCGAAGCCAAGCCCGAGGACGTCACCGCGCTCATCGAGGAAGGGCTCGCCCTCGGTGTGCTTGCCGTCTGTGTGTCACCATCCATGCTGCCCGTGCGAGCCGATGGCCTCGTCGTCGCCGCGGTCGCGGGATTCCCGTCCGGCAAGCATCATTCGCTCGTCAAGGGTGCTGAAGCACGCCTCGCGGTGGATCAGGGCGCGAACGAAATCGACATGGTGATCGACATCGGTGCGGCCATCTCCGGCGACTACAACGCGGTGTTGTCCGACATCCTCACCGTGCGTGAGGCAATCGGTCCGACGACTGTGCTCAAGGTGATCATCGAGTCGGCGGCGCTGTCCGACGAGGCTATCGTCGAAACCTGCCTCGTGGCCGAGAAGGCGGGCGCCGACTTCGTGAAGACATCCACCGGCTTCCATCCCGCAGGAGGTGCGAGCGTGGAAGCCGTCAAGCTGATGGCCGACACCGTCGGCGGCAGGTTGGGTGTCAAGGCCAGCGGCGGCATCCGTACGACGGACGCCGCCCTGGCGATGATCGACGCGGGCGCGACAAGGTTGGGGTTGTCGGGAACCCGCGCTGTCATAGATGGACTTGCGACCTAGCCGACTCGAGGGACTGACGAGCTAGGCGAGTAGCCCGCATCCGTCGGGTACTTCGGTCGGCTGGTCCGTAGCCGGGATCGAGTACTGACCACCCTGGAGGGCCAGTTCTATACCCGCGTCGGTCACCGTCAGCGACGTGGGGACCATGTCGAGCGGGTACTGCTGGAGGCTGTCGGAGAGAACGCCGACGATGCTGTCGACGAGGTCGGTCGGTAGTCCCAGGCCGAGGATCGAGGCGTCGACGGTTTGCACGTCGACACGATCTCCGACCACCGTCGGTTTCACGGTCAGCTGAGCGAGGCCCCCGACGGCGAACGACAGGGTGCCCGCCGATGCGTCCGAGGTGACGCCCGAGACGAGCGCGCCGATTCCCTGAGCCTGCAACGTCCTGGCGATGCCGTCGGTGGACCAGTCGATATCCGCGCTGGAACTACCGATGCTGCCGTTGGTATCGGCGGTGCGTTCGAGGTTCACGTCCTCGACTTCGGCGTGGACGGTCATGCCTTCGGCAATCCCGAACCGGGCATCGTTGCTGTCGAGCGTCACAGAGGACACCTGCTTGTCGACGAGTGACACCAGGATGGGCTTCCAGCCGAGTCCGACGTCGACCTGGCTGCCGATCTCGCTTTCGAGCTGGCCGGCGAGGCAGGACTTGATCTGCTGACGTAGGTACAGTTCTCCGCCCAACAGCGCAGCGACGAGAGCAAGAACGACGAGCACCGCGATCATGGGAGCTTTGCTTCGTGTCATTCGCCGCAGTCTTCCCGATGATTCTGAAAGACCTCTGTGAATATCAGCTTCCCGTGGGACGACCTGGGTCGATTGTTGTGATGTACAACACATCGTGTCGTACTCTTGCGTGTATGGGAACGACACGACCGAGCACCGTCGAGCTTCGTCGCCTGGCTGCGAGTCAGGATGGATACTTCACGAGCGAGCAGGCCGAGGAGCTCGGATTCGTGGCTCCCGCCATGGTCGCGAACATCGCCGTCGGCGATTGGATCAAGGTGGAGCGCAATCTGTATCGGCTTGCGGACTGGCCGCACAGCGATCTCGAGCAGTTCGCGATGTGGTGCGCCTGGTTCGGCGGTAATGCTGTGATTTCTCACCAGAGCGCGGCCGAGCTCCACGGCTTCGGTCATCTGCATCCCCAATTCGTGCATGTCTCGGCGTACACGAACCTGCGCGTGGCCGACACGCGGCTGGCCGTACATCGTCTGCAACTCACCCCACACGATTTCGAATCCACCGGCACGTTCCGGATCACGACGCCGGTGCGCACCGTCCTCGATCTCGCTGCGGGTGGCATCTCACAGATCACCCTCGACGAGGTGGTCGGCGACGCGGTCGCGATCGGGCGGGTCGAGCCGGGGGTGTTGTACAAGGAAGCAGTCAACGGACCGGAGCGGGTGGCCGAGCGCGTCGAGCTGGCCCTGTCTGCTTGTACCTAGCTTCTAACGCGGTGCTACCGAGTCCCATGGCACGGTGAGGGTGTTGTCGCGCAACCGTCGCCGAGGCACTGTAGTCGGAAGTCCGTTCGCCGCAAGCTGTTTCAGCGCGGCACGCCACCGCACCCGCGGGCCGAAGGGGGCCAACGGTGCCGCGGTCGACCATGCTTTGTCCGCCGCGGTGAGCAGCTCGTGGATGCGTTCGCCCGGCACGTTCCGGTGGATCAGTGCTTTGGGCAGCCGCTCGGCTATGTCCGAGGGCGTGTGCACCGTGAACGGGTCCCACGCGAGCGTCAGCGACATCGGCCCCGAGCTGTCGAGGAGGATCCACGCACAGCGACGCCCGAGCTCGTCGCACGTGCCGTCGACCAGCAGGCCGCCGGGCGCCAGCCCCGCCAGGATCCGGGACCAGGCGTCGGGAACCGCGTTTTCGGGGTACTGACGGAGAACGTTGAAGGCGCGCACGAGGTTCGGTCGCAGCCCGGCGAGCTCGAAGCCGCCACGTGCGAACGTCACGTTCTCGGTCGCCGGGACGACGCGGGCCGGGTCGATTTCGAGTCCGGTGACCCGCAGGTCGGGCCGGATCGTGCGCAATCTGTGCGCGAGTTCGAGGGTTGTGTCGGGCCTGGCCCCGTATCCGAGGTCGACGACGAGAGGGTCCTGTGCCGCGGCGAGGACTCGGCGGACGAGCGGGCTGTGCACCAGCCACCGATCGCTACGACGGAGGCGGTTGATGCCCGTGGTGCCGCGGGTGATGGTGCCTTCGGGAGCGGGGGTCCTAGTTGTTCTGGGCAAGCCAGTCTGCCGTCACTTCACCCTCGCCGCGCCAGAGATCGCGCAGGTTCACCAGCATCAGCTGCTCGAGCTTGCCGCCGACGAACGGGAGAAACACCTTCGCTTCCGAGGACGTCCGCAGCGTAGATCCGGTTTCGGTGGCGAACAACGACGTGACGCCCTTCAAGCTGCCCGGACCGGCGGGAATCGACGCGTCGTAGTTGCCCACGGTGGTCTCCGTGTAGGGGTCGAAGTGCACGTTGCGGGTGATGACCATGTCCTTCTTCATCACCGTCTGCGCGATGTCCGGCAGTTCGGTTCTGGGAATTATGTGATGCATCACGACGTCGATCCCGTTGTCGCCGACCTCGAAACTCTTCAGCTCGTTGTGGGAGTACTTCTTCATCTCCTCGATTCGAGCGTCCCAGTGCTCGCGGCTCGACAACGCGGCGTACACCTGCTCCGTGGAGTAGGTGAACCGGGCTGAGTAATTCATGCGGCGCGCCATAGTGGGCAGGGTACCTACTTCAGGTTCTGTCCAATCCAGTTGCCCGTGAAGTCGTGCTCGTTGTCGATGAGCGAAAGAACCTGCTCGCTGATCATGGCTTCGATCTTGCCGCCGAAGATCGGCACCTTGACCTCGGTGTTGCCGGACAGTGACATCGTCGACGATGTGTCGTTGCCCTCGAGCAGCGTCGTCCCGGAGATCGTGGCGGGTGCGCCCTCGACCGTTGCGCCGAACTTGCCTTCGGCGCGACCGCCGCCGAGGGGTCCCCAGGACTCGGTGCGTTCGATGACGAGCGGCCCCTTCTTGAACGCAGTGACGGCAGCGGGAAGTTCTTCCTCCGGAATGGACTGCGTCATGACGACACTGATGGTTCCGTTGATTGCGGTGACGCTCACGAGGTGTGCGCTCGGGCCGCCGATTTCCTGGATACGGTCCTTCCAGTACTGCTCGGACACGAGCGCGGCGTGCACCTTGTCGACGGGTGCGGGAACGGACGCGCTGTGCGCGATGGGGCGAGGCATAGGCGGAGAGTACCGGCTGTGCAGGACCGGTCGGATTTCGACTGGCACGCCAGACCGGTAACCTGGACTCCCGTGCCTACCGCAATTTCCGAGCTCACCACCATGCGACTCGGTGGTCCGGCTCGCGAGTTCGCCGTCGCGACGACCTCGGATGAGTTGGTCGCCTTGGTTCGCGACGCCGATGCGTCGGGAACTCCTGTGCTGCTGATCGGCGGCGGGTCCAATCTTGTCGTCGGCGACCAGGGTTTCGACGGTCTCGTCGTCAAGGTGGAGACCTCGGGCGTGCGCGTCGACGGCAATTCGATGTCGGTCGCCGCCGGTGAGCGGTGGGACACAGTTGTCGCGACCTCGCTGAGCGAGGGATTGGCGGGGTTGGAAGCGCTCTCGGGAATCCCGGGACTTGCGGGTGCGACGCCGGTGCAGAACGTCGGGGCGTACGGAACCGTCACCTCCGACGTGCTGGACAGTCTCACCGTCTACGACCGAGAGACCGGAACTACCGAGGTCTGGACGCCCGATCGGTGCGGGTTCGGACTGCACCGTCAATCGGTCTTCAAGCATTCGACGCGGTACGTCATTCTCGACACGACGATGTCACTTCGACGTTCGCGATCCTCCGATCCGGTCCGCTACGCAGGATTGGCGGAGAGGTTGGGCGTCACCGTAGGAGACACGGTCGCTGCGGCCGAGGTGCGCGAGGCCGTGCTCGATCTGCGTGGGCAGAAGGGCATGGTTCTCGACGCCGAGGACCACGACACCTGGAGCGTCGGATCGTTCTTCCTGAACCCGGTGCTGACGAAGGTTCCCGCCACGGCGTCGAGAGCGCCGCAGTACCCGGACCCGTCCGGAATCAAGATTCACGCCGCGTGGCTGATCCAGAACGCCGGTTTCGCGCACGGATACGGCACCGACTTCGGGAACGGCACGGTGTCGCTGTCGACCAAACATGTGCTTGCGATCACCAACAGGGGTGGGGCGACGACTGCAGACGTCATGGCTCTGGCGTCGCACATCCGCGACGGAGTCCAGGCGGAATTCGGGATCACGTTGGTTCCCGAGTGCGATCTGGTGGGCTGCTCGCTCAACTGAGTCGGACGTAGCGCCTACCATCGAAGTTCAGTGCAAGTGAAGGAGTAGTTCGTTGCAGGTCACAAGCGTCGGGCACGCAGGATTCCATATTCAGACCGATGCAGGCAGCATCCTGTGCGACCCGTGGGTGAACCCTGCGTACTTCACGTCGTGGTTTCCATTCCCGGACAACACACAGCTCGACTGGGACGCGTTGGGTGACTGCGACTACCTGTACGTATCGCACCTGCACAAGGACCACTTCGATCCGCAGAACCTCGCCGAGCACGTCAACAAGGACACGACGGTTCTCCTGCCGGACTACCCGGTGCCGGATCTGAAGAACGAGCTGATCAAGCTCGGGTTCCACAAGTTCTTCGAGACCACGAATTCGGTCAAGCACCGTCTCTCCGGCCCCAAGGGCGATCTCGACATCATGATCATTGCGCTTCGCGCTCCCGCCGACGGCCCGATCGGTGACTCCGGTCTCGTCGTGACCGACGGAAAGACCGTCGCGTTCAACATGAACGACGCGCGTCCAGTCGACCTCGACGTGCTGACGGAGGAGTTCGGCCACGTCGACGTGCACATGCTGCAGTACTCGGGGGCCATCTGGTACCCGATGGTCTACGACATGGTCGAGCGCGCGAAGAAGGCCTTCGGTGTGCAGAAGCGTCAACGTCAGATGGATCGCGCGCGGCAGTACATCGAACAGATCGGCGCCACCTGGGTGATTCCGTCGGCCGGCCCACCGTGTTTCCTCGACGACGAACTTCGATTCCTCAACGACGTCTACGAGGATCCAGCAAACATCTTCCCGGACCAGATGGTCTTCCTCGATCAGATGCGGCGCAACGGTCACGACAAGGGCCTGCTGATGATGCCCGGCACCACCGCCGAGTTCACGGGGTCCACCCTCGACGCGTTGACCCATCCCCTTCCGGTCGAGGAGGTGGAAGCGATCTTCACCACCGGCAAGGCTCAGTACATCGAAGATTTCGCGCAGCGTCAGGCAGGCGTGATCGCTGCGGAGAAAGCCGCGTGGGCATCGGCGGAGGGCGAACCTCTGTTGGAGCCGCTGCGGCAGTTGTTCGAGCCGATCATGTCTGCGACCGATCAGATCTGCGACGGCATCGGTTACCCCGTCGCACTGATGCTCGGCGCCGAGACCGTCGTACTGGATTTTCCGAAGCGGATCGTGCGTGAGCCTTTGTTGAAGGAACGCTTCCGGTACAGCTTCACCATTGCGCCGGAGCTCGTTCGAACCGCGGTGCGCGACAACGAGCCGGACTGGGTCAATTCGATCTTTCTGTCGACACGTTTCCGGGCTCGTCGCGTCGGTGGCTACAACGAGTTCCTCTACACCTTCTTCAAATGCCTTACCGACGAGCGCATCGCATACGCCGACGGCTGGTTCGCCGAAGCACACGACGACACCGCCACCATCGTCAAGGACGGCTACGAAATTCAGCGGCGTTGTCCGCATCTGAAGGCGGACCTGTCGAAGTTCGGCATCGTCGAGGGAAACAAGCTCACCTGCAACCTGCACGGTTGGGACTGGAACCTCGACACCGGGCGCTGCCTCACGTCGCGAGGCCACGAGCTGAGGACGACGAAGCTCGAGGCTTGATTGCCGGATTCCGGCTGCGCAAGTTGCAGTGCAGGCGTCGGCTGAAAGGTGTGCGTTCATCGGGGTTCGAGACCGAATGAGCCATTCGGTCACCGTGGTTGTCGGGCCGCGCAGGTTGCAGCGCAGGCGCAAGTTGCAACCTGCGCGTGGGCTGGAAAGTGCGCGTCGGCGGCCCTCGTGGGCGAAATGTCTGGGTCCACCCGGGAATTCGGTGTGAATCTGCGCGCACCTGGGTGATCGATTGTGACCGTTCACTTTCCCGCGAGTACGTTGGAAGCCGTGCATGTGCAGGGAGAACAGACAAAACGGACGCGCCTGTTGTGGCTGGTCGTAGCGATCGCTGCGCTGGCGGCACTGGTTGCCGGGTGCACCGTCGGCGGCGGCAGTGGCTCGTCGGGCAATGCAGCGTCGACGACGGAGGCGCCCCCGGTTGCCGAGGTGGTGCAGAATCCGGCAGCCGGTGCGGGCGACGTCAGCCCGGTCGCTCCGATCTCGGTGACGGTGACGGATGGGACGCTGGCCGACGTCGTGCTCACCAACCCCGACGGCAAGGTAGTTCAAGGAGTGCTGGCGCCGGACAAAGCGTCGTACACCATTACCGAACCGCTCGGCTACGGCTCCACGTATACCTGGGCGGGCAATGCCATCGGTACCGACGGCAAGACCGTCCCCGTCGACGGCAGCTTCACGACGGTGACGCCCTCCAGCAGAACCTCCGTCAGCACCAACATCGGCGATGGCCAGGAGGTCGGCATTGCCGCGCCGGTCATCCTGCAGTTCGACTCCGCGATCGAGGACAAGGCTGCCGTCGAGAAGGCGCTGACGGTGACCACCAACCCGCCGACTCCCGGTGCCTGGGCATGGTTCCCCGACGACAACGGCTCACGCGTGCACTGGCGTCCCACCAACTACTGGACCCCGGGAACGACGGTGTCGGTGAAGGCGAACCTCTACGGCATCGACTATGGCGAGGGTAATTACGGCGCTGACGACGTGACGATCGACTTCTCCATCGGGCGCAGCCAGATCGTCGTCGCCGACGCGACGAGTCACCGCATGCAGGTCGTTCGCGGCGGCGAGACGATCATGGACATCCCCGTCAGTTACGGCGAGGGCAACGAGGATCGCAACGTCACTCGCAGCGGCATACACGTTGTCACCGAGAAGCACGAGGACTTCCTGATGTCGAACCCGCCGTTCTACGAGAACGTGCGCGAGCGCTGGGCAGTCCGCATCTCCAACAACGGCGAGTTCATTCACGCCAACCCGTTGACCACCGGGGTGCAGGGTGCTTCGAACGTCACCAACGGATGCATCAACCTGTCCGACGCGGACGCTCAGGAGTACTTCGGTACCGCGATGTACGGCGATCCGGTCGAGGTGACGGGAACCCGCATCGACCTCTCGGCGGCGGACGGCGACCTGTACGACTGGGCGATCGATTGGGCGACGTGGGAGTCGATGTCGGCTTTGCCGGCAGGCGCAGCGACGGCCTCCACACCTGCCCCGGCTCCAGCAGGCTAGGTCGCCAAGGCTCAGGGCGCTCCGCGCCGATTCAGCTCAGGGCGCTCCGCGCCCAGTGGCACGGTTGAGTGCACGGGAATGCACTTAACCGTGCCACTGGCGGCGGAGCCGCCTCACTTCCGGCTGAAGCGACCCGGACCAGCCTGGTCTCTGGGCTTGATGATGATCTGGTCGAGATTGACGTGCGACGGGCGCGAAGCCACGAAGCCGACGACCTCGGCGATGTCCTTGGCAACCAGTGGCGTGATCCCCCGATAGACGGCGTCGGCCTTGGACTCGTCGCCGTCGAATCGCACGAGCGAGAACTCCGTCTCCACTGCCCCCGGCGCGATTTCGGTGAGCCGCACTGGTTGACCGAGCAGTTCGCCGCGCAGCGTGCGGTGCAGGACGGCCTGCGCATGCTTGGCCGAGGTGTATCCCGACCCGTTGTCGTACGCCTCGAACGCCGCCACAGACGTGATCGTCACCACAAGCGCGTCGCCCGACTCGATCAGCTTGGGCAGCAACGCCTTGGTGACACGCAGCGTTCCGAGAACATTGGTCTCCCACATCCAGCGCCAGTCGTCGAGATCGGCGTCGATGACCGGCGCGAGTCCCTTGGCGCCGCCCGCGTTGTTGATCAACACGGATACGCGAGGAACGACGGCCGTGAACGCGGCAACCGAGTCCTCGTCGGTCACGTCGAGTTGCAGTGCAGTGCCACCGATTTCGGATGCAAGCTTCTCCAGCCGATCGACGCGCCGGGCTCCGACCACGACGTGGTAGCCCTGCGTCGCGAGCTGCCTGGCGGTGGCCTCGCCGATACCTGAGCTTGCTCCGGTGACGACGGCGATGCGAGCGTCGGACGGAATTTGTTCTGACAAGGTCATGGGTCGAATTCTAGTCGGCGGTGCCGGCGCTAGGGAGCGCGTATTGGTTAATGCACGCGGAAGTGTTAATTTTGCTTCATGTCCGCCAGCCATACGCCCGCTCTGCGCGTCACCTATGTGACCGCCGCTCTGGGTTCCCGGCTGCCGCTCCCTCGTGAACTGTGTTGTCTGAGCCTCCACGCCTGTAGCTGAATCGAAGAAAGCTGTCGCTGAATCGACGCGGTCATAGGCACTTGCCGTCAGCGCTTTCTCTTCGCATCATGCGTCACCCACCTGAAAAGTGGGTCTACTGCTGAGGACTAACACCAGTGTCACTTGCAACTTTGCCGATCTCTTCATCCGTCCCGAACCTTCGTGGTTCGCGGCCGACGTCCATCAAACGCCCGAGTGTGCGAGGGCGGGTCCAGATCGTCGCGCCCGATCTCCGAATCGCCGACAGTCCTGCCGCCGCAGTGCTACGTGTCGCCTCCGTCGAAGGGCCCATATCGCGTGGTATCGCTGCGCGCGCAACGGGATTGAGTATCGCCACCGTCAACCGCCAGGTGTCTTCTCTGCTCGGCGCCGGTCTGCTTCGTGAACGAGCGGATCTCAGCGCGTCGGGTGCGATCGGTCGTCCTCGGGTGCCGTTCGAGATCAATCACGAGCCGTACGCGACCATCGGAATCCACATCGGCGCACTCGTCACCGGGATCGTCGTGACCGATTTGCGCGGCCGCATACTCGGCGCCGTGGAGATTTCGACGCCCGGCGGCTCCGCGACCGAAGCGCTTACGAGCATCACCCGCAGCGCTGGTTCCTTCGCCTCCCGCTGGCATCGTCGGAGTCCGCTGTGGGTCGGTGTCGCGCTCGGTGGCCGCGTCGACGGTGTGACCGGAACCGCGGATCATCCTCGTCTCGGCTGGGAGAATGCTCAGGTCGGCGCGATCATCGGTGGCGGTCTTGGCCTTCCAGTGTCGGTGTCGGGTCATGTCGAAGCGATGGCGGGGTCGGAACTTCTGTTGACGCCTGCTCGAGCCGAGGCGGCGACCGGTACCAGCCTGTACTTCTACGCACGGGAAACCGCGGGTATCGCGTTGACGATCGACGGGCGCGTGCATACTCCCTCCACCGGTCCGGGTTCGATCGCACATCTACCGACAGGTTCGAATGCGCTGTGCGCGTGCGGTCATCGCGGATGCCTCGAAGCAACCGTCAGCGATCGCGCCGTGCTGGCCGACGCCGTCGAGCGCGGGATCGTAGCGTCGGGTGTCGGTATTGCCACGCTCTACCGGTCCGCGCACGACGGTTCGGTGCCCGCGCAGCAGATTCTGCTGGAGCGGGCCGAGATACTCGGTCGGGTTGTCGGGTTGCTTCGTGATCTGTTCAATCCCGATCGCGTCGTACTCGGAGGCCAGGCGTTCACCGAGTACTCTCCGGGGATCGCGCACGTGGCGGACGCATTCGGTCGAGCATCGACGTTGCCGCGCAAAGACATTCGAATCACTGGCTTCGGCAGCAAGGTTCAGCAGTTCGCGGCGGCGGTCGTCTCGCTCAGCTCGGTCTATGCCGACCCGCTCGCGTCGATGCGACGGGCCGCTGCCTGACGATTCACGGGTCGGATGGATCATGAACGGCATGACAGACATAGGACCGGTACGGCAGGCGGAAAGTATCGATGGCACGAACATCGTGTATCGAGTGTCGGGCGATCGGTCGCACCGCACAGTGGTTCTGCTGCACGGATGGGCGCAGTCCTCGGCATGCTGGGGTGAGCGGGTGCTCGCCGGACTCGCCGAGAAGTATCGGGTTGTCGCGGTCGACCTGCGTGGCCACGGATACTCCGACGCCCCAGAATCGGGTTACGCCGACTCGGCGAACTGGGCAGGCGACGTCCACGCAGTTCTCGCTCAGGAGGCAACCGAAACGAAGGCGATCCTCCTCGGTTGGTCGTACGGCGGGCTCGTCATCTGCGACTATCTAGCAGAGCATGGAACGGACGCGGTGGCGGGCGTGGTGTTGGTCGGGGCGATCACCAGCATCGGCAGGGGAGAAGCCGGTGGTCGCGTGGGTACTGCGATGCGCGCCGCGATTCCGGGAGCGATGGCCGACGAGCCCAGGGTGGCGATCAAGGCTCTCGGGAGCTTCGGTCAGGCGCTGACGGGACCGGTCGAAGGCAAGGGTGCGCAGGCGCAGGCGCTGTTCGGTCTGACACTGGCGACGCCACCGCGAGTGCGGGCGGCCCTGTTCGAGCGCGCCGCCTCGCACGATGACCTACTGCGACATCTCGATGTCCCGGCGCTCGTGCTGCACGGAACCGCGGACACCGTCGTCGACGTTGGTGCAGGTAGACACGCTGCGTCGTTGATCCCGACGGTGACGGAATCCTACTGGGAGGGCGTGGACCACGGTCCGTTCGTAGCTGACCCAGAGCGATTTCTCGTCGACGTGGAGAGCTTCGTGGACGGCGTGTGAGCCGAGCCCCGAACAGTGCGCGAACGAGCAGGCTTAAGGTGGGGGAGTGCAAAGTGGAGCGGTGAGTGGTCGTCAGTTGAACCGGGTTGCGGTGCTGTCGTTGCATACCTCCCCGCTGGCGCAGCCTGGAGTAGGCGATGCCGGCGGCATGAACGTGTACGTGTTGCAGAGCGCCAAGGAACTGGCCAAGCGGGGCGTGGAGGTCGAGATCTTCACGCGCGCGACATCCTCCTCCGACGAACCGCTGTGCGAGGCAGCCCCCGGCGTGATGGTGCGCAACATCGTCGCGGGACCGTTCGAGGGCCTCGACAAGCAGGATCTCCCGACGCAGCTGTGTGCGTTCGCGGCCGGGGTGCTCCGCGAGGAAGCGCGTCACGACGCCGGGTACTACGACCTGGTTCATTCGCACTACTGGCTCTCGGGTCAGGTCGGATGGTTGGCTCGCGACCGCTGGGGCGTGCCGCTCGTGCACACCGCCCACACGTTGGCTGCGGTCAAGAACGCGTCGCTTGCAGCAGGAGACGCTCCGGAGCCGGTGGCGCGACAGATCGGTGAACAACAAGTCGTGGCCGAGGCGGACCGTCTCATCGCCAACACCTCCGAAGAGGCCAAGCAACTCATCGAGATCTACGGCGCAAGTCCGGAATCGATCGATGTCGTCGCACCGGGCGCGGACCTGACTCGATACCGGCCCGGTGACAAGAGTGCCGCCCGGGCCGAGTTCGGCATCGATCCGCGAGAGACCGTTGTCGCCTTCGTGGGCAGGATCCAGCCGTTGAAGGCACCGGACGTGTTGCTGCGTGCAGCGGCGGAAGTAGTGGCACGCGACCCGAGCCTTCCGCTGCGGATACTCGTCGTCGGCGGGCCGTCCGGCAGTGGGCTCGACCGCCCGGACAGCCTGATCGACCTTGCCGAGGACCTCGGCATCTCGGCTCGCGTGACGTTCCTGCCGCCACAACCGTCGGAGCGATTGGTACAGATCTACCGCGCCGCGGACGTCGTCGCTGTGCCGAGCTACAACGAGTCCTTCGGGCTGGTCGCGATAGAGGCGCAGGCGAGCGGAACGCCGGTGATCGCAGCCGACGTCGGTGGTCTGGGTGTGGCAGTGCGCGCGGGCGAGACCGGGGTGCTGGTCCAGGGGCATCGGACTCACGACTGGGCGACCGCGCTGGGCAACATGGTCACCGATCGAGATGCGTTGGCAGCCATGGCGTCGAGAGCCCCGATTCACGCGGGGGACTTCTCCTGGGAGCACACGGCCGAGGGGCTGCTGGAGAGCTACCGAGCTGCACAGTTCCATTTCGATCGGCACGAGGCTCCCAGCGAGTTCTCGCCGCGGCGGTCCCGTGGACTGTCGAAGCTACGACGGGCAGGAGTCACGGCATGAGCGACACGATCACCCTCATCGACTCGATACTGAAGGAACGCGAACTCGAGTATCAGCGCAAGGGAGAGAATTCCTTCGTCGTCGAGCTGCCGGGTGAGCGCAAGCTCAAGACCACGACGATGCTGACCGTCGGGAATCACGGGGTCCGGATCGAGGCGTTCGTGTGCCGTAAGCCCGACGAGAACTTCGAGGGCGTCTACAAGTACCTGCTGCGACGCAACCGCCGGCTGTACGGGGTGCACTACACGATCGACAAGGTGGGCGACGTGTACCTGGTCGGCCGGTTGTCGTTGCATGCGGTCACCGGCGAGGAGATCGACCGCATTCTCGGTCAGGTTCTCGAAGCCGCCGATGGCGACTTCAACGTGCTACTCGAACTCGGTTTCGCCGAGTCGATCAAGCGCGAATGGGCGTGGCGGGTGTCGCGCGGCGAATCCCTCGCCAACCTCAAAGCCTTCGAGCATCTGGTGGAGAACCAACTGTAGGTCCTACCCTGCGGTTCGCAACCTCATCTGGTGCAGGGGATTTCGGCGACGGCGGCAGCTACGACAGAGGAAACGGCTCACCTCGCGAGACGGGCGAGTGACTCGCGAAATCATGCGGGCACCCCGCGTGGCGGGTAGCGTCTGCGAATCAGACAAACTTGCCGGGTACTTCGACGCTTGTTCATGAGACGAGCGAGCCGGGCAGCGACCTAAATGGAGGAAGTCTTGACCGTCGTCATCCGCTCACGCACTCGGAGACTGGCATTCGGCGGCGTCGCGTCGCTCGGCGCGCTCGCTCTCGTCGCAGGATGTGGCTCCGCGCCCGAAGACAACGGATCCGAATCCGGGGGTAGCGCTTCCGGCGACTTCAAGCCCTGCATGGTGTCCGACGCAGGAGGTTTCGACGACAAGTCCTTCAATCAGCTCAGCTTCGAGGGCCTGACCGAGGCGTCGGCGACCCTCGATGTCGAGCCCATCACCGTCGAATCGGCATCCCCGACGGACTACAACCCCAACATTTCCAACCTGATCGACCAGGGTTGCTCGCTGATCCTGACCGTCGGATTCGACCTCGCGGACGCCACGAAGTCCGCCGCCGAGGCGAACACCGATATCGACTTCGCCATCATCGACGACTCGAGCATCGACCTGCCGAACGTCAAACCGCTCACCTACGATGCGGCGCAGTCCGCCTTCCTGGCCGGGTACGCCGCTGCGAGTTACTCGAAGACGGGTGTCGTCGGAACGTTCGGCGGTTCGCAGTTGCCGACCGTCACCATCTTCATGGACGGATTCGCCGACGGCGTCAACTACTTCAACGAGCAGAAGAACGGCAACGTTCGGGTCATCGGCTGGGACGTTCCCGCGCAGAACGGTTCGTTCACCGGGGGATTCGAGGCGAACGCCGTCGCGAAGAACACCGCGCAGGGCCTCATCGACCAGAACGCGGACGTGATCTTCCCAGTCGGCGGACCGATCTATCAGAGCGCCGCGCAGGCCATTCGTGACTCGTCGCGGCCCATCGCACTCATCGGCGCCGATGCCGACGTCTTCGAGTCGGATCCCTCGGTCAGCGACCTCATGCTCACATCGGTGACCAAGGGCCTCAAGACCAGCGTCGACGAGATCGTCGCGACGTCGGGTGAGGGATCCTTCGACACCGCACCGTACGTCGGAACGCTCGAGAACGACGGTGTCGGAATCGCGCCGTTCCACGACTACGAGTCGCAGGTCGATCCCGCGTTGCAGAGCGAGCTGGACACCATCGAGGCGGGCATCATCGACGGCTCGATCACCGTCGAGTCGCCTTCCTCGCCGAAGTAGCCCCGACACACAGTAAGAGGACATGAACGTCGAAATGCCATGAAGCTGGAACTGCAGGGCATAACGAAGCGGTTCGGATCTCTCGTCGCCAACGACTCCATCGACCTCGTCGTCGAAACAGGCGAGATCCATTGCCTTCTCGGTGAGAACGGTGCAGGCAAGTCGACACTGATGAACGTGCTCAGCGGTCTGTATCGGGCCGAGGAGGGCAAGATTCTGCTCGACGGAGTCGTGCAGGAATTCACCGGACCGGGTGACGCGATGGCGGCCGGGATCGGCATGGTGCACCAGCACTTCATGCTGATCCCGGTGTTCACGGTGGCCGAGAACATCATTCTCGGCCACGAGACCACCAAAAGCGGTGGGCGCCTCGATCTCGATGCGGCTCGAAAACTGGTGCGCGAGATTTCGGCGCGCTTCGGTTTCGATCTCGACCCCGATGCCAAGGTCGACGACCTGCCCGTCGGAGTGCAGCAACGCGTCGAAATCATCAAGGCGCTCAGCCGTGATGCCACGGTGCTGGTCTTCGACGAGCCGACTGCGGTGCTCACTCCACAGGAAACCGACGACCTCATGCGCATCATGCGCGAACTCGCCGAGTCGGGTACCACGATCGTGTTCATCACGCACAAGCTGCGTGAGGTGCGTGAGGTCGCGGACCGTATCACCGTGATCCGGCTCGGAAAGGTCGTCGGCCAGGCCGAGCCGACGGCGACCAACGCGGAACTCGCCGCGATGATGGTCGGCCGCGACGTTCAGCTGACGGTGACGAAGCAACCGGCGCAGCCAGGTGAGGCGGCGTTGGTCATCAAGAATCTGACGGTCTTCGACGGGGACGGGCACGCGGTCGTCGACGACGTCAGCCTCGAAGTTCACGCCGGTGAGATCCTGGCGGTAGCCGGGGTTCAGGGCAACGGGCAGGGCGAGTTCGTCGAAGCGCTTCTCGGCGCTCGCGACCGGATCAGCGGAGAAATCCTTCTCGACGGCCGGTCGCTGGTCGGCTCCTCGGTCCACGACGTGTTGGCCGCCGGCGTCGGATTCGTGCCCGAAGACCGCACGGTCCACGGTCTGGTCGGCGAATTCTCGATCGCGGAGAACCTGATGCTCGACAGGTCGACGGGCGAGCCGTTCGTCCGCCGAGGAGCGATCCGCCGCGACTATCTGGACACGTTCGCTGCCGACAAGGTCCAGGAGTTCGACGTTCGGACTCCCGGCATCGACACCGCGGTCGGACGCTTGTCCGGTGGCAACCAGCAAAAGGTCGTCCTCGCTCGCGAATTGAGCCGTGAGCTTCGGCTGTTCGTCGCCTCGCAGCCGACACGGGGAATCGATGTCGGCTCGATCGAGTTCGTGCACAAACGAATCGTCGCGACGAGAGACTCGGGAATCCCGGTGATCGTCGTCTCCAGTGAGCTCGACGAGGTTGCTGCCCTGGCGGATCGAATAGCCGTCATGTATCGCGGCACGATCGTCGGCATCGTGCCGGCCGACACCTCCCGCGAAGTTCTGGGTTTGATGATGGGTGGAGAGCATGCCTGACGCGCAAGATACACAGCCGTCGCGCGCACATGTGGTTCTGCGGCAGATATTCACCGGCAGCGCAATCATTTCGGTGCTGGCAGTGTTCATGGCCGTGGTTGTGGGTGCGGTGCTCATTGCTGTCACCGACGAGCAGGTTCAGGAAGCTGCGGGCTATTTCTTTTCCCGACCGTCGGACATGCTCGTCGCGGTGTGGGACGCAGTCTCGGGCGCGTATTCCTCCCTGTTCCAGGGAGCGGTGTACAACTTCCGACGTCCAGGATTCGAGAACGGCATCAAACCGCTGTTGGAGACACTCACGTTCGCGACGCCGTTGATCGTCGCGGGTCTCGGTGTCGCGCTTGCTTTCCGGGTCGGAATGTTCAACATCGGCGGTCGCGGACAGATGCTGATCGCGGCCGCATGTGCGGGCTGGGTCGGGTTCTCCCTCCAGCTGCCCGCCGGTCTGCACTTGATCCTTGCCGTGCTCGCCGGAGTTCTGGGCGGCGCGGTGTGGGGTGGGATCGCCGGAGTTCTCAAGGCACGCACCGGTGCTCACGAAGTGATCGTCACGATCATGCTGAATTACGTCGCGTTCTACCTCGTTGCGTATCTGCTGAGGACGCCCGGCGCGCTGCAGGCACCGGGCCAGAACAACCCGAAGACCGCGGCCATGGAATCGACCGCGGTGTTCCCCAAGCTGTTCGGTGATCGATATGCCCTGCATCTCGGGTTCGTGCTCGTCGTCATCGTGACGATCGCGGTGTGGTGGCTGCTGGAGCGGTCGTCGCTCGGCTTCCGCTTCCGAGCCGTCGGCGAGAACCCGCACGCGTCGAAGATCGCCGGAATCAACGTCAACCGCATGTACCTGTATGCGATGGTGCTCTCCGGGGCGCTCGTCGGGCTCGCGGGCGTCGCCCAGGTGCTCGGGACCGTCACCACCGGGTTCGGTGCGGACATCGACGCCGGCATCGGTTTCGACGCCATCACCGTCGCGCTGCTGGGGCGGTCGAAACCGTGGGGCGTGTTCTTCGCGGGCATTCTGTTCGGCGGGTTCAAGGCAGGCGGATTCGCGATGCAGGCTGCAGAGGGTATTCCGATCGACATCGTGCTCGTCGTGCAGTCCGTCATCGTGCTGTTCATCGCTGCCCCGCCGCTGGTCCGTGCAGTGTTCCGGTTACCTCCGCCGGGCGCTGACATCGCGGCCCGCGCGGACACGGCCAAAGTGGGTGCGCTGTGACCGTAGTCGACGATCAGCGGGAGATCCTCGCGCCTTCGAAGAGTTGGAAAGTGCCCGGTGTTCTGGGCGTCGCGACCCTCCTGGCGCTGGTAATGTTCGTTCTTCGAGCGAAGTCGGGGACCACGACGTTCGCGCTGGCCAGCGACAACGACTTCGTCCAGCTCCCCGCGGTCGCGGTGCCGGCGGCAGCTACAGGCGTCGTACTGTTCGTGGTATTGACACTGGTCACCGCATTCGCCGCGTGGAATGTGGTGCGAGGCGCAGCAACTCCACTGTGGGTGCTTGCCGTCTATGCCGTGGTGTTCGTTCTGGGCTTTCTGACGTGGGCCGCCGTCGGTGCGACGGTGCCGGTACCGGGGCTGTTGATCGGAGCGGTCGCCCTGAGCACACCGCTCATCTTCGGTGCGATGGGCGGCGTCATCTCCGAGCGCGTCGGAGTCATCAACATCGCCATCGAAGGGCAGTTGTTGTCCGGTGCGTTCGTCAGCGCAGTCGTTGCGTCGGTGACAGGATCGACTTACGTTGCGCTCCTTGCCGCATTGGTCGCCGGAGCATTGACCGCATCACTGCTCGCGATGTTCTCGATCAAGTACTTCGTCAATCAGGTCATCGTCGGCGTCGTCCTCAACGTCCTGGTCGTCGGTCTGACGAGTTTCCTGTATTCGGTGGTGCTGACGAAGAACACGGAGACGTTGAACGCGCCACCTCGGTTCGCGCGCATCGAAATTCCGTTCCTGTCGCAGATTCCGGTGATCGGACCGGTGCTGTTCCGCCAGACACTGATCGTGTACCTGATGTATTTCGTGGTGGCCATGGTGTGGTTCGGGTTGTTTCACACCAAGTGGGGTCTGCGGCTTCGCTCGGTCGGTGAGCACCCACAGGCGGCGGACACCGTCGGGATCAACGTGGCTCGGACCAGATTCTGGAACGTGTGCCTGGCCGGTGCCATCGCGGGCCTCGGCGGTGCGTACTTCACGCTCGGATCAGTCGGAGCGTTCGGCAAGGAGATGACGGCGGGCGCGGGTTACATCGCGCTCGCGGCGGTCATCTTCGGACGGTGGGATCCGATCCGAGCGACGTTGGCCGCGTTGCTGTTCGGCTTCGCGTCGAACCTCCAGAACGTCCTCGGGATCATCGGATCCCCGGTACCTAGCGAGTTCATGCTGATGCTTCCGTACGTCGTGACCATCTTCGCGGTCGCGGGACTCGTCGGGCACGTTCGAGGGCCTGCAGCAGCAGGAAAGCCGTATTCGAAATCCTGACAGCCGTCAGTGACTCCGGGCGCCACCGGTGTGGTCGTGGTTCGAAGCAAACCGACAGGCGGCACGTAACTGACTCGGGAGTAGGGAAATGTCAGATGTGATGGCATTCACTGTAGTGTTTCGTCATAATTTCCGTTGCATGTTCGAAGGAGAGTCATGAGCTTCAACAGTCCCTTTCCCGACGTCGAGATCCCGAATCTGAGTGTCTACGACTACCTGTTCGGATCGATCGCGGACGCCGATCTGCAAAAGCCTGCGTTGATTGACGGCACCTCTGGGGCCGTCACCACGTATCAGGCCTTGATCGGGCAGATCAACGGCATCGCCGGCGCCCTCGCTGCGCGAGGACTCGAGCTCGGTGACGTCGTCGGCCTGCACTCGCCCAACGTGCCGGCGTTCGCGTCGGTCCTGCACGGCATTCTGCGTGCAGGTGGCACTGCCACCACCATCAATGCTCTCTACACGGCAGAGGACATCGCCAAGCAGCTCACCGGTTCGGGCGCGAAATTCCTCTTCACCGTCTCGCCGCTGTACCCGCAGGCGAAGGCAGCGGCGGAGAAGGTCGGGATCGCCGACGATCACATCATCGTTCTCGACGGCGTCGACGGGCACCCGAGCCTGAAGGACCTGCTCACTCAAGGCGCCACGGCACCGGACGTGTCGTTCGATCCGGCGACGCAGGTCGCAGTCTTGCCGTACTCCTCGGGCACCACGGGCGTCCCGAAGGGCGTGATCCTGACGCACCGCAACCTCGTCGCCAACGTCGCGCAGATGGAACCGCGGGTGGGCATCAACGCCGACGACGGCGTCCTCGCGGTGCTGCCGTTCTTCCACATCTACGGACTGACTGTGTTACTCAACATCGCGCTGAAGCTGCGTGCCCGGCTGGTGACGATGCCGAAGTTCGATCTGGTGGAGTTCCTCCGGATCATTCAGGACAACAAGCTGACGTACCTCTTCATTGCGCCGCCGGTGGCTGTCGCGCTCGCAAAGCATCCGCTGATCGATCAGTACGACCTCTCGAGTGTGCACACCGTCTTCTCCGGTGCTGCCCCGCTGGACGAGGAGCTCGGCAAGGCCGTCGCGACGAGGCTCGGCGCCCGCATCCGTCAGGGCTACGGGATGAGCGAGCTCAGCCCCGTCAGCCACGCGATTCCGTTCGATCGTGACGACATGCCGCTCAGCTCGGTCGGTCTTCCACTCGCGAACACCGTCAACAAGCTGGTCGACCCGGAAAGCGGTGAGGAGATCGATCTTCCCGCCGAGGGCAGGTCCAAGCCGGGTGAGTTGTGGGTCAAGGGCCCGAACGTCATGCTCGGGTACCTCAACAATCCCGCGGCTACGTCGGACACACTCGACGAAGACGGCTACCTGCACACCGGTGACATCGCTGTCGTCGACTCCGAGGGCGTGGTCTTCATCGTCGACCGGCTCAAAGAGCTCATCAAGTACAAGGGCTACCAGGTGCCGCCCGCCGAGCTCGAAGCGTTGTTGCTGACGCATCCGGAGATCGCCGACGCCGCGGTCATCGGCGTACTGGACGACGAGGGCGAAGAGGTGCCGAAGGCCTTCGTCGTACTGCAGGCGAACGCGACGATCGACGAGGACGGCGTCATGGCGTTCGTGTCCGAGCGTGTGTCCCCGCACAAGAAGGTGCGCAAGGTCGAGTTCATCGAGACCGTCCCGAAGTCCGCTGCGGGCAAGATCCTGCGCAAGGATCTGCGGGCTGCAGAATCGGCCAAGTAGCAGAATCGGCCGAGTAGCCGAGATAGTAACTGTGAGAACCCCCTACCCGATCGGGTAGGGGGTTCTCCTGTCTCGTCGGTACCCACTTGGGGCCGAACGGAACAGTCTCGCCCGAAATGACCGTCATTGCATCCGCAGCGGATCTAGCGTCGTTTTCAGCATCGTGGGTGTACCACCGCGTTGCGCGAATGACCTACTTACATCCGTTTCGCGGAGAGGATGCACTGCCATGCAGGTCGACGAACTGCTCAAACCGTTCCCCATCAAGGAGTTCCACCCGTTCCCTCGTGCCATGATGGGCCCGGGAGCACACGAGATGATCGGTCCCGAGGCGCTCAAGCTCGGGTTCAAGAAGACCCTCGTGATGACCACGGGGTTGCGTGGCACGGACACGGTGCACAAGATCGTCGAGTCGATGAAGTACCACGGCCTCGAAGTCGTGCTCTACGACAAGGTCGAGTCCAATCCCAAGGACTACAACGTCATGGATTCGGTCGCGATGTACACCGAAAACAAGTGTGACAGTTTCGTGTCCATCGGTGGAGGTTCTGCGCACGACGCCTGCAAGGGTGCTCGCATCTCCGTGGCGCACGACGGCCGCAGTGTCAACGAGTTCGAGGGCTTCAACAAGAGCGACAACCCGAAGAATCCGCCGCACATCGCCGTGTCGACGACGGCAGGGACCGGCTCGGAGACCTCGTGGGCATACGTGATCACCGACACCACAACCGATCCCGACAACCCGCACAAGTACGTCGCCTTCGATGACGCGTCGCTGACGTCCCTGGCGATCGACGATCCGGTCCTGTACTACACCTGCCCGACCGATTACACCGCACAGTGTGGATTCGACGTACTCGCGCATGCGAGCGAACCGTACGTGTCGCGACTGAACTTCGAGCCTTCGAAGGGCAACGCCCTGCACGCGATCAAGATGACCGTCCAGAACCTGCGTGCCGCAACATGGAACGGCGAGGACCTGCCCGGTCGCGAAGGAATGATGTACGCGCAGTACATCGCCGCCCAGGCATTCAACTCCGGTGGCCTCGGCATCATTCACTCCATCAGCCACGCGGTGAGCGCGTTCTACGACACCCACCACGGACTCAACAACGCCATCGCGTTGCCTCGGGTGTGGGCGTTCAACATGACCGCCGACTACCGCAAGTTCGCCGACATCGCCGTCGCCATGGGCATCGACACACACGGAATGACGGATCAGCGTGCCTCGCACGCTGCGCTCGAAGCCGCCATCCAACTCCTGCGTGACGTCGGCATCCCGGAGAAGTTCGCGGACGTCGACCAGAACAGCTACAGCAAGAACCGGCTCGGCAAGGGACCGACCAAGTTCTACGAGAATTCGCCGAAGATCGTCGGCGACGATGCGGACATCGACCGCATCACGAACCACGTTCTCGGCGACGCCTGCACCCCGGGCAACCTGAAGGAATGCACGTTCGAGACTGTTCGGCCTGTCGTCGAACACTCCGTTCACGGAGACCTCGACGATCTGATCGGCTGACTTTTCGCTCCCGCCCCCCGGTTTCGATGCCGTCGGTGGGCGGGAGCGCGAACGGCACAACCTAGTACCACTGCTCTGCTCTGGAAGGAACACCCACGTGTCAGTCCCGACGCCCATCAATGCTTCGGCACAGCATGATTTCGAATCCGTCGACGACGTCGTCGTGCGCTTCGGTGAGGCCGGATACATCGCCGACGACCGTCTCGCCACCACGGTGTTCTTGCAGTCCAGGCTCGACAAGCCGGTGCTGCTCGAAGGCCCCGCCGGGGTCGGAAAAACCGAGCTGGCAAAGACTCTCGCCGAGGTGACCGGACGAAGACTGTTGCGACTGCAGTGCTATGAGGGTCAGGACGAGACGAAGGCCCTGTACGAATGGGACTACGGCAAGCAGCTTCTGTACACCCAGGTGCTGAAGGAGAAGATCGGCCAACTGGTCGCCGACGCGGAAACTCTCGGCGAGGCGGTGGACCGGATCTCGTCGCAGGAAAGTGTCTTCTTCTCCGAACGGTTCCTGGCTCCGCGTCCGCTGCTCGAGGCCATCCGCTCCGAGGAACCCGTCGTGCTGTTGATCGACGAGGTCGATCGCGCCGACGAGGCACTCGAAGCGGTGTTGCTCGAATTGCTCGGCGAGAACCAGGTGTCCGTTCCCGAGCTCGGAACGTTCACCGCGAAGATCCCGCCCTACGTGATTCTGACGTCGAACAACACACGTGATCTGTCCGCTGCGCTGAAACGTCGTTGCCTGCACAGCTTCTTGGACTACCCGACGGCCGAGCGTGAACTCGACATCGTCAATTCGAAGGACACCGGCCTGTCGGAGGCTCTGGCCGGCCAGCTCGTTCAGGTGGTGCGCGGATTGCGAGAGCTCGAACTCCGCAAGTCGCCGAGCATCTCCGAAACCGTGGACTGGGCAAAGACTCTCGCCGTTCTCGGTGCAAGCGAGTTGACTGCAAAGTTGCTGAGCGACACGGTGTCCGTCGTCGTCAAGTACGACAAGGATGTGCGTAAGGCGACCGGTGCGATCCCGCGACTGATCGATCCGAACGCGGTGATCGACGAGGACCACGGACATGGTCATGGTCACGGCCATGGGCATGGTCACGAGGGGGACCATACTCACGACCCCGTCGCTGTTGTTGTCGACGAGGATGATTCGGGTCCGGACGGTCGCGCGATCCGCGCGGCGAAGAACGAACCCGGCCGCCACGGCAACTACTATGGCGGAACCAGTGCTGTCCCGCAGGCGCCCGCGAAGGACGTGCCGAAAACACAGGGGAGTCGTTCGTTCGCCGGCGGCTTCGGCGGCAAGAAGAACCGAAAGGGCTGAGCGGGTCGTGGAGCAGAGCCTGCATCGATTCGTGCGGTTACTTCGGTTGCGCGGTATGAGGATTTCGGTACCCGAGATGCTCGACGCCATGCAGGCCGCAGCACAACCCGGGATGCTGGAGAATCGACGGCTCCTGCGAGAGGCACTCCGCGTCTCACTGGTCAAGGATCGCGACGGTGACCCGGTGTTCGAGGAGGTCTTCGAGCTGTTCTTTGCGCTTGTGAAGGTGCAGAACGACGATGGCCAGCGTGGACACGGACATGGTCACGACGACCTCTCCGACGAAGGAGTCCTCGAATCCTTCACGCTCAGTGAGGAACCGGGAAATCTACCCGAGCAGGGGCACGAGCACGGGGCGCCCTCGGATATCCGTGAGTTCTTCGATCCGGATGATCTCGCGACGCAGTACAACTTGCATCAGGAAGCAAACAAGATCGACCTCGCCTCGATGACCGACGAGATCGTGTTCAGCAAGGACTCGACGAGCAATCTCGGTGAGGGTGAACGCGTACAGATCGAAACCGATCACCTCAAAGGCGGCGGTATCCCGGGTGCGATCTCAACGACCACCGGAACCAAAGTCGACGCGGACCTGTCCGTCGCCGAGCAGGATGCACTGTTCGGCTGGCTCGACGACCTTCCCGACGAAGTTCAGGGTGACGTTCTCGACGAGGCGACGGCGTTGCGTCAACGACTCGCCGGCGTCCTCGCCAATTTGCCCGAGGCATTGAAGCATCACTTGGAAACGCTTCTTGCACTGGAGAACACCATCGTCGAGGGCCGTGAGGACCGAGTCGCGAAGGTCGATCACGTCGGCGAGCTCGAGCGTGCCGAACTGGAGGAATCGTTGCGCCGGCTGACGCAGAGCCTGCACGGGGCACTGACGCACCGGCGGAAGGCGGGTGCACGGGGCCGGGTGGATTCGGGACGGACGATGCGCCGGAACATGCGCTACGACGGCGTCCCCTTCCGGCCGGTGACGGTGCAGCGAAGCGAGGACAAACCACGCCTACTGCTGCTGACCGACGTGAGCCTGTCGGTCCGCGCCACTGCGCGGTTCACGCTGCATCTGGTCCACGGATTGCAGGATCTCGTCAGCCAGGTTCGAACGTTCGCATTCGTATCGGATCTGGTGGAGATCACCGACCTTTTCGCCGACCACAGCGTCGAGCATGCGTTGGGGTTGGTCTTCGGTGGCGACGTTCTCGACGTCGATGCCAATTCCGATCACGGCAACGCGTTCAGCCAGTTCCTGGAGGACCACGGAAATGCGGTGAGCCGCCGAACGACGGTTCTCGTGCTGGCAGACGGTCGTTCGAACGGCCTGGATCCGCGCATCGAAGCATTCGCGGAAATCACCAGGCGCGCCAAGGAGACCATCTGGCTCACCCCGGAACCGCGGTACTCGTGGGGTCTCGGCTCCTGTGACCTGCCGGAGTACGCGCAGTATTGTCAACGAGTTCGCGTGGTCCGAGATCTGACGGGCCTGACCAGCACCGCCGACGCCTTGGCGACGGAACAGGTGGGGAGGTAATCAGTGCGGTTGGCCCACTCTTTCCGGTAGGAAGGATTCATGGACGTCACTGTCGACATTGCCCAGGGCCGGTTGCGCGGTCGCCGCACCGGAGCCGTCACCGAGTTTCTCGGAATTCCTTACGCCGAAGCACCCTTCGGATCACTGCGGTTTGCAGCCCCCTCGTCGCCGCCGTCCTGGTCCGGAGTACGTGACGCGGTGTCTCTGGGAGCCACTGCTCCCAAGATCGGGTACCGACCCCCGACCAGCGAGATTCTGACCGAACCCGTCGTACCGGGCCTGGACTGCCTGAATGTGAACGTGTGGACGCCGGATGTTGCCGAGTCCGGTCTGCCGGTCTTCGTGTGGATCCACGGTGGCGCGTTCGTCAACGGTTCCAACGCGGTCCCGATATACGACGGTTCGGCCTTCGCCCGGGACGGCATCGTCGCGGTGGCGATCAACTACCGACTGGGCGCGGACGGATTCGCTCGCGTCGAAGGTGCCCCGGCCAACCGTGGATTGCTCGACCAGGTCGCCGCGCTGGAATGGGTACGCGAGAACATCGCGGCGTTCGGCGGAGACCCTGCCCGGGTGACCATCGCGGGGGAGTCGGCGGGGGCCATGAGCGTCGGGACGTTGCTGTCGATGCCGCGTGCGTCCGGACTGTTCCAGCGCGCCATCCTGCAGAGCGGGGCGGGACATCACGTCATCTCCGAGGCCACTGCGACGAAGGTCGCGGCAGCGCTGGCCGAGGCGGTCGGGGTCGCCCCGACGGTCGATGGGCTCGGTTCGGTCCCGGTGGATCAGCTCGTCGATGCCCAGCGGGATCTCGGCGATCGGATCACTGCCGAAGCTCCGACCGGTGCATGGGGTGAACTGGCATTCAACATGATGCCGTTCGAGCCGTACATCGACGGTGATGTCGTCCCCGACCTGCCGTATCGACGGATCGCCGGGGGCGCAGGATCGAGCGTGGACATACTGATCGGCACTACGAGTGAGGAGTTCGCGTTCTTCCTCGTTCCCGCAGGAGTGACCGAGTACATCGACTCCGCGCGAGTCCGGTTGGTGCTTGCTGCCTACGGCGTCGACGTCGATGCGGCCGTCGATGCCTATCGCTCCCAGTTCCCGGACGCTACTCCCGGTGAGCTGTTCATCGCCCTTATGACCGACTGGTTCTTTCGTATTCCAGCGCTCAGGGTCGTCGAGTCGAGGGACGGGCGAGCATTCGTCTACGAATTCACGTGGCGTTCGCCGCTCTTCGACGGTCGGCTCGGCGCTTGCCATGCACTCGAGATCCCGTTCGTCTTCGATGTATTGGACAAGCCCGAAACAGCTCGCATCACCGGTACGAATCCTCCACAGAAGATTGCCGACGAGATGCACCGAGCGTGGGTCGACTTCGTTCGTGACGGTTCGCCTGGTTGGGTGCAGTACGGCAGTGACAGGTCGGTGATGATGTTCGGCGAGCAGTCCGGCGTGGTCGACGATCCGCGGCCCTCGACGCGGGAAGTATGGGCGGGGGTGCGCTGACCCACCCGGTGGGTGGCGGTAATTCCGCACGCACTACCAGCTCGACGGGGCTATAGTCACCAACATTCCGTTGAGCTGGGGTGGCCATGGACGCGTTGGATCTGTCGAGGTGGCAGTTCGGAATCACGACTGTCTACCACTTCGTTCTGGTGCCCTTGACGATCGGTCTTGCGCCGATGATCGCCGTCATGCAGACGATGTGGATGATCACCAAAAAGGATCATTGGTACCGCCTTACCAAATTCTTCGGCAAGTTGTTCCTGATCAACTTCGCGCTCGGAGTGGCGACCGGGATCGTGCAGGAATTCCAGTTCGGCATGAACTGGAGCGAGTACTCGCGCTTCGTGGGCGATGTGTTCGGTGCGCCGTTGGCGATGGAGGGGCTCGTCGCGTTCTTCCTCGAATCCACTTTCCTGGGTCTGTGGATATTCGGGTGGGATCGGCTGCCTCGTGGTGTGCACCTGGCCACCATCTGGTTGGTCGCGATCGGAGTCAATGCGTCCGGGTACTTCATCATCGTCGCGAACTCGTTCATGCAGCATCCCGTCGGTGCCGAGTACAACTCCGAGAGCGGACGGGCGCAGCTGACGAGCATCGGGGATCTGCTGTCGAACAACACGGCGTTGGTGGCGTATCCGCACGTCATCGCTGGAGCATTCCTGACGGCCGGAACCTTCGTCGCGGGGATTTCCGGCTGGTGGATGGTTCGAAATGTCCGCCGGGCCCGGGATGCTGAGGCGGGTCATGTCGAGGCGGGGGAGGCTGCACAACTGACCGACGATGCTCGGCGAATGTTCCGTCCGGCAACGCGATTGGCATTGCTGGTCATGATCGTCGCGGGCGTCGCGGTGGCATGGACGGGCGATTCGCAGGGCAAATTGATGTTCGTGCAGCAGCCGATGAAGATGGCGTCGGCGGAATCGTTGTGCAACACCGAGACCGATCCGAACTTCTCGGTGCTGACCATCGGTACACACAACAACTGCGACAGTGTCACCTCGGTGATAGAGCTGCCGTTCGTCCTTCCGTTCCTCGCCGAGGGCAAGTTCTCCGGCGTCACGCTGCAGGGCGTCAACCAACTCCAGGAGCAGTACGAGCAGGAATTCGGTCCGGGAAACTACACGCCCAATCTGTTCGTGACGTACTGGGCGTTTCGGGCGATGATCGGACTCGCAGCGGGATCGGCGGCCCTCGCACTGGCAGGACTATGGGTGACGCGTCGTGGGCGTGTCCCCGATCAGCGGTGGTACTCGTGGCTCGCGCTGATCGCAATCCCGATGCCGTTCCTCGCCAACAGTGCCGGATGGGTCTTCACCGAGATGGGTCGGCAGCCGTGGATGGTCCACCCCAACCCCACCGGTGTCGACATGATCAGGCTGACCGTCGATCAGGGCGTTTCGAATCACTCCGCGGCGACGGTGTGGGTTTCGATCATCACGTTCACGCTGCTGTACGGCGCACTGGGTGTCGTGTGGTTGAAACTCATGATTCGGTACGCGAAGGAGGGGCCGCAGGATCACGACAAGAATCCACCGGATCCTGCTGAGCCCAAACAGCTTTCGTTCGAGTACTAGGAGACTGCCATGGGACTTCCCGAACTGTGGTTCGTCATCGTCGCAGTGCTGTTCGTCGGCTATTTCCTGTTGGAAGGGTTCGACTTCGGTGTCGGGATGCTGATGCCCATCGTGGGTCGGCGAACGGGCATTCCGCCCGACGTTCGTCGCAGGGTCGCGCTCAACACGATCGGGCCGGTGTGGGACGGCAACGAGGTCTGGCTGATCACCGCGGGCGGAGCATTGTTCGCGGCGTTCCCGGACTGGTACGCGACGCTGTTCTCCGGCTTCTACCTTCCGCTGTTGATCATCCTGGTGGCGTTGATCGTTCGTATCGTCGCCATCGAATGGCGCGCGAAGATCGACGATGACGCCTGGCGTCGGCGGTGCGACTGGGGAATCGTCTTCGGTTCTTGGGTACCCGCGGTGCTATGGGGAGTTGCATTCGCGAACATCGTGCGCGGGGTCGAGATCGATGCGCAGAAGCAGGTGGTCTCCAGCTTCTTCGACCTTCTGAACCCGTACGCATTGTTGGGCGGCCTGACAACGGCTCTGGTGTTCGCGTTGCACGGTGCCGTATTTCTTGCCTTGAAGTCCGCCGACGAGATTCGAGGGGATGCAGTGGCGATCGCCGCGCGGCTCGCAATTCCGGCGGTTCCGGTCGCGGGTGCCTTCGTGTTGTGGACACAGATCGCATACGGAACGGGGTGGACATGGATCTTGGTAGCGCTCGCGGCCGGGGCTCTGCTCGCGGTCGTGGCGTTGACCCGGATGGAACGTGAAGGCTGGGCTTTCGCACTCACATCCGTGGCGATCGTCAGTACGGTGACACTGCTGTTCGCCTCGCTGTTTCCGAATGTCATGCCGTCCACGCTGGATCCGGAGTACAGCCTGACCGTGGCGAACGCGTCGTCGAGCCCCTACACGCTCGGTGTCATGACGTGGGTCGCGGCGTTCATGGCGCCGGTGGTCGTGCTGTACCAAGGCTGGACGTACTGGGTGTTCCGGCAGCGGATCTCCACCTCGGCGATCGGGCGCTCGCACGGGTTGAAGTTCACGAGCTGAATCGAGGGCTTTTCGGAACCTGGCACCTCTTTTGCCGACCTGGCACACGCGCTCGGACGTGAAAACTGTGCCTAGCTTGGCAAGAACGGTGCTAGCTTGCCTCGATTGATCCCGTGGAATCGCTTATCGTGCTACCCGTGAACCTACCGACGACGTCGTTCAGTCTCGCCCCGATGCGCCCACGCGATCCGCAGCAACCTCATCGTTCCGCGAGTCCGCTCGAGCTGTTCTTCGACCTGGTCTTCGTCGTTGCAGTCAGTATCGCCGCAGTGCAGTTGCATCACTCGTTGACCGAGAACCATATCGCCGAAGGCATCGTGAGCTACCTGATGGTGTTCTTCGCCATCTGGTGGGCGTGGATGAACTTCACCTGGTTCGCGACATCGTTCGACAACGACGACTGGCTGTACCGGGTGCTGACGGTCGTCCAGATGGCAGGCGTGCTCGTCCTGGCGGCGGGGATCGAGCCGGCGTTCGCAGACAAGGATTTCGCCATCCTGGTACTCGGCTACGTGGTCATGCGCATCGCGATGGTGGCGCAATGGTTGCGTGCCTCCACGTCGTCGGAACACCGCAGGACCGCGCTGACGTACGCGGGCGGAATCGCCGTAGTGCAGGTGCTGTGGGTGCTATGGCTCCTGATTCCAGGCGGTCCGGCTCAGGGAATCTTGTTCGTGGTGTTCGCCGCCGCGGAGATCATGATTCCTGTCGTCGCCGAGAAGACCGGCGGCACGACGCCGTGGCATCCCCACCACATCACCGAGCGCTACGGGTTGTTCACCCTCATCTTGCTGGGTGAGAGTCTGCTCGCATCGGCCAATGCGATCATCGAAGCCCTGCAGGAAGATACCGCTCTCGCACCGTTGATTTCGATCTCGGTGCTGACCCTCGTCGTGACGGCGGCGCTCTGGTGGATCTATTTCTGGCCACCGCACCACAAGGCGATCGGCACCCTCACGAACTCGCTGAAGTACGGGTACGTTCACTACTTCGTCTTCGCTGCCGCAGGCGCGTTCTCGGCAGGCATCGAGGTCGAGATCGACGTGCTGACCCATCACAGCGAGCTGGGCGACGTAGCCGCGTCGTTCACGGTGACAGTTCCGATCGCCGTGTTCGTACTCGGAATCTGGTTCATCGCCATCAAGGACAATGCCGATCGCCTCGTCAACACCGTTGTTCCGGTCGGTGCGTTGCTGATTCTTCTCGACCCACTGATCCCCATACCCATCACGCTGACGGCAGTGGTCATGGTTGTCGTCGTTGCGGTACTCGTCGTGCACCGACCCCTCGAAGCCGAACATGAGAAACTGACCCCATGAGCATCGGAACCTTGATTTTGCTTCGCCACGGCGAGAGCGAATGGAACGCGTCCAACCAGTTCACCGGATGGGTGGACGTCCGCCTGACGGAGAAGGGCGAGTCCGAAGGAAAGCGCGCGGGAGAGCTTCTGGCCGAAGCAGGTGTTCTGCCCGACGTGCTGTACACGTCGTTGCTGCGTCGAGCGATCAGTACCGCGAACATCGCGCTCGATGCAGCCGACCGCCACTGG
Source organism: Rhodococcus sovatensis (assembly GCF_037327425.1). Lineage (NCBI taxonomy): Bacteria > Bacillati > Actinomycetota > Actinomycetes > Mycobacteriales > Nocardiaceae > Rhodococcus > Rhodococcus sovatensis. The sequence continues at coordinate 3,745,795 of NZ_CP147846.1, read as the reverse complement.
ATTCCCGTCGTCCGCGACTGGCGCCTGAACGAGCGTCACTACGGCGCCCTGCAGGGGCTCAACAAGGCCGAGACCAAAGACAAGTTCGGCGACGAGCAATTCATGCTGTGGCGTCGGAGCTACGACACCCCGCCGCCCGCGATCGAAGCGTCCAGCGAGTACAGCCAGGACGGCGACCCGAGATACGCGGATCTGCCGAGCGTGCCGATGACCGAGTGCTTGAAGGACGTCGTCGACCGGCTCATCCCGTACTTCGAGGAGACGATCGTCGCCGAGCTGAAAGCGGGCAAGAACGTGCTCGTCGCCGCGCACGGCAACTCGCTTCGCGCTCTGGTGAAGTACCTCGACGAGATTTCCGACGCCGACATCGCCGGCCTGAACATCCCGACGGGCATCCCGCTGCAGTACAACTTCGGTGACGGAGACGGAAAACTCGTCCCGACGAACCCGGGCGGAACGTACCTGGACCCGGAAGCTGCGGCCGCGGGAGCAGCTGCAGTCGCAAATCAGGGTGCCAAGTAAGCCCTGGCTCGATCCGCAGGGCCCGCAGCGGTGGGTCCTGCGGACAACTCCAGGTGAACGGTCGAAGAACACTGCCGACTTGGGCTATGACTACCAGGGAAATGCCTGCACCCTGCGTATGTGAGCTGTCCATCGAACGTACGATTCGGGTGTGAGTGTTACATCGGCTGTGCTGCTGGCTATTGCAACGGCCTTCGTGGGATATCTCGTCGGCAGCGTCCTGATCCCGTATCTCGCAACCCGACATTCGGAGCGGGCACGCGCGAGTTCTGGCCTGACGATGTCCCAGGTGCTGGATCTGATCATCCTCGCGTCGGAGAGCGGAATCGCAGTCGTCGACCGGTTTCACGACGTGGTGCTGTCGAATCCTCGGGCCGAGGAGCTCGGGTTGGTGCGTAATCGCCTGATCGACGATCGTGCGTGGGAAGCGGCTCAGAAAGTACTCGCAGACGGCAATCCGGTCGAAGTCGACATCAGTTCGAGAGATGTCCGAACCAGCACCAGCCGTGACCGCATGGCCGTGCGGTGCGTGGCGCGGATGCTCAGCAAAGAAGACCAACGATTCGTCGTCCTCTTCGCCGACGACGATTCCGAGCAGGTCCGAATGGAAGCAACGCGTCGGGATTTTGTGGCCAATGTCAGCCACGAGCTGAAGACGCCCGTCGGCGCGATGAGTTTGCTTGCCGAAGCGCTTCTCGAATCCGCCGACGATCCTGACTCCGTGCGCCACTTCGGCGGCAAAGTAGTGGCAGAATCCAAGCGGCTCGGCAACATGGTGACCGAACTGATCGCACTGTCGCGGTTGCAGGGCGCCGAGAAGCTGCCCGATCTCGAGGTCGTCGACGTCGATACCGTCGTCAACGAGGCGCTCGACCGATCGAAGATCGCCGCCGAGAATGCGGGCATCACGGTCACGACCGATCATCCGAGCGGTCTGGAGGTGCTCGGTGATCAAGCGCTGTTGGTCACCGCACTCGCGAACCTCATCCAGAACGCGATCGCCTACTCGTCCGATGGCTCACCGGTGTCCGTTACTCGTGCGCTGCGCAACAGTTGTGTCGCGTTCGCGGTCACCGACCGAGGCATCGGAATAGCCAAGGAAGACCAGGAGCGGGTCTTCGAACGATTCTTCCGCGTCGACAAAGCTCGTTCGCGGGCAACGGGAGGTACAGGTCTCGGCCTGGCCATTGCCAAACACGTCGCAGCCAACCACAACGGGAGCATCTCGCTGTGGAGCAAGCTCGGCACCGGATCGACCTTCACCCTGCAGATCCCCGCCTATTTCGAAGAAGACGACCTCGGGTCGACAGAAGGAGAACTACAGTGACCGGGAACTTACAGTGACCAACGTACTGATCGTCGAAGACGAAGAATCGTTGGCCGATCCGCTGGCCTTTCTCCTGCGCAAAGAAGGATTCGAAGCCACCGTCGTCGGCGACGGACCGTCGGCGCTCGCCGAATTCGACAGGGCCGGAGCAGATATCGTGCTCCTGGACCTCATGCTTCCCGGCATGAGCGGCACGGACGTGTGCAAGCAGTTGCGCGCGCGTTCCGGTGTTCCCGTCATCATGGTCACCGCACGGGACAGTGAGATCGACAAGGTCGTCGGACTCGAACTCGGTGCGGACGACTACGTGACCAAGCCGTATTCGGCGCGCGAACTGATCGCCCGCATCCGTGCAGTGCTACGCCGCGGCAGCGACGCGGAACTCGACGGCACGGCGGACACCGGTGTCTTGGAGGCAGGTCCGGTCCGCATGGACGTCGAACGCCATGTGGTGATGGTGAACTCCGAGCAGATCACATTGCCGCTCAAGGAATTCGATCTGCTCGAGTACCTGCTGCGGAATTCGGGACGGGTGCTCACGCGTGGCCAGTTGATCGACCGGGTATGGGGCGCCGACTACGTGGGCGACACCAAGACCCTCGACGTACACGTGAAGCGGCTTCGGTCGAAGATCGAGACCGACCCGGCCAAGCCCGAGCACCTCGTCACCGTTCGCGGATTGGGATACAAGCTCGAAGGATGAGCGAGGGTCAGGTCAGGAACCAGGTGTCGCGTAGTGGGTACTGGGCAGCCCGGACCAGCCAGCGACCTTCCTGACGGCATTCCTTCTGGACGTAGTGGCCGTCCCCGCGGCATTCGATCAACCTGGACGTTCCGTACGGACTGACGACGATCGACTTCGTGCCCGGCGTGTAGGCACTTCCGGTGCTGATACCGCCGGGTGCGAACACGTCCACGAACTCACCCGTCGCGTCGTACCAGGTCCATGGATCGGCAGACGCGGTCGGTGCTAGGCCGGCCGCCAAGCCGAGCGCGATTGCCGTCGTCGCAACCAGTTTCTTGATCATGAAATGCCCCTTCGTCGCCGTGTGTCGGTGTTCGCAGTGTCGTACCGGCATGCGGCCGAAAGGACTGATCGAGGTGATTTCACCCGAAAAGGATCAGGGGGTGGGCGCTCCGCACCAGTGGCGCGATTGAGTGCGCCCCAACATACTTAACCGTGCCACTGGCGGCGGAGCCGCCAGTGGACCAGCGCCCGCGGAGCCGCCCGGCGTTATTTGGTGCGCTGCGCCTCACGCGTCGCGGGGTGGACCGCGATGAGTCCGAGGCCGCGGCGGCGTGTGCACAGGGACGCCAGCTCCTCGTATGCGGGCTTGCCGAGCAACTCGATCAACTCGGGCCGGTAGGACTCGAACACCTGCTTGCTGCCGACGTGTGCGTCGGGGGAGCCGGAGCAGTACCAGGACAGATCGTGACCACCCTCGCCCCAGCCGCGGCGGTCGTACTCACCGATGGTGGTCTTGAGCACCTCGGTACCGTCCGGGCGCGTGATCCAATCCTGGGTGCGGCGGATCGGTAGCTGCCAACACACGTCCGGCTTCACCTCGAGCGGTTCGATGCCTTTGCGCAACGCCATCGAATGCAGTGCGCACCCGATTCCGCCGGCGAACCCGGGGCGGTTCTGGAATATGCATGCGCCCTTGTACCGGCGCGTGCGCAGTGACTGTTCGTCGTCGAGATCGTCGTACTCGACGTACCCCTTCTTTCCGAGGCCCTTGTCCATCAGCTGCCAGTCCTCGGCAGCGAGTAACTTCACCGACGCGTCGAGCTTCTTCTTGTCGTCGTCGTCGGAGAGGAACGCGCCGTGCGAGCAGCAGCCGTCATCGGGACGACCCGCGACGGTTCCCTGACATGCGGGGGTGCCGAACACACACGTCCAATTCGACAACAGCCATGTGAGGTCTGCCGCGATGATGTGTTCGGAGTTGTCCGGATCTGGAAATTCCACCCATTCGCGAGGAAAGTCCAGGTCGACTTCTGCAGCGAAAACCGGCTGCTTACTACCTGCTGTCACAAGAGACGACGGTAGACCCAGTACCGTGGGGATGTGCGATTAGGGGTGCTCGACGTCGGAAGCAACACCGTACATCTTCTGGTGGTGGATGCGCATCGCGGTGGGCACCCGACGCCGATGAGTTCGTCGAAGGCGACTCTGCGGTTGTCGGAGAACACCGATGCCGACGGAAACATCACGCGCGAAGGTGCAGATCGCCTGGTGGGCGAGGTCGGAGACTTCGCCGCGATCGCCAAGAAGTCGGGTTGCGAGGAACTCATGGCTTTCGCGACTTCGGCGGTACGTGATGCACACAACAGTGATGCAGTTCTTGCGCGAGTCCAGCAGGAAACCGGCGTGGCTCTACAGACGCTGTCCGGGGTCGACGAAGCGCGACTTACGTTCCTCGCGGTGCGCCGCTGGTACGGCTGGAGTGCCGGTCGCATCGTGAACCTCGACATCGGTGGCGGCTCCCTCGAATTGACGTCGGGAACCGACGAGGACCCCGACCAAGCGTTTTCGCTCTCACTCGGCGCAGGCCGCCCGACCAGGGACTGGCTCGACGAAGACCCGCCAGGCAAGCGGCGCGTCGCGGTTCTGCGAGACTGGCTCGACGCCGAGCTTGCGACACCGGCAAAAGAGCTTCTCGCGGCCGGGGAACCGGATCGGACGGTCGGTACATCGAAGACGTTTCGGTCGCTGGCACGGTTGACCGGCGCGGCACCTTCGGCAGCCGGTCCGAGGGTGACTCGGACGCTCACCGCGGACGGTCTCAGGCAACTCATAGCCTTCATTTCGCGGATGACGGCGTCGGACCGTGCAGAATTGGAAGGTGTCAGTGCCGATCGGTCACCGCAATTGGTGGCGGGGGCATTGGTAGCGGAAGCGAGTATGCGAGCACTGTCGATCGATACGATCGAAATTTGCCCGTGGGCGCTGAGGGAAGGGTTGATTTTGCGGAAGCTGGACACCGAAATGGACGGCGATCTGGTGGTGCGATCGACATGAGTGACAACAACGCTGACCCGGAAGACACCGGTCAGATTTCCGTTGCCGAGCTTCTGGCGCGCAACGGTCAGAAGTCGACGGGCGTCAGTTCGGGTGGACGTCGCCGTCGCGGCGTGAAGGGTGGCATCTCGGTAGCCGAGTTGACCGGTGAGATCCCGGTGGTTCGGTCCGAGCCCGCGTCCGCGCAGGCTCCGGTGATCGCAACCGAACCTGCGGCCCAGGACACCCCGGCCAAGGACACTCCGCCTCAGGACACTCCGCCGCAGGACACCCCGGCCCAGAAACCTCTGCCTCAGCAAAAGACTCCGACACGGCAGCCGCGGGACAAGACCACACCGGAACCGGAGTTGCTGTCCGGCTCGACGACAGCTGCCGGTGATCTGCTCAACCGAGCCCATGACGAGAGCGAGCGTCGCCCTTACGGTGCGACAGCGTCTCAGCGCCCGACGCCGAGCCAGCGACCCACGCCGAGCCAGCGGCCCACGCCGGTGACCGGTCGTCGGGCAACCGCTGACGAGACCGACGCGCGGGCCACCGATCGCCCGCAACGTTCCGCTGGGTTCGTGGCTCGGAGCCGAACCCAACCGGCCGTCACGGACGCCGAACCGGTCACCGACGTCACGCCGACACCTGACGCGGACGCGACGGCTCGGACGCCTGACCTGACCAAGAAGGTCGCTGCGCTCGAAGCACAGACCACGGCTCCGGACAAGTCAGCCGAAAAAGAGTCGGCCACAGAGAAGCCGGCCACAGAGAAGCCGACAACAGCACAGTCGACAGCAACGATCGACAAGAACATCGACAAGAACGAGGATGCACCCGGCACCGAGGACGACTCTGCTGGTGCAGCGGAGGTCGAGCCGTCGGCGACGCCTGCCGCCCCGGAACGTGTTCCAGGCAAGAAGGATGCGGCCAAGCAATGGCTCGCACTCGTCGGCCAGGGTGTCGTCGCCGTCATCGTCGGTGCGCTGCTGTTCAAGGGCTTCGAACGACTGTGGGACATGCTGCCCTGGGTGGCTCTGATTCTTGCAGTGCTCGTGATCGTCGGTCTGGTTGCGGTGGTGCGGATCCTGCGTCGAACCGACGACATGATCAGCATGGTGATCGCGATTGCCGTCGGAGTGTTCGTCACGCTCGGTCCGCTTGCGTTCCAACTGAGTACCGGCTGATCGGGCATCGGAAATGGGCGGTCGTGTCGCTGTTGGGCTGTCCACTGCCTCGGTGTACCCACAGAACACCGAGGCGGCGTTTCGGTATGCCGCCGAACTGGGTTACGACGGAGTCGAGTTGATGGTGTGGGCCGAGTCGGTCAGCCAGGACGTCGAAGCGGTCGGAGCCCTCGTACGGAGATACGGCGTCCCGGTGCAGGCGATTCATGCGCCGTGCCTGCTCATCTCGCAACGGGTGTGGGGTGCCGATCCGGCGGCGAAGCTGGAGCGTTCGGTGCAGGCCGCGGAGAAGCTCGGCGCGTCGACAGTCGTCGTGCACCCGCCGTTCCGGTGGCAGAAGAAGTACGCCGACGGATTCGGTGAGCAGGTTGCGGATCTCGAGATGGGATCCGACGTCATCGTCGCTGTCGAGAACATGTTTCCGATGCGGGCAGACCGATTCTTCGGCCGGAAGGAAGGCTCTGCAGCCCGCCTCCGCAAGCGTGGCGGCCCGGGTGCGGCGCTGTCGGCATTCGCGCCGTCCTACGATCCGACCGACTCGGGACACGCTCACTACACGCTGGATCTGTCGCACACGGCCACGGCAGGCACCGATGCTGTCGAGATGATGAACAGAATGGGTGACGGTCTCGCGCATCTGCACCTCGCCGACGGACGAGGCGCGTCGGTCGACGAGCACCTGATTCCGGGGCACGGTGATCAGCCCTGTGCCGAAGTCTGCACCGAGCTGCGGCGACGCGGGTTCACCGGTCAGGCCGTGATCGAGATCAACACGCAGAATGCGCGGACGCTGGCGGAGCGGTCGTCGATGCTCGGTCAGGCTCTGTCGTTCGCGCGTCGCTACCTGCAGTGAACGCGCGGGGTGTCACAGCGCCCCGACGCCGGCGACGACGACGGCAATACCGCTGACGAGGAGTCCGGCCGTCAGCGCTGCGGCACCCACCCACACCGCTGCCATCGCACGACCGGGCTTCTGCGGATCGGTTCCGAGTACCGACAGAAAGAACCTGCGGGGATGAAAATCGCTGCTGAGAGTACGGCGATCGAGCCCACCGCGGACCAGACGTCCGAGACGCCCGCCGCGTTCGTCACGAGGGCGACGACCAGTCCTAGCGTCACCAGGACGCCCGCGTGCGCGTGCCCGGCGCGGAAGAAGGTCTTCTGCAGAGCATTGGCTCCCTGCGCGCCGCTTGTCACCCTGAGCAGGAACGTTCCGCCGTATGCGATTCCAACGACGGTGATCAGAGTGATGCCGAGAGCGATGGTCAGCAGTGCGCTCATGTTGGGCTCCCTGTTAAAGTCGTCTGGATACTTTCACTATCTATAGTGGATAGTGAAAGTATCCGATATGTCAAGGGAGGCTGGAGTGCGCGTGTCCGAGCTGGTCGATGCGTCGGGACTCCCGCTCGCGACCATCAAGTACTACCTGCGTGAAGGTCTGCTCATGCCGGGCGAGGCAACGAGCGCCACGCAATCGAAGTACGGCGATCAGCACGTCGAACGACTCGTGCTGATCAAGGCGCTCACCGGGGTGGGTCTACCTATAGGCAGGATTCGGACCGTTCTGCAGCTGATCGAACACCCGGACAGCTCACTCGTCGAGACGTTGGGACGCGCCATTTCCGAGCTTCCGCCCTACCTGGACGGTGGCGACGCGTCCGAATACCCACGGGCGCGAGCTGCGATGGGGAAGTTGGGGCAGGTGTACGACCCGAGGTTCGCGGCAGTCGCGCAGCTCGAACGGGCACTCCAGTCGGCCGAGGACGTAGGCATACCCATGACCGACGAACGGTTGGAGGTCTATGGACGCGCGATCCGCCGGATCGCCGAATACGACCTCGCATTGATGCCGGAAACCACGGACGCAGCCGTCGAGTACGCCGTGCTCGGCACCGCGATCTACGAACCGATCATGACGGCCCTCAGACGGCTTGCTCACCAGGACATCGCGTCCACCACCCCTGAACCGAAGAACGTCTCCGAAAGGCAAGATCGATGAGCAGTCCATTCAAGTCGGCTACGACACTGACGACTTTCGACAGGACGGAGACCGACGGCTCCTACTCCGCGGTGATCGACTCGACGTGGACCATCGGACCCAAGGTCCACGGAGGGACGATGCTTGCCGCGTGCGCCGCCGCAGCAAAATCGCAGCTACGAGGCGACGATGTCCAACCACTGGCGGTGAGCGTCAGCTACCTCAATGCACCCGATCCGGGCGAGGTTGCACTGACCGCGATCGTCCGCAAGCGCGGCAAGCAGGTCTCGCACGTCGACGTCGAGATGACTCAGGGTGACCGGGTAGCGGCCCGTGCGATGGTGACATTGGGTCGGCCGGACGTCGACGCCCCCCGCCACGAGGTGCAGTCATCTCTGTCGTCGATGCCGGTAGAACCGCCCGCGGAGACCGAGGCAATCGGCGGCGACCATCCGATGGCTTCCATCGTGCACGTCGCGCGCGGATGTGAGATGAGAATCGACCCGACGTCGGCACATTTTCTGACCGGCAAGCAGGGAGAGCCGGAGGTTCGGATGTGGGTTCGGCCGCACGAGGGTGACGAGGCGGACGCGGACACATATGCATTGTTCGCGCTCATGACCGGGGATATCTGCGCGCCCGTGACGATGAACCGGGGCATGTTCGGATGGGCGCCGACTGTGCAGCTCACCACGTACCTGCGCCGACAGCCTGCTCCTGGCTGGCTCCGGGTCGCGGCCAGCAGCACCGTTATCGGAGGCACATGGTTCGAGGAGGACCACCTGGTGCTCGATTCGACCGGCGCCGTCGTGGTGCAGAGCAGGCAGCTGGCGATGGTGCCGCGCTGAGGCTCGACCAGCCGCCGATCTAGGCTTCCCGCATGACGAGAATTGCTGTAATTGGAGGCGGGCGCATCGGCGAGGCGTTGATCGCCGGACTGCTGGAAGCTGGATATGCAGTTCGCGACCTGGTGGTGGCCGAGAAGTTCGAGTCCCGCGCTGCCGAGCTGGCCTCGACCTTCGGGGTGCTGACGACGACGATCGCCGAGGCGTCCGAGAACGCCGATGTCATCGTGTTGGCCGTCAAGCCAGGAGACGTGGACGGCGCACTCACCGAGGTCGCCAAGACCGACCTCGACGGCGAACGTGAACAGCTCATCGTCTCGCTCGCCGCAGGTGTGCCGACTTCGAAGTTCGAATCGAAGCTGCCTGCGGGGTTCCCCGTCGTGCGCGTCATGCCCAACACACCGATGCTCGTGGGCGAGGGCGTCAGCGTTCTTGCACCGGGAAAGTACGCCAAGACCGAACATCTCGAACTCGTGCGGACGATTCTGTCCACGGTCGGCAAGGTCGTCACCGTGAAAGAGAACCAACTCGATGCCGTGACGGCGGTATCCGGGTCCGGTCCCGCCTACTTTTTCCTCGTCGTCGAGGCGATGATCGACGCCGGTGTCGGCCTCGGATTGACCCGCGAAGTCGCCTCCGCGCTCGTCGTTCAGACGATGGTCGGGTCCGGAGCGATGCTGGATCGGTCCGATGAGACGCCGGCGGAGCTTCGTTACGCAGTTACTTCTCCCGGCGGAACAACGGCAGCTGCCGTGCGAAAACTGGAAGAAAACGGCCTCCGAGCAGCATTTTTCGATGCGTTGGACGCCGCAAAAGCTCGTGCAGCTGAGATGGGCGTCACAGCGGAATAGAAAACTGATTCCCTACACCCGTCGCAGTAACCCCATTGGTCACGTTAAGCTCAGTGGTAGCACGTGCGTGTCTGTTCGGCAGGAGGGGAAGCCTGCCGCGCGAGACGTGCCGGAGGTATGTGAATAGATGGCGCCTGTAAACAAGCCGTCCAAGGGTGCGTCCCTGGATGGCCAACCAGCTCTGGCTGGAACGCAATTCCTCACAGTGGCCGAAGTGGCAACGCTGATGAGGGTGTCCAAGATGACTGTGTACCGACTGGTGCACAGCGGAGAGCTGCCTGCTGTACGAGTGGGTCGATCGTTCCGTGTGCACGCCAAGGCTGTGCACGATTACCTCGAGACCTCGTACTTCGACGCAGGCTGAGTCGCACCCCTTCGGTGTCGACTTGGCTCTATCGGGCCGGTTTCGTGGATCGTTGTCCACACCGGTAAGGTGGAGTCTCGTCGTGGCCGAGTAATATCGGCGCTCGTACCAGGGTCACGAGCAGAGCCTGCGAAGAGAGCAGGTTGGCGAGTAGTTGCATCGAGCTTCGACCTTGGAGGTTCAAGCAGATCGAGGCCCGAGCGCCAGCTTGGGGATCGAAGGCTCTTACCACGTGAAATTTGTGGGGGAGTTCGACGCTGCCAGGTAGGCGTACGCAACTTCGCGTGCGCGAAAACGCTAGAGAAGAACGTGAGGACACCCGCCATGGGTTCAGTGATCAAGAAGCGTCGCAAGCGCATGTCGAAGAAGAAGCACCGCAAGCTGCTTCGTCGCACTCGAGTGCAGCGCAGGAAACTCGGTAAATAGAGCTTCGAAAAGGAGCCCGTCACCAGCACTGGTGGCGGGCCTTTTTCGTTGGTCCGTACTCGACGCGGGCATGTCCGAACAAGCATTTATCCTGCACAGGGTGTCGAAATCGGTTCGCTCGCATCTTCCACGGATTCCAGTAGGCTGCAGGCCAGCGGCAATCAATCGGGGGTGTGAGTGACTTCGAACGAGCGAGGCGTTGCGGCGCCCAAAGTGGTGCTGGTCACCGGCGCGAGCCGCTTCCTCGGCGGGTACCTCGTTACCCGACTGGCCCAGAATCCCGCTGTAGAGCGCGTCATAGCCGTCGACTCCAGATCCCCTAGTAAGGATCTGCTGCGTCGAATGGGACGCGCGGAATTCGTCCGGGCCGACATCCGCAATCCGCTGATCGGGAAAGTCATCCGAAATGCGGGCGTCGACACCGTCGTGAATGCGGCGACCATCACCAAGCCCCCCAGATCCGGCGGGCGCGCGACGATGAAAGATCTCAACGTCATCGGCGCGATGCAGTTGTTCGCGGTGTGCCAGAAGTCCCCGTCGGTGCAGAAAGTCGTTCTTCGGTCCTCCTCTTCGGTGTACGGATGCAGTGCCAAGGATCCGGTCAAGTTCACCGAGGAGATGAGTGCGCGTAAACCTCCGTCGGGAGCATTCGCACGCGACACCATCGACATCGAGGGGTACATCCGAGGGCTCGGACGTCGCCGGCCAGACATAGCCGTGTCGATTCTGCGGATGGCGCCGTTGATCGGACCACGGCTCAACGGGTCCATTTCCCGTTACATGACCTCGCCGCTCATCCCCAGCATCATCGGGCGCGACGCGCGGATGCAGCTCCTGCACGAAGAAGATGCTCTGGCTGCGCTCGAGCGCGCGACGATGGGTGGGCCGGCCGGCACATTCAATATCGGTGCCGACGGCACCATCATGTTGTCGCAAGCCATTCGTAGAGCCGGGCGCATCGAGGTGCCGGTGCCGTTTGCGCTGTTCAAAAGCGTCGGCCGCGCGCTGATGGGCGGAATGATGCGCGAATTCACGACCGAACAACTGGACTACTTCCACTTCGGCTGCGGGCTGGATACCACTCGAATGCGATCCGACCTCGGATTCGAACCTCGGTGGACTACGGTTCAGGCATTCGACGACTTCGTTCGTGGCGCCGCAATTCGGCCGGTGGTCCGGACCGAGTGGGTGGACTCGGTCGAGAAACGTGCGTTGTGGGCTGCGGACGCCGGTGCAGCGTTGTCCAAAGCCGCATTGGCTGCGACTACAGGCAGGGAGAGGTGAACGAGGTGGCGAAGGTGATTCCGCTGCACGGTAGCGGCGCCGGACGCGACCGTACCGAGCATGCCAACCGGAGCCGCAACCGTGCCGAAGACAGTCGCAGTCGGCACCCGTCTTCGTACGCCGACACCACGCCGCCGATTCCGCTGGTGCCACCCGTGGCCGCCCATCCTCTCGATCCTGTGGGGCCGTCGGACGCTTCCCAGATCGCCGCTTCTCAGATAGACGCGGCGAAGACGAAACTCGTCGAGACCATCTCGGACACAGCCGAATTCGTTCGCCGCCGCATGGCCGGCGACTACGTCGTCGACGAGTTCGGCTACGATCCGCACTTCGCCGACGCCCTATGGTTGCCGCTCCTGCGTCCGCTTTTCGACAAGTGGTTCCGAGTCGAAATCAAAGGCATCGAGAACATCCCGAACGACGGTGGGGCACTCGTCGTCGCCAATCACGCCGGCGTGATTCCGGTCGATGCGCTCATGGCGTCGGTGGCCGTCCGTGATCACCATCCTGCGCACCGTCCATTGCGAATGTTGGCTGCCGACATGGCATTCGAGATGCCGGGCGTCGGGACCATCGCACGCAAAGCGGGTCACACGCTCGCCTGCAATCCCGACGCGGAACGTCTGCTTCGGATGGGCCAGGTGGCCGCTGTGTTTCCCGAGGGCTTCAAGGGCATCGGCAAGCCCTTCAGTGAGCGATACAAACTGCAGCGCTTCGGCCGGGGCGGGTTCGTGTCGGCCGCATTGAAAACCGGTGCGCCGATCATTCCGTGCTCGATCGTCGGTTCGGAAGAGATCTACCCCAAGATCGGCGACATCACCCCGTTGGCGAGATTGATGGGCATGCCGTATTTCCCGGTCACCCCGTTCTTTCCCCATCTGGGCCCGCTCGGTCTCATTCCGCTGCCGTCGAAGTGGTACATCGAGTTCGGCAAGCCCATCGCAACCGACTCCTACGATGCTCAGGCCTCGGAAGATCCGATGGTGCTCTTCGAATTGACCGACCACGTACGAGAGACCATTCAGCACACCCTGTACCGACTGTTGGCCAAGCGCCGCAACGTCTTCCTGGGCTGATCGGTACCCTGGTCCGGGTGCTGATTCGAGACACCACCACCGAGGACCTCTCAGCGATCCTCAGTATCCACAACGACGCCATCAGGAATACGACGGCCATCTGGGACGAGACCGAGGTCGGCCTCGACGAGCGGATGGAGTGGTTGGCCGGGAGGTTGCGGGCCGGCTACCCCGTTCTGACGGCCGTCGTCGACGGAGAGGTTGCCGGATACGCGTCGTACACGCAGTGGCGACCCAAGAGTGGCTACCGCCTCACCGTCGAGCATTCGGTCTATGTGGCGGACAGCTTCCAGCGCCGCGGACTTGCGAGTGCGCTACTCACGGAGCTGATCGATCGGGCGCGGTCGGCCGGAATCCACGTACTCGTCGGGGTCATCGAGTCGACGAACACGACGTCGATTTCACTGCACGAGAAGTTCGGGTTCGTCACTGTGGGACAGATGCCCGAGGTCGGCATCAAATTCGACCGGTGGCTCGACCTCACCCTGATGCAGCTGACGCTGTAATCCCGACGCGGCAAACCTGACGGTGGTCAGCCTGCTCGGCGGCGACCGATCACTGCCGCGAGCCCGCCGCCGACGGCGCCCAACGCGAGAGCGGTCGGTACCCCGATCTTCGCCGCCTTGCGGCCCGTCCGGAAGTCTCTGATTTCCCAGCCGCGGTTCTTGGCGAGTTCGCGCAGGTCCGCGTCTGGATTGACAGCGACGGCTGTGCCTACGAGCGAGAGCATCGGGACGTCGTTGTGACTGTCCGAATACGCCGTGCAGCGCTTGAGGTTCAACCCCTCGCGCACGGCCAGCGTCCGCACTGCGTGCGCCTTTCCGAGGCCGTGCAGAATGTCGCCGACGAGCCTGCCGGTGAATACGCCGTCCTTGCTCTCGGCGACGGTACCCAGCGCGCCGGTCAGCCCGAGCCGCTCGGCGATGATCTGCGCCAGCTCCAGGGGCGTGGCAGTCACGAGCCAGACTTGCTGGCCTGCGTCGAGATGCATCTGTGCGAGCGCGGCCGTGCCTGGCCAGATTTTGTCGGCGATGAGCTCGTCGTAGATTTCCTCGCCGAGCATGCGCAGTTCGGAGGTCGGTCTGCCCTTGATGAAGGAGAGCGCCTTCTCTCGACCGCTTGCGACGTCCTCGCTGTTCTCTTTGCCACTGACTCTGAATTTGACCTGCTGCCAGGCGAACTGAGCGAGGTCCCCACTGGTGAAGTACTTGCGCGCAGCGAGGCCGCGGGCGAAGTGGATGATCGAAGCGCCCTGGACCATCGTGTTGTCGACGTCGAAGAACGCCGCTGCGGTCAAATCCAGCGGAACCGATGCGCCGCCCTCTGTCTGCAGCGCGATGGCTGCGTCCGCGCTGGCCTCACCGGCGACGCTTGCCCGGACCTCGGCGTCGGAGGGACCGAGCGGGTTGCGGAGCCGTCGCTTTCGGCGCTTCTCTCGCTTGTCCTCATCGGGCCTGTCCGTCTCGACCATGTCCTCGTCGGGTACGTCGGACACCGGTAGATCGTCGACGCCCGGTTCCTCGGCCGTCGTGTCGTCGTCAGGCGTCTGAAAACCCCCGTTGCTCATCACGCGCACCTCCATGTTCGAGCAGTGCCATGAACCCTAGCCCGTACATCGAAACTCCGAACCGGCCGCACGGACCCGACCAGTGCGGACGTCGTCGCAGCGATGTGACGTTCGTCTCTCCGATGCGCATGGAAGGGTGGAAGCATGGTTTCTCCGGACCCGACCGTGGTTCTTCTCACCCGCGCAGGCTGTCACTCTTGCGTCGTCGCGCTCGCGCGTCTGCAGGAGGTGTGCAGCGATTTTGCGATCACCCCGACGTCGATCGACGTCGACGAAGTCGCCGACACAGCCCCTGACCTGCGCGCCGAGTTCGGTGATCGCGTGCCTGTGGTCCTGCTGGACGGCCGCGAGCACAGCTACTGGGAGGTCGACGAGCCTCGGCTGCGGGCGGACCTGACGGCTCGGAGGGCACCCTAAGAACGCGAGTGGGCTCTCGCTTTGCAGGTGAGGGCCCCTCTAGCACGGATCGAGCGACTTTGTTCATTCGTTCACAAGCGGTTACCGTGGTCCCAGCGCAGGAGTTGAAACCTGCAGAACGACCCAGGCTCGCAGGAGTGGAACCTGTGGAACCTGCATGAATTTTTCGATCGAGCTTGTCCAGGATCACCGTGAAGACCGGCATCGCAGCCGGTCGGACGAGGAGCCATGATTGTGACCGAAGAGCGCCCGGCCGTGCCGGTTGGTGTCGAACGGTCACCTGGTATCGGTCGATCTGCAGCTCCCGAACGCGTTATCCCACAGGCTACGGTGACGCGATTGGCGACCTACTTGCGGGTCCTCGGAATCCTGGCAGACGATGGAGTTCTCATCGTGTCCAGTGAAGAACTGGCCAATGCCGCAGGGGTCGGATCGGCCAAACTTCGCAAGGATCTGTCTTTCCTCGGGCCCAATGGTGTTCGCGGAGTCGGGTACGACGTCATGCGTCTGCGAGCGAAGATCGAAAGTGCACTCGGCCTCGATCGGGGGCACAAGGTTGTGCTGGTGGGTGTCGGAAACCTCGGGGAAGCGTTGGCTAGGTACGGCGGATTCGGTCGTCGAGGATTTTCGATGGTGGGGCTGTTCGATCGCAATCCGGAGCGGGTCGGCCTCGATGTCGACGGTCTCCGGGTGCAACACGTCGACTCTCTCGAGCAGGCGTGCCGCGACCTCGAAGCGACCATCGGTGTCATCGCTACTCCCGACGAGTCCGCGCAGTCGGTGGCGTCTTCGTTCGTCGCGGGCGGTGTCGAATGCATCCTCAGTTTCTCTCCGGTGACGCTGGACGTACCGGATCGAGTGGAGGTAAGGCGCGTCGACCTGGCCGTCGAGATGCAGGTTCTCTCGTTCAACAGCTCGCGTAACGAGGCTGCTCGTCGTGCGCCGGCGTTGTCTCCCAACCCTCGACTGGGTCGTAGTCGAGGACCGCGGGTAGTGCCCGGTTCGCTACCGAGCACGTCCGCCATCAGCCCCTCAGTAAACAGTTCGACAAGAAACGGATCGGTGATTGCACCGTGAGTGTCCTTCTCGTCGGGATTTCGCACCGTAGCGCTCCCGTCGCAGTCCTAGAGCGTGTCGCCATCACCGACACCGAGCGACCCAAGCTGACCGACAAGCTCATGGCCAGCGGCAACATCTCCGAGGTGATGGTCGTCTCGACCTGCAACCGGGTCGAGGTGTATGCGGTGGTGGACGCGTTTCACGGCGCTCTGGCAGCGGTCGGCGAAATACTCTCGGAGCACTCCGGTCTCCAGGTGCCGGAACTGACCAGGCACGCGTATGTGCGCTACAGCGAGGCGGCCGTCGAGCACCTCTTTGCCGTCGCCAGTGGCCTCGATTCGATGGTCATCGGTGAGCAGCAGATCCTCGGACAGATTCGCGCCGCGTACGCGTCGTCCGACAGCCAGCAGGCGTCGGGACGGGTTCTGCACGAGCTTGCCCAGCAGGCTCTACGCGTCGGCAAGCGGGTGCATTCCGAGACCGGGATCGACTCGGCCGGCGCGTCGGTGGTGTCGGTTGCACTCGATCGGGCCGCACTGCTCTTCGGTGGCAGCCTGAGGGGACGGACCGCAGTAGTTCTCGGCGCAGGAGCGATGGGCGGCCTGTCCGTCGCGCATCTCGGTCGCGCGGGGATCGAACGTCTCATCATCGTCAACCGCACACGGGAGCGAGCGGATCACCTTGCCGACACCGCTCTCTCGGCGGGTGTCGAGGCCACCGCGATGAACTTCGAGGACTTCGCGTCCGCGCTGGCCGACGCCGACATTCTCGTCACCTGTACCGGTGCGGTCGGGGCCGTTGTCTCGCTCGCCGATGCCCACGTTGCGCTTGCTCAGCGCGAGGCCGGACGCCCACTCGCAATCTGTGACCTCGGATTGCCGCGCGACGTCGAACCGTCCGTCGCCGGTCTGCCCGGCGTCGAGGTATTCGACATGGAGTCGCTCCAGCGTGACCCCGCTGCAGGCGCTGCATCCTCGGACGCGGCCGCGGCTCGTGAAATCGTTTCCTCGGAACTGTCCGGCTATCTCGCCGGCCAACGCCTCGCCGAAGTGACCCCGACGGTGACTGCACTACGCCAGCGCGCAGCCGAGGTCGTCGAAGGCGAACTGATGCGGCTCGAATCCAGGCTGCCCGGTCTCGACTCACCGCAGCGCGACGAGGTGGCACGCACTGTGCGACGCGTCGTGGACAAGCTTCTTCATTCGCCGACCGTGCGTGTCAAGCAACTGGCCACCACCCCGGGTGGCGACTCCTACGCAGCCGCGTTGCGTGAGCTCTTCGAGCTCAGCCCCGGTGCCGTCGAGGCGGTCGCGAGCCCGATAGAGATCAACGGAATGGAACTTGTGGACGACTTCACAGCCAGCCGGACAGAGGTTCGGAAGGGACAAGCGGAGTGAACGAGATCGGGAACGACTCGGACGCAACGGCGGTCGTTCGGATCGGAACACGTGGATCGCTGCTCGCTACGACGCAGGCCGAGACCGTCCGTCAGGGACTCATCGCGGCAGGGCTCGACGCCGAGCTCGTCATCGTCAAGACGGCAGGCGATCTTTCCGCGGCCCCGGTGCAGACAATCGGCGTCGGCGTGTTCACCGCCGCGCTGCGCGAAGCGCTGACCGACGGCAAGGTCGACATCGCCGTGCACTCGTACAAGGACTTGCCGACGGCCCCCGACGAGAGGTTCGTCATCGCCGCGATTCCCGAGCGCGAGGATCCGCGTGATGCGCTCGTCGCCCGAGACGGTCTCGTTCTCGGTGAGCTGCCCGCGGGTGCCCGCGTCGGTACTTCGGCGCCTCGCCGCGCAGCCCAGCTGCGAGCTCTCGGTCAGGGCCTCGACGTGCAGCCGTTGCGCGGCAACCTCGACACCCGCATCGGGAAGGTCGCGTCCGGGGAACTGGACGCAGTGGTCGTTGCGCGCGCCGGCCTGGCCCGTATCGGCCGTCTCGACGTCGTCACCGAGTCCCTCGACCCGGTTCAGATGTTGCCCGCGCCTGCTCAGGGTGCTCTGGCCGTCGAATGCCGCAGCGCCGATACCGATCTCATCGACGTGGTACGCAGCCTCGACGACGCGAATTCACGTGCGGCCGTTGCGGCCGAACGCGGCCTGCTCGCGGAGTTGGAAGCTGGGTGTACCGCTCCGGTGGGTGCGATCGCGGAAGTCGTCGAGTCCATCGACGAGGACGGCCGGATCTTCGACGAGATCTCGTTGCGTGGGTGCGTCGCCGCCATCGACGGCAGCGACAGCATCCGGGCCTCCATCGTCGGGTCGATCGACAATGCCGAGGAACTCGGCCGTGACCTTGCCCGCGAGTTGCTCGATCTCGGAGCTCGCGAGCTGGTGGCCGTCACCGAACCTGCAGCCTCACCATCGGCTGTCTCATCATCTGCTGTGTCATCACCACAGTCAGCGCACACCGGGGGAGCCACCCATGTCTAGGTCGATCACCGCACCGACTCGCGGACGTGCCAAACGCAGGGCCCCGCGGCCGCCGGTCAGAGGCGGATCCATCGCAACTGCGCGGTTGATCCCCAAGAGGGGCCCGGCCACCCCGATAGAACTGCATTACCCACACAAGAAAGCACTGGAGAACAACCGATGAGCCCAGTCCGCAAGAACGCCAACGGGCGGATCCTGTTCGTGGGATCCGGGCCGGGTGACCCGGCTCTGCTCACTGTCCGAGCACGTGAGGTTCTCGGCGCCGCCGAGCTCGCCTTCACGGACCCGGACGTCGACAAGGGCGTCGTCGCCCTCGTCGGCAACGACCTGCCCCGTGACCCGGAGACCGGCGCCAATGGCGTCGACGTCCGGCCGGCCCTCGGTGAGCCCGCAGAGGTCGCGAAGACTCTGCTCGCCGAGGCGAAGAACGGACACGACGTGGTCCGGCTCGTGTCGGGAGATCCGCTGACCACCGATTCGGTGATTGCCGAGGTCAGTGCCGTCGCCCGTACCCACGTGCAGTTCGAGGTTCTGCCCGGCCTGCCTTCCGGATCGGCAGTGCCGAGCTACGCGGGCATGGCGTTGGGATCGGGTCACACCGAGGCCGACGTCCGAGGAGAGGTCGACTGGGCTGCGCTCGCTGCAGCTCCCGGTCCGCTGGTCCTGCATGCGACGTCGGGACACCTCGCCGAGACCGCAAGCGCACTCGTCGAACACGGACTCGCTCCGCAGACGCCCGCCGCGATCACCGTCCGCGGCACCACTCGTCAGCAGCGCACCGTCGAAGCGACCCTCGCGACGCTCAACGACGCAGGTAGCGAGCTCGTGGGCTCGCTCGTCGTCACCGTCGGCAAGGTCGTCGCGGGACGAAACAAGATGTCGTGGTGGGAATCTCGGGCGCTGTACGGCTGGACCGTACTCGTGCCGCGTACCAAGGATCAGGCGGGCGAGATGAGCGATCGGCTCGTCACGCACGGCGCCATCCCCATCGAGGTCCCGACCATCGCCGTCGAGCCGCCCCGCAGCCCGGCGCAGATGGAACGCTCCGTCAAGGGACTGGTCGACGGTCGATACCAGTGGGTCGTCTTCACCTCCACCAACGCCGTTCGTGCGGTGTGGGAGAAGTTCGAGGAGTTCGGGCTCGATGCTCGTGCGTTCTCTGGCGTGAAGATCGCTTGCGTCGGTGAAGCTACCGCGGAGAAGGTCCGGTCGTTCGGAATCAATCCCGAACTGCTGCCGTCGGGGGACCAGTCCTCCCTCGGGCTGCTGGAGGACTTCCCGCCGTACGACGAGGTCTTCGATCCGGTCAATCGGGTTCTGTTGCCGCGTGCGGACATTGCGACCGAGACGCTTGCCGAGGGTCTGCGTGAGCGTGGTTGGGAAATCGACGACGTGACCGCCTACCGCACCGTGCGGGCCGCACCGCCACCCGCCGAGACACGCGAGATGATCAAGACCGGTGGATTCGACGCGGTGTGCTTCACGTCGAGTTCGACCGTTCGCAATCTCGTCGGAATCGCCGGTAAGCCGCACGCGCGCACGCTCGTTGCCTGCATCGGACCCAAGACCGCCGAGACTGCCGTCGAGTTCGGACTGCGGGTCGACGTGCAGCCCGAGACCGCGCAGGTCGGTCCACTGATCGAGGCGCTGGCCGAGCATGCCGCTCGTCTGCGCGCAGAAGGCGCCCTGCCGCCTCCGCGTAAGAAGTCTCGTCGGCGCTGAAACGAAGTGAGGCACCCTTGTTCCCGGTAGATCGTCCACGCAGACTCAGGCGCACCCCGGCGCTTCGGCGTCTTGTTGCCGAAACCTCGTTGCAGGCACGGCATCTGGTGTTGCCGATGTTCGTCGCGGACGGCATTACCGAGCAGCGGGAGATTTCGTCGATGCCAGGTGTCTTCCAGCACACGCTGGATTCGCTGAGCAAGGCCGCCGAAGAGGCGGTCGCTGCGGGCGTCGGTGGTCTCATGTTGTTCGGTGTTCCGCGGCCAGAGGACAAGGACGCAACCGGCACTGGCGCAAGCGATCCTGACGGGATCCTCAACCGAGGGCTGCGAGCGCTGAAGGCGGATCTCGGCGATGCGACGGTCATCATGGCCGATACGTGCCTCGACGAGTTCACCGATCACGGCCACTGCGGGGTGCTGACGCCCGAAGGTGTGGTCGACAACGATGCGACTTTGGCGCGCTACGTCGATATGGCTGTGGCACAGGCAGATGCCGGTGCACACCTGCTCGGACCGAGCGGAATGATGGACGGCCAGGTAGCCGCGATTCGCGACGGGCTCGACGCAGCCGGACACACCGAGGTCGGCCAGTTGGCGTACTCGGCGAAGTATGCGTCCGCCTTCTACGGGCCGTTTCGGGAAGCGGTCGGGTCTTCGCTGCAGGGGGACCGGCGTACCTATCAGCAGGATGCGGCGAACCGTCGCGAGGCCGCGCACGAGGTGGAGCTCGACCTCGCCGAAGGTGCAGACATGGTGATGGTCAAGCCCGCGATGTCGTATCTCGACATCCTTCGGGACGTTGCCAACATCTCGCCAGTACCTGTTGCGGCGTACCAGATTTCGGGTGAGTACGCGATGATCACAGCCGCCGCGCAGAACGGGTGGATCGATCGAGATGCGGCGGTGCTCGAATCGTTGACGAGCATCAGGCGCGCGGGTGCCGATGTCGTACTGACCTATTGGGCAACAGAAGCGGCAGGGTGGCTGTGAGCAACAACTGGCATCCCGAGAACGAGCAGCAACCTCCCCAGCCGGACTGGGAACGTTGGGAGGCCGAGCATGGCCCACCGCCGCTGCACCAGGTCGACCGACCGGCCCCGGTCGACGTCGAGACAGCTCGGCACCTCTTGTGGGGAGTGGCAGGGCTCGGACTACTCAGCTTGTTGATGACTTTGATCATGGTGAACGGTGAGCGGACGGTCTTCGCGCAACAGCTCGTCGACGACATCAAGGCTCAGGATCCCTCGCTGCCCCTGACGCTCGACTCCGCCGAGACATATCTGACGGTTGCCCTCGTGATGATGGCGTTGTTCGGGATCGGTTTCGCGGCGTTGTTCACCTACTGGGTACAGAAGATGCGGATGGGTCGACTGTGGGCCCGTGCGGTGTTGACGATGATCGGAACGGTCACCGTGGTGCTGGCGATCCCGCAGCTGTTCGGTTTCGGTGTCGACGGTGGTGCCTTGCAGATCGTCATGAGTGTGGTCTCGATCCTGCAAGGGGTGCTGGCCGCAGGAGCGAACTACCTACTTCACCGTAAAGAGTCCAATGCCTACTTCCTGGCTTCCCGTAAAGCCTGACGCCCTCGGCGTGTCACTCACGTCACTTCAGTAACATGTGATTAGTATCACCGTTCATGGGGGACCCTCGAGTGGACGGATCTGAAGACCCATGACGCAGCCCAATATTCGACCCGCCAGTATTCGACCTGCCGACATGCGATCCGCCGAGGATGTCGAGCGTGGCCGACCACTGTGGGCACTGCTCGGCCTCCTTGTCGCGGTATCCATCGCTGTGTTGATCATGACGTTGGGATTCAGTGCGGCGTGACCAGCTGCGTTTGAGTTCGGCGCGCTTCGGCAGGTAGCGTGATGGAAGTCACATACGGGACTTCCGAGGAGTTGCATGCAGGTCCGAGCGAAATCCACACCCCCGACGTCGATATCTCCGACGGCTGTGCCGGGGTCGCGTCCGCGTGACCTGCCCAGCAAGACGGTTCCGTGCGAACACGGCGTGGCACGAGAGCTGCTGTTGATCGGACTCGTCGTGGCGATAGGCGTACTCGCGGCTGTTGTGATTCTTCTGCCTGCCATGGTGACCGGCTGATCGACCCGGAAGCTGGGTATCAGGCGGCGTCAGGGCAGTATGGTGTCGTGAATTCCGACATCCCGACGGTAGACCGGCCACCGGCTCGGGAATGGTTCGCTCGTGTCCGATAGTCCAGTGTTGTTCGCCGAACCGGGCGCGCGTTGGTCGGCGCTTGCCTGGGGGCCCGCGTTCTGCTCGATCGTGCTGGTGGTGGAATTGCTGACCGGGCCGGTGGTGCACTGGTTCGCGCTGGCATTGTTCGCTCTGCTGCTCGTCGGATTCACCTACGTTCAGATTTCGGCTGCGCGACGCCATGTCAGCGTCGAACTCACGTCCTCGTACCTCCGGCAGGGGACGGAGACCGTCGAACTCGACGACATCGACGTGGTGCTGCCCCCCGCCGATTACTCGGACGGTGACTACGAGCCGAGGAAGTGGGAGACAGCCCGGGTGCTCGGCGAACTGAGTGGTGTCCCGCGTCGGCGTCACGGCATCGGTATACGTCTGGTCGGCGGAGCGCTGGTCCAAGCGTGGGCGAAAGACGACGACGGCCTCCGAGAAGCGCTAGGGGAGGTTTTGGTGAGTAGGGAATGAGGGGGATCGGGGAGGGCATCGGCGCGATTGCTCTGCTGGTAGTCGCCGTCGTGTGCTGGAATCTCGGAGTCACCGACAGCACATTCGCGGCCGTCGTCGGCGGGCAGCCCGAGTTCGTGTCCACCAGATACTCGGGATCGTGGATCGCAGCGGCTACGTTCTGCGTGCTCGTTGCGCTCTTGCTGTCGGTCGATGCAGTTCGATGGTCGGTTCTGCGGCGTTCCCATACCCGGTAGGGGTACCATCTTCTGGTATGAGTAGCTATTCGCCTGAACAGGACGATCTGTTGAAAAGATTGCGGCGCGTCGAAGGCCAGGTCGCGGGAATTTCGCGCATGGTCGCCGAGGACCGCTACTGCATCGACGTCCTGACGCAGGTGTCCGCAGCCACGAAAGCGCTGCAGTCCGTTTCGCTCAAGCTGCTCGACGCTCACCTCGCAGGGTGTGTCGTCGAGGCCGCCAAGAAGGGTGGTCCCGAGGCGGATGCCAAGGTGAAAGAGGCGTCCGACGCGATAGCGCGACTCGTCCGCTCCTGACTACCGTAAGAAGGTTCGAACCATGAAACGCAGTTTTGTCGTCGAGGGAATGACGTGCCAGCATTGCGCTGCTTCGGTTTCCGAGGAGATATCGGAGATCGGCGGTGTCGTCGGCGTCGAGGTCGACGTGGAATCGGGCCGAGTTCTCGTCACGAGCGAGACGGACATCGACGACGCCGCGGTGGCCGGTGCTGTCGACGACGCAGGCTACCGACTCGCCTCGTGACGGGTGTACGGGGCGTGCTGAACAGTACTTCCGCCCTGGTGTCGATCATGTGCCTCACGGTTGCCTGCTCGGCTGGACCTGAGTCGGAAGCGGCCGAGCCCAGCACGGTGCCACCGAGTTCGGTTACTGCGGTCGGCTCGTTTCCTGCCCTCGATGTGACCGTCGAAATGGATGGTCTCACCAAGCCGTGGGATGTTGTGTCCGCACCCGATGGGACGATTCTCACCGGCGAGCGCAGCGGGCGTTTCGTGGTCCAGCGCGCCGATGGGACGGTGGGTGATCTCGAGGCCGATCTCGCCGACCTCTACGCCCGAGGCGAGACCGGGCTCATGGGAATCGAATTGGCACTGGACTTCCCGACGTCGCGCGTGCTCTACACGTGCCAGGGCGTGGCGGGCGCCGACAATCGAATCGCGGTGCTCGAGTGGACCGTGGACGAGGACTGGACTTCGCTCACGCGGGTCAAGACGATCGTCGACGACATTCCCGTTGCAGACGGTGGACGGCACGGTGGATGCCGGATTCTGGCCGCGCCCGACGGCACGTTGTTCATCGGGACCGGGGACACTGCGAGTCCGTCGGTTCCGCAGGATCCGAACTCGCTGGGCGGCAAGGTATTACACGTCAACGCCGACGGCTCGGCGGCCGCGGATGCGCCGGGACGGGTCTACACGCTCGGACACCGCAACGTTCAGGGATTGGCGTTCGCGCCGGGAACCTCGCGCCTGTACGAGGTCGAGCAGGGCACAACACGGGACGACGAACTCAATCTGCTGGTGGCCGGCGGCAACTACGGCTACAAGCCGGACCGGTTGCCATCGACGTACGACGAGTCGGTACCGATGACCGATCCTGATCGCGTGCCGGGAGCGCGCGCAGCCGTCTGGAGCTCGGGAACGCCCACCATCGCGACGCCTGGGCTGACATTCGTCGACGGGCCTGCCTGGGGCGAATGGTCCGGTGCCGCCGTCGTGTCGAGCCAGCAGGGCGAGAAGCTCGTCTTTCTGAAGTTGAACGAGGACGGTACCGAGGTCACGCAGGAGGCCGTCGCGTTGGAGAACGCGTACGGGCGACTGCGTTCGCTGACTTCGTTGCACGACGGGTCGTTCCTGGTGACCACCGACAACGGATCGGACGATCAGGTACTGCGGGTGTCCCCGGCCCCGACCCCGTGAGTGCGTAGCTGCGTTTCGGATGCAGCTACGCACTCAGCTTCGGGTTCAGGCCTTGCTGGGGTGTGCTGCTTCTTCGTCGTCGCTACCGGCCTGCGGGTGGCCGAGCATCGCGGCACCGAGTAGCTGCTCGGGGACACCGAAGCCCTCGACCAGTTCGAGCGCGTGCGGGCGAAGAGTCTTGCAGCGCTCATTGATTCCGCGAGTCACTGCCTTGGACCGCTCGGTGGACAGGTAGCGGTGTTCGATGAACCACGCTTTGTCCTCCTCGATGACCGACAGCGCGTAGACGTCGCAGACCTGCTCGAGCAGCTGCTTGGCCGCCTCGTCCTCGCACGCCGCGATGCCGGCGACGAACGCCTCGAGAATGATCCGGTCGATGTGCGCGCTTGCGGCGTGAAGGACGTGATCCTGGACCGAGTTGAACGCGTCGAACGCGCTCATCTCCTTGGACTTGCGCTGCAGCCTGCGCGCCACGGTCGAGAGCAGGTAGTCCTCGCGGTCCTCGAACATCTTGACCTGAGTGCCGCGGTTGAACAGCGAGCCTTCCTCCTCGTTGTCCTGCCGGGTGTCGAGGATGGTCTGCATGATCGTCTGGGCCGCAGTCCGTTTGACGACGCGGTCACCGGCGAACTCGGCAGCGAACCGTACCCACTCGACAGGGCTCATGCTCTTGACGTCGTCGGCGTACGCGGTGAGCAGTTCCTTGGCGACGAGCTGCGTCAGCACATGGTTGTCGCCCTCGAAAGTGGTGAACACGTCGGTGTCGGCCTTGAGCGAGATGAGCCGATTCTCGGCGAGATAGCCTGCGCCGCCGCATGCTTCGCGTGCCTCCTGGATCGCCCGGGTAGCATGCCAGGTGTTCGCGGCCTTGAGGCCCGCTGCACGGGACTCGAGTTCGCGCTGCTCCTCGGCGTCCGGGTTGTCGGCCGTCTGTAGTTCGTGGAGCTTGGCGACGAGCTCGTTCTGCGCGAACTGCAGCGCATACGACTTCGCGATGAGCGGGAACAGGCGACGCTGATGGACCAGATAGTCCATGATCAGCACCTCTTCCTCGGACTTGGGCGCCGAGAACTGCCTACGCTGCAACGCATATCGAGTCGCGATGTCGAGTGCGACTCTTGCCGCAGCCGCTGCACTACCGCCGACGGTCACGCGCCCACGGATGAGCGTGCCGAGCATCGTGAAGAACCGACGGCTCGGATTCTCGATGGGGGAGGAGTAGGTGCCGTCGGCCGCGACGTCGGCGTACTTGTTCAGCAGGTTGTCGCGTGGGATCCGGACATGGTCGAACATGATCCGACCGTTGTCTACGCCGGGCAATCCGCCCTTGTACTGGCAGTCCGAGGTGGTGACGCCGGGCAGATCGTCACCGTTCTCGTCGCGCAGTGGCACGAAGAAGCAGTGGACGCCGTGACCTTCGGGCTCCTGTCCTGGGCCAGCGGTGATGAGTTGTGCGAATACTGCAGCCACGGTGGCTGTTTCGGCCGCTCCGCCGATGTAGTCCTTGCGCGAGGACGGCGTCGGTGAATGGACGACGAACTCACCGGACTCGGCGTCGTACGTCGCGGTGGTCTCGAGGGACTGCACGTCACTGCCGTGGCCCGTCTCCGTCATTGCGAAACAGCCGAGTAGATCCAGGTCGATGAGGCGTCGCACGTACTTCTCGTGATGACGCTCGGTACCGAGGTTTTCGATCGCACCGCCGAACAAGCCCCACTGGACCCCGGCTTTGACCATCAGCGACAGGTCGGACATCGCGAGCATTTCGATCATGGTGACTGCGGCGCCGACGTCACCGGTGCCGCCGTGTTCCTTCTTGAACCCGTCGTCTGCAGCTCCGTGCTGGGCGAGCAGCTTGAGCTGCTCGAGAGCCTTGGTGCGTGCGATGACGGTGTTCGGGGTGTAATGCGGACGAAATTCGTCGCGAACAAGTTGGGCGCGTGCCTCGTTCTTCACATCGCGCCAGCGACCGTCCAACGTGTTCCGAATGTGCTCCGAAGTCGTAGTCATACTCGACGGTAACCTTTTCCGGTTTCCGGCGAGGAGAGAAAGGTCACGAAGGCCACAGATACTCTCGGCCGATGTGCCGCACGCGGGCCCAGAACTTGCTTCGGCCGTACGGTCCATCACGGAATATCGACGCACCGTTGTCTTCCAGGGCGCGCGTGACGAGCGGGCTGTACCCGTCGAATTCTGCGATCAGGTGCTCCCGGAAGCCATCCGGCCAGGAGTACCGCGCTGGTTCGTGTTGTGCCTCCATGCTGGCGAGTGTAATGCAGACGTAACATGCGTGTTACAAGGATGAGTGCGGTTATTGTGTCCGCATCGACACGACAGAGATCTCCTCAATCGACGCTCGGCACGTCTGGCACCCGTACGGTGGGTTCCCGTCCACGACCAGGCCGCTCGTGGTTGCCGGCGCCGACGGTGTCCGGCTGACGCTCGCCGACGGCCGTGAACTCATAGACGGGATGAGTTCGTGGTGGGCAGCGGTGCACGGCTACCGCCATCCAGTGCTCGACGCCGCCGCCCGCGATCAGCTGGGCAGAATGAGCCACGTCATGTTCGGCGGACTGACTCACGAACCTGCGGCACGGCTCGCGGAACTATTGGTGCGTATCACGCCGGAGGGTCTGGACAAGGTTTTCTTCGCCGATTCCGGTTCGGTGTCGGTCGAGGTCGCCGTGAAGATGTGCATCCAGTATTGGCGTGCGCGCGGGCGGGAGAGCAAGCGCAGGCTGTTGACGTGGCGCGGCGGGTATCACGGTGACACGTTCGCGCCGATGAGCATCTGCGATCCCGATGGCGGAATGCACTCGCTGTGGTCGGACGTGCTCAATCGGCAGATCTTCGCGCCCGCACCGCCGCATGATTACGAGCCCGACTACGTGCGTCTCTTCGAGGAGCTACTCGAGCGGCACCGGGACGAGGTTGCCGCCATCGTGGTCGAACCGATCGTGCAGGGCGCGGGCGGAATGCGGTTCCATGATTCGAGGTACCTGACCGAGCTCCGTCGAATGGCCGACGAGCACGACGTTCTTCTGGTGTTCGACGAGATCGCCACTGGATTCGGACGTACCGGCGAGCTGTTCGCGGCGGACCACGCGGGTGTGGCACCCGATGTGATGTGCGTCGGTAAGGCGTTGACCGGCGGTTACATGACGCTTGCCGCTGCGCTGTGCACCTCGCCCGTTGCCGAGACGATCAGTGCGGGTGCGGCAGGCGGTTTGATGCACGGCCCGACGTTCATGGCAAACCCGCTGGCATGCGCGGTCGCAGTCGCAGCCGTCGAACTTCTTCTCGAACGGGACTGGCGAGCCGAGGTGGCGGGCATCGAACAGGGCCTGCGCGACGGCTTGGCTGGAGTCGAGACACTCGACGGCGTCGCCGACGTGCGTGTGCTCGGCGGCATCGGCGTCGTGGAGATGGACGAGCCCGTGGATATGCAACGAGCGACCGACGCTGCGGTAGCGGAGGGCGTGTGGCTGCGACCATTCGGACGTCTCGTCTATGCGATGCCGCCGTACATCTGCAGTGCAGACGAGATCGCGCGCATCTGTGCGGCGCTGGGGGCTGTCGCGCAAACTTGAACGCCGTTCAAGTAGGGTCGCTCGGGTGGCGACACTCGACTGGTTGACCGATGCGGCGACTCTGCGACTCGAGCGCGGCGTGCACCGAGACCTGCGCCCCCGCACGTGTGCACAGCCGGGGGTGATCGATCTCGCCTCCAACGACTACCTCGGACTGTGTCGCCACCCCGACGTCGTGGACGCTGCGTGCGCCGCGGTGCGCGATTGGGGTGCAGGCTCAACGGGTTCACGCCTGGTGAGCGGTACCACCGTCCTGCACGAGCAGCTCGACTCCGAGTTGGCCGCCTTCGTCGGAGCCGAGTCGGCTCTGGTTTTCTCCTCGGGGTACACCGCGAATCTCGGTGTTGTGGCAGCACTGTCCGGGCGGGGAACGCTGATCCTGTCCGATTCGGCGTCGCACGCATCTCTCGTCGATGCGTGCCGACTGTCGCGGGCACGCATCGAGGTGTACGACCGACGAAACCTGGCCGCGGTGGAGCTGGCGCTTCGCACGCGAACCGAAGACCGAGCACTCGTCGTCACCGATTCGGTCTTCAGTGCCGACGGGGATCTCGCGCCGCTCCGCGAGCTGCATGCGCTGTGTCGACGTCACTCGGCTGTTCTCCTCGTCGACGAAGCGCACGGGATCGGTGTCCGGGGCGACGGGGGCCGCGGGCTCGTCCACGAACTGGGCCTGCAGGGACTACCCGATGTGATCGTCACCGCGACACTGTCGAAGTCGCTGGCATCGCAGGGGGGAGTCGTCCTCGGCCCTGCCGCAGTGCGGGCGCATCTGATCGACGTCGCACGACCCTTCATCTTCGACACGGGCCTCGCCCCAGCCGCAGTCGGCGCTGCCCGTGCCGCGCTGGCGGTGCTCGCTCGTGAGCCCGAACGAGCCGCTGCGGTGCGTGTGCGCGCCGCTCAGTTGGCCGAGATCGTGGGCGCGGACGTACCCGAATCTGCTGTCGTCTCGGTAATTCTGGGAGATCCCGAGCGTGCTTACGATGCAGCACGCGAGGCATATTCACGAGGGGTGCACGTCGGATGCTTCCGGCCGCCGTCGGTACCGGAAGGCACGTCACGGCTACGGCTCACTGCGCGGGCGAACCTGACCGAGAACGAGCTGGACGTGATCGGGTCCGTTCTCGGTTCGGTCCTCGACGGTGCTCGGGTATGACGGTTCTGGTCGTGACCGGCACATCGACCGGCGTCGGGAAGACGATCGCGACGGCAGCGCTCGCTGTGACCGCGATGAACCTCGGTGCATCCGTCTCCGTCGTCAAGCCGGCTCAGACCGGCGTCGAGCCTGGCGAACCCGGTGACCTAGCCGAGGTTCGACGCCTGGCGGGCGTGGAGCGAACGGTTGAGTCGGCTCGCTACCGGGACCCGCTGGCCCCGGATGTCGCGGCACGCCTGGCGTCCGCGCCTCTCCTCGAACTCGGATCCGTGCTCACCGATATCCGATCACTCGATACCGACGTCGTTCTCGTGGAGGGTGCAGGCGGGCTTCTCGTGCGCCTCGGCGCGGACGGGTTCACTCTCCTCGACGTAGCGGCGGAGCTCGGTGCACAGGTCGTGGTGGTGTGCAGCGCCGAACTGGGGACGCTGAACCACACGGCGCTGACGGTCGGTGCCCTGAGCAATGCCGGGGTGTTCTGTGCCGGGCTGATCGTCGGGGCGTGGCCGTCAGAACCCGACCTGGCCGCGCGGACCAACCTCGTCGAACTTCCCGACGTCACCGGCCGACCGGTCCTCGGATGCATCCCCGCCTCGGTCGGGACCATGAGCAGGCAATCGTTCCGGTCGGCGGCCGATGGTTGGTTCGAGGCGACGGCGGTGGCAGACGTTCTGGGGTTTGCCTCGACCTCTGACGGGTAACCGATTATCTCGTCCGATAATTGGGGTAGGTAATGAATACAGCAGTGTGGATCGTCATAGCCGTCGTCGTCGTTCTGCTCATCGTGGCCATTGCGCTCGCGCTGACGCGTAAGCAGCAAGCGGCCAAACGAGTAGAGGCCGAGCGAATTCGCGAGAAGGCCGCAGAGCGGACAACCGAGGTCGACGAGCGTCAAGCTCTCGCCGACGAGAGCGCCGCCAAAGCCCGACGCGCGCAGGCCGATGCCGAGGCCAAGGCCGCCGAGGCTCGCAGGCTCAATCTGCAGGCCGAGACGCATCTGGGCGATGCTGCCACCTCGCGCGATGAGCTCGACGCCGAATACGAGCGGGCCAACAAGATCGATCCCGACGTCAAGCGCAACGCGCAGCCAGATGCAGCAGTCAAGCGCAACGCGCAGCCGGGTGCAGTAGGCGAGGCATCCGTGGAGGGCACACATGACGCCCGCCACGCACAGGTGAACCCTGCTGACACCGAACGTGACGCGGAGCGCCGCCGCCCGTAGCTCGACCCGAGACGTCCGTCGGCATCAGGCCCCTTCTGAACGAGGCCTGATGTCGGCGGCTTTCTTGTTTTCCGGAGGGTTGTCCGAAACCAAAGAGCTGAAGATGTCGGAGATAGGCGATAACCTGACAATTCGGATACCGATCGGTACGTCAGGAGTGCGAGATGAGTTCCGATATGGAGAAGCTGCGCGTCGGAACCGCCGAGCGTGAGGCGACAGCGAAGCTGCTCGGAACAGCGATGGCCGACGGCAGGCTGACACTTGCCGAGTACGAGGAGCGGCTCGACGCAGTGTGGCTGTCGGCAACGAGGGGTGAGTTGGCTCGGGTAACCGACGATTTGCCCGTATCCCCCAAATTCTCGGCCTCCGAAGATCCCGAATCGAAGTTCCTCGCGAAGTCCAAGGACGCCGCACAGTGGCGTGAGTACTTCGATGAGTGGCGTTGGTGGTTCGGTGGCGCCATCATCATGACGGGAATCTGGGGGTTTCAGTCCATCTCCGAAGGCGAACTGACCGGATACTGGCCGATGTGGCCGCTCGGTATCTGGGCGGTTGTTCTGGTCGCGATGATCGTCATGCCGGAGGACGAGGACGAGGACGACGAAGACAAGAAGGACAAGAAGCGCAAGAAGGGCTGATTATTACGCCCTGTAGTTGGCGAGATCGGCAAACCTGGGACACTGGGGTTCGTGACTGTATCCACCGGCAACGACGCCCCGATTTCGGCCCAGCTTTTCGAGCGCGCGAGCGCGGTCATTCCAGGCGGGGTGAACTCGCCGGTGCGCGCTTTCCACTCGGTCGGCGGTACGCCGCGCTTCATCACCGAGGCCAGCGGCTACACAATGATCGACGCCGACGGCAACAGCTACGTCGACCTGATCTCGTCGTGGGGCCCGATGATCCACGGACACGCGCATCCGGTCGTCGTGGAGGCGGTGCAGAAGGCAGCATCGACCGGGCTGTCGTTCGGCGCCCCGACCGAGCGTGAGATCGCGCTAGCCGAGGAGATCGTCCGTCGAGTAGGTCCCGTCGAGCAGGTTCGCCTTGTGAATTCGGGCACAGAGGCGACGATGAGCGCCGTACGGCTTGCGCGCGGTTTCACCGGTCGCACCAAGATCGTCAAGTTCTCCGGCTGCTATCACGGCCACGTCGACGCGCTGCTCGCCGACGCGGGATCCGGTCTCGCCACCCTCGGACTGCCCACATCTCCGGGAGTCACGGGCGCGCAGGCGTCGGACACGATCGTCGTTCCTTACAACGACCTCGCCGCAGTCACTGCAGCATTCGCGGCGAATCCGGGCGAGATCGCCTGCATCATCACCGAGGCTGCGGCCGGGAACATGGGCGCGATCCCGCCCGTCCCCGGATTCAACGAGGGGCTCCGACGCCAGGCCACCGACAACGGTGCGCTGCTCATTATGGACGAGGTGATGACGGGCTTCCGTGTCAGCGCCGCAGGGTGGTACGGCATCGACGGCGTTGCCGGCGATCTTTATACGTTCGGCAAGGTCATGTCGGGCGGGTTGCCCGCAGCCGCGTTCGGTGGACGCGCCGACATCATGGCCTACCTGGCACCGGCCGGACCCGTCTACCAGGCGGGAACGTTGTCGGGTAACCCCGTCGCAGTCGCAGCGGGGCTCGCGAGCCTGCAGCTTGCGGACGCGACCGTCTACGAGAAGCTGCAGAAGAACTCCGAGCGTCTCGGCGGACTGCTGGGCGATGCGCTGACCGAGGCCGGAGTTCGTCATCACGTGCAGTTCGCAGGCACTATGGTGAGCGTGTTCTTCTCCGACGGACCCGTCACCGATTATGCGGGCGCCAAAGCGGCCGAGACGTGGCGCTACCCGGCGTTCTTCCATGGCCTGCTCTCACGTGGTGTGTACCCGCCGCCTAGCGCGTTCGAGGCGTGGTTCGTGTCTGCGGCTCTCGACGACCGTGCTTTCGAGATCATCGCCGACGCACTTCCCGACGCCGCTCGTGCAGCGGCCCGAGCAGAAGCAGGAATCAAGTGAGCATCCCCGACTCCAGCGATCTCCACCCGCATCAGGCAACGCGGAC
The DNA here is from genome assembly GCF_037327425.1 of Rhodococcus sovatensis. Taxonomy (NCBI): domain Bacteria; kingdom Bacillati; phylum Actinomycetota; class Actinomycetes; order Mycobacteriales; family Nocardiaceae; genus Rhodococcus; species Rhodococcus sovatensis. Next base: position 3,713,080 of record NZ_CP147846.1, on the reverse strand, counting down.
GATCGTCCATGTACTGCGGCACGGTGAGGTGCACAACCCGAAGGGCATCCTGTACGGACGCCTGCCGGGCTTTCGTCTCTCGGTGACCGGGCAAGCGCAGGCCACTGCCGTCGCGAATGCTCTTGCCGGACACGACATCACGCATGTCGTCGCGTCGCCTCTTCAACGAGCGCAGGAAACGGCAGGTCCGATCGCGAAAGCTCACGGCCTTCAGATCGCCGAGGACGAGAACCTCATCGAGGCCGGCAACGAGTTCGAGGGTCTGCGGGTGGCGGTCGGCGACGGTGCGCTCCGTCGTCCGCGTCACTGGTGGAAGCTGCGCGACCCGTTCACCCCGTCGTGGGGCGAGCCCTACCTGCAGATCGCGCACCGAATGCTGGCCGCGGTGAATGCCGCGCGCGTCGCAGCCGTCGGACACGAGGCCGTGTGCGTCAGCCACCAGCTGCCCGTGTGGACGCTGCGTCGGTTCCTCCAAGGCGAGCGGCTCTGGCACGATCCGCGGCACCGTCAGTGCGGCCTGGCGTCGTTGACCTCGCTGGTCTACGAGGGTGACACCCTCGTAGACATCGTCTACTCCGAACCCGCCGGCGCCAGCGACCCCCGAGTGACCGGGGCCTGATACTCCGATGCGCAAGTTTCTTCTGTCCGCAGCAGCTGCACTGTCGGCGCTCACGCTCGTCTCCGGATGCGCGACCGGCACCGATGCAGTGGCAACCGGCGGAACGTTCGATTTCGTCTCACCGGGTGGCCAGACCGAAATCTTCTACGACCCGCCGTCAGAGCGCGGCACCCTCGGAGAGTTGTCCGGACCGGACTTGATGGAAGAGGGCAAGACCACCTCGCTGTCCGACTACGAGGACAAGGCGGTGGTGTTGAACGTCTGGGGTCAGTGGTGCGGGCCGTGTCGCGGCGAGGCCGACGATCTGGAAGAGGTCTTCGTCAACACCAAGGATCTCGGCGTCCAGTTCCTCGGTATCAACGTGCGCGACGCTGCCCAGGACAAAGCGCAGGACTTCGTCGTCGACAACAAGGTGACGTACCCGTCGATCTACGACCCGCCCATGCGCACGCTCACCGCGCTCGGCGGCATCCCCACGTCGGTCGTCCCGACGACCATCGTTCTCGACAAGCAACACCGCGTCGCAGCGGTGTTCCTGCGTGAACTCCTGACCGAGGACCTGCAACCCGTCGTCGAACGGATAGCGGGCGAGGAGCCCGATCAGCAGTGAGTCACCAGTTTTACGCGGCCGGTATAGGCGAGACGTTCCAGACGACGGCTGCGACGGGTCCACTGATTCTCGCGTTCGGTGTCTGCATCCTCGCCGGGCTCGTGTCGTTCGCGTCCCCGTGTGTCGTCCCGCTCGTTCCCGGCTATCTGTCGTACCTGGCGGGTGTCGTCGGCGCCGACGCTCCGGCGGTGACAGCGTCCGAAGCTGCGACGACGAAGGTCCGGGCATCGACCAGGTTGCGGGTCGCGGGTGCAGCCGGACTGTTCGTCCTGGGCTTCACCGTAGTGTTCGTACTGGCCACTGCGACCGTGTTCGGTGCGATTTCGGCACTGTCGGTCAACCGTGAACTGCTGATGCGCATCGGCGGAGTCATCACCATCGCAATGGGATTGGTGTTCATCGGACTCGTTCCGGCGCTGCAGCGTGACGTTCGGTTCGAGCCTCGACGGGTCAGCAGTCTGCTCGGTGCGCCGCTGCTCGGCGGGGTGTTCGCGCTCGGATGGACACCCTGTCTCGGCCCGACGCTCGCCAGCGTCATCTCGCTCGCGGCGGGTACCGAGGGCGCTACGGCGGCCCGCGGTGTCGCGCTGATCATCGCGTACTGCCTCGGCCTCGGTCTGCCATTCGTGATTCTCGCGTTCGGTTCGGTGAGCGCCCTACGCGGAGTCGGTTGGCTTCGCACCCATGCACGACAGATACAGGTGTTCGGCGGAATCATGTTGATAGCAGTAGGAATTGCACTCGTCACAGGTGCGTGGGACGTGTTCGTGAGCTGGGTCCGCGACGCATTCGTATCCGATGTGGTGCTCCCGATATGAGCGGCGATATGACGGATCTCGATACCCGCCCGCCGTCGAACCCTCCTCGGCAGTCGGCCGTCGGGCGCGCGGTTGCGTTGGTGCGCAACACGTGGCGGTCGCTCACGAGTATGCGGACCGCGTTGGTGCTGCTGTTCCTCCTCGCGTTCGCAGCGATTCCCGGGGCGTTGGTTCCGCAGCGGAGCCTCAATGCCGGCAAGGTCGACGAATACATCGCGGCCAGGCCGACTCTCGGACCGCTGATGGACAAGCTCGAGCTGTTCGACGTCTTCTCCAGTTTCTGGTTCACCGCCATCTATGCGCTCCTGTTCGTCTCGCTCATCGGCTGCATCGTGCCGAGGTGTATCGAGCATGCGAAGGCGCTGCGCACCAAACCCGTACCGACGCCTCGCAATCTCGCGAGGCTGCCGCACCACCGTGAGTACACCGTCGACGCCACGGCCGAGGAGACCGCAGCCAAGGTGAAGTCACAGCTGCGTGGCTGGAGGGTGGCAGTGCGTGGTTCGGGTGAGGAAGTGACGCTCTCGGCGGAGAAGGGATACTTCCGCGAGTTCGGCAACCTCGTCTTCCATCTCTCGCTCGTCGGACTGCTCGCCGCGATCGCGCTGGGCAAGCTTTACGGGTACGAGGGCAACGTCATCGTCATCGCGAACGACGGACCCGGCATCTGCAGTACTACGCCGGCCATCTACGACGGATTTCGCGCCGGCTATCGAGTCGACGGTACCGATCTGGAACCGCTGTGTATCCGTGTGAAGGACTTCAAGGCCGACTACCTCGATAACGGCCAGGCCGAGATGTTCACCTCGAACATCGAATATCAGGCCGAGGACGATCTGGCGAACAACGTCTGGCGTGAGGACGTACTTCAGGTCAATCACCCACTGCGCGTGGCAGGGGACAGGGTCTACCTGCAGGGGCACGGGTACGCGCCGACCTTCACCGTCACGTTCCCGAACGGCGAGACCCGCACCGAGACCGTCCAGTGGCAGCCGACCGACGCCACCACCTTCCTGTCCAGTGGGGTGCTACGGATCGACCCGCCCGGTGGTCTCTACCCGGAGGCGACGGAACGTAGACAGAACCAGATCGCGATCGAAGGACTGTTCGCGCCGACGGCGTTCTTCCATGGCAACCTGCTGTCGTCGAGCTACCCGGCGATGACCGATCCAGCCGTCGCGATCGATATCTATCGCGGAGACACCGGTCTCGACACCGGGTACCCGCAGTCGTTGTTCTCCTTGAATCAGGAGATGATCAACCAGGGCAGACTCGTCAAACAGGACCGTGTGAACCTGATGCCGGGGGAGAGTTCGACGCTCTCCGACGGCACCGAGGTCCGATTCGACGGTGCCGAGGAGTTCGTCAACCTGCAGGTCTCGCACGACCCGGCTCAGACGTGGGTGCTGGTGTTCGCGTTGACGATGATGGGTGGACTGCTGGTGTCCCTGGTGATCAAACGTCGTCGAGTGTGGGTCCGACTGCGCACCGATTCGGACACACGACGTACTGTAGTAGAACTCGGTGGCCTCGCTCGGACCGATCAGGCGGGCTGGGGCGAAGAATTCGACCGACTCTGCGAACGACTGATCGGCGATGTGAAGACAGTGGACACGAAAGATCAGGAGAACTGACCGATGCCGATCAACGAGACTCTCTCGCAGTACAGCGACTGGTCGTTCGAATCCGCGTTCACAATCTACGTGCTCGCATTCGTCCTGCTCATTGCGCAGTACGCATCGGCGAAGGCTACGGCGGTACAGGCCAAGGAGCTTGTCGGCAGCGGTGCGCCCGTCTTGGACAAGAACGTTCCTGGACGTCTTGTGGAGACCCCCAAACGACCGCTGTCGGAGCGGTTGTCGGGGATGGGTTTTGCGTTGCTGATCCTCGCTCTCGTGTTGCACGTGGCCTCGGTGGTACTCCGAGGGTTCGCCACGCACCGGTTCCCGCTCGGCAACATGTACGAGTTCGTCACCATGGCAACGGCGGCCGCCACGCTGACCTCGATCGTCCTGCTGCGCAAGCGCTCGATGCGCCCGATGTTGGTGTTCGTTCTTGCTCCCATCATCGTGCTGATGTTCCTCGCGGCAACCAAGCTCTACGCCGACGCTGCGCCCGTCGTGCCCGCGCTGCGCTCGTACTGGCTGCCGATCCACGTCACCATCGTCAGCGTCGGCAGCGGCATCCTGCTGGTCTCCGGCGTCGCCAGCCTGCTGTTCCTGCTGCGGATCAAGCAGCCCGCCGGTGAGGAGAGCCGAGGCTTCTGGGGTCGGTTCGCATCCAAGCTTCCCGACGCCCAGGCGCTCGACCGTCTCGCATACAAGACGACGATCATCGCGTTTCCGTTGTTCGGTGCGGGTGTCATTCTCGGTGCGATCTGGGCCGAGGCTGCGTGGGGTCGTTTCTGGGGATGGGATCCCAAGGAGACGATGTCGTTCATCACCTGGATCATCTACGCGGCCTACCTGCACGCTCGGGCTACGTCGGGATGGCGCAACACCCGTGCGGCCTGGATCAACATCGGCGGCTTCACCGCAATGCTGTTCAACTTGTTCATCATCAACATGGTCGTTTCCGGCTTGCACTCCTACGCAGGACTCAACTGACGCTGGTAACGTCCGCGTCGTCCGGCTGGGGAGTCCGGAACGACAGGGGGAATCGGTCGTGGCCGAATGGCAGATGAGCTCGTGGCAAGCGGTGAGTCCGGCCGAGCCCGGGGAGGACGGCGAGGAGTTGGCTTCGGCCCCTACGCCGGAGCCTGCTACCGCTACACCAGGGTTTCGCTCGACCCCCGTTCCGATGCCTCCCGAAGCGGCCGGGCCTAACTCGCGGCCCCTGGAACCTGAGCCCGGGCTGCAGGGCACGTTGCCGCCGGTGGCATCGGCATCCGCTCTCGATCTCACCAACGCGTTGCTCGTCAAGCACGTTGCACCGCCCCCGGCTTTCGGATGGCGGCGGTGGCTTCATACGATGACCGGCCGGCGTGTGAATCTTGGGAACAGTGCGCGTGACGAGCAGTTGGTGCGGCTGACTCGACAGGTGGACCGGCATCTCGTCGGCTGCTACCGCGTGTCGGTGCTCAGCCTCAAGGGCGGTGTCGGAAAGACGACGACGACGGCAACGCTCGGCTCTACGTTCGCGCGGATCCGAGGGGACCGCGTGATAGCAGTCGATGCAAATCCGGACCGCGGCACCCTGAGTCAGAAGGTGCCGCTGGAGACACCGGCGACTGTGCGGAACATGCTGCGCGACATCGACGATCTGAAGCGCTACAGCGACGTTCGGGCGTATACATCGCAGAATGCCTTCAGGCTCGAAGTGTTGGCATCGGACACGGATCCGGCGGTCTCCGAGGCGTTCAGTGGCCAGGACTACGACAGGGCCGTCGAGTTGCTGGAGAAGTTCTACAGCATCGTGCTGACAGATTGCGGGACCGGGTTGATGCACTCGGCGATGAGCAGCATCCTCGAAGGCTCCGATGCGTTGGTCGTTGTCAGCTCCAGTGCGGTCGACGGTGCCCGCAGCGCATCGGCAACATTGGACTGGCTCGATGCCCACGGGCACAGCGACTTGGTTCGATCGTCGGTTGCCGTCCTCAATGCCGTGCCGCCGGGAGCGCGGAAAGTCGATCTTGCCAAGGTGGTCGAGCACTTCGATCAGCGATGCCGTCAGGTGGTCTTGATCCCGTTCGACCCCCACCTCGAGGAGGGCGCGGAGATCGATATGAACAGATTGAAACGGCGGACCCGTGTTGCGCTGTTGGAACTCGCGGCAGCTGTCGCGTCGGGATTCCCCAGTAACCGACCCGAGGACGTAGTGCGCGCCAGTGATCTACGCAGCCCACGCCCCGGCACGGACACCAAGAGCATTCTCGGACGAGAACAGCCCGCCACATGAGACGGGCTGTTCTCTCTTTCTCGACACCTTTACTCGGCTGAATCCTGCTTGCCGGTTTCCCGTCCCTCGGTTCCCGAGCGACGGGCGTCTCGATTCATCCGCCACAGGAATTCAGGATCGTCGTCCGGGCCCTTGATCGGTCCGGCCGGTGCCTGCACGGTCGGACCGAAAGCCTTCCAGAACAGCACGATCACTACCACCAAACCGATCAACGCCAAAAGATAGATCACGACGCACCTCCTCACCCCAGGGTAGTCGCGTCAGGGTGCGGAGTGCACCCCAATGCGGTTTGCAAGTTCCTGAGAATTCGGTATGCGGTTTTGTGGTTTTCCTGCAGGTCGAGAGTTACTTGCTAGCGGTGTGCGGCCTCGGTCGTCAACGACGAGAGAAGCTGCATGACCTCAGCTTCGCGAAACCTGCGATGGCCACCTGGTGTGCGCAGCGAGCCGAGACGGCCGGCGTGCGCCCATCGGGTCACCGTCTTCGGATCGACATGAAAGAGCGCCGCTACCTGCCCGGGTGTGAGCAGTGAATCCTGAGCCTTGTGCAGTGTTGGTGCGCTCATCTTGGTCGTGTCCTCCTGCATGCTGTGTCCGGGCGGGCGGCGGCCCTTCCCTGTGCATCCGCGACCCTGGTCAGGTCGAGGAATCTGGTGCCGTTGCGCCGGACAGTGGATGGAGCAAATTCGTGTTCGAGCACCATGGTGGCACTCGAACCCCTAGGTACTCGACTGATCTAAAGTTGGTAAAGGGGAGGTAATGGACAAAACGGATAAGTCAGGCCGCCCGAAACGGGCGAATTTTGCTTGACGACCTGGGTTGCCGAGGCCGCTACAGCGGGCCCTTCCCGCGCGGTAACCTGGGGTTCGTGAAAGAACGCAACACGCCGCCCGTGCCCACCGCGACCAAGGGGCAGCTGTTCCGGGACGTTGCCCTCTACAGCGGCGCCCGACTGTTGCTCGTGGTCGTCATCGCTGCCGTCATCGTCGGAGTTGGCCTGCTGGTCGGAGTCGAGATTCCGGTTCTGGTCGCGGCCGTCTTCGCGGTACTGATCTCGTTGCCGCTGTCGCTCGTGTTGTTCAAATCGCTGCGGATCCGCGTCAACGAGTCGATCGCAGGTGTCGACGAGGGGCGTCGTCAGGCGCGGGCAGACCTGCAGGCGAAGCTGCGCGGCGAGGACGGCCGGTAGTGACCTCGATCGTCGATCATTCCGCCTCTCGCGTATGGGTCGACAATGCGGTCCGGCTCATCGACGCCGACGCTCAGCGGTCGGCCGACACGCATCTCCTGCGTTATCCGCTGCCATCGGCATGGAACGTCCAGCTCTATCTCAAGGACGAATCGACCCACATCACCGGCAGTCTCAAACATCGGCTTGCCAGATCGCTGTTCCTCTACGCAATCTGCAATGGCTGGGTCACCGAGAACACCACCGTCATCGAGGCTTCCTCCGGTTCGACCGCCGTCAGTGAGGCCTACTTCGCCGGACTGCTCGGCCTCCGCTTCGTCGCCGTCATGCCGCGCAGTACCAGTCCGACCAAGATCGAGCTGATCGAATCTCATGGCGGCAGCTGCCATTTCGTCGACGATCCGGCCGCGATGTATACCGAGGCCCATCGACTCGCGGCCGAACCCGACTGCCACTACATGGACCAGTTCACCCATGCGGAGCGGGCGACGGACTGGCGCGGCAACAACAACATCGCGGAGTCGATCTTCCATCAGCTCACGAAGGAAGAGTCGCCGATTCCAACCTGGGTCGTCGTCGGCGCAGGCACCGGGGGTACCAGCGCAACGATCGGTCGCTACATCCGATACCGCCGTCACGCAACGAGATTGGCAGTGGTCGATCCGGAGAACTCGGCGTTCATCGGTGGTTACGAGACCGGCCGCGCTGACTTCTCGACTGGAAAGCCCTCTCGCATCGAGGGAATCGGGAGGCCCATCGTCGAGCCGTCGTTCGTCGGACAGGTGATCGATCGCATGATTGCTGTGCCTGACGCCGCATCGGTCGCTGCCGCCCGGCACGCTTCCGATGTTCTCGGTCGACGTGTCGGTGGGTCGACCGGTACCAACATCTGGGGCGCGTTCGGTCTGATAGCCGAGATGATAGCTGCGGGGCAGAGCGGCAGCGTTGTGACGCTGTTGTGCGACGGAGGCGAGCGCTACGCGGGGACGTACTTCAACGACGAGTGGGTTGCTGATCAGGGCATGGATCTCGTCGGGCCCGCAGAGAAGCTGCGGGAGTTCACCCGGTCAGGGGAGTTCGCGGTCTGAGTGGTGTGCCGGTCCTGGGCCCGGGTTTGTGGCCTGGGTTCGTCAGGAGCGGCTGAGTACGAGTGACGCTGCTGCTGTGGCGCCGGCAGCGACACTGACCGCAGGCCAGGCCCCGATCTTCTTCGACAAGGGGTGCGATGCGCCGAAGCCGACGAGGTAGGTGCCGAGTAGTGCGCCCGCGACCTTCGGGCCGGAGGATGCGTTCCACGACGCCGTGCATGCGATACCGACCGCAGCAAGCACCGCGCCACCCAGTTGGCGATTCTTGGTCCTCTGCGCAACGGCGAACCCGCCCAGCAGCCCTCCCGCCGCGAGGGTCGAGGTTGCAAGTGCGGTGCTGTTGATCTTGTTCGAAGCCATGCTCTACAGCCTAGTTTCCTCTCCTCGGGTGGGGGTGTGCTGGTCTTCGCTGTGCTCGGCTAGAAGGGTGGGGGTTCGTTTCGTTCGCGGAGTTGTTCGCGGAGTTTTTGGATGTGTTTGTGTTGTCGGAACTGTCGGCGGATGATGCGGATTCGGGTGCGGGCGGTGTCGGTGTGGGCGGTGTTGAGGTCGGTGCGGGTGGGTGGGGTGGTGTGTGGGGGCATGTTGGTTTCCCACCAGGTGTCGGTGGTGAGGTCGGTGGTGGTGTCGGGGTCGGGGATGGTGTTTTTTCGGGCTCGTTTTCGGGTGCGGGGTGGTGTGGGGCAGCCGAGGTTGGGGAGGGTGATCGTGCGGAGGCCGGCGGGGCTGGTCCAGAGGATCGCGCCGCCGGTGAGCATGGCGGTGGTGAAGGTTTTGGCGGTTTTGAGTTGGTGGTGTCCGGTGCAGACGGGGTGGAGGTTTTCTTCGATGCTCCAGCCGCCGTGTCGGGGGTTGGTGTGGTTGTAGGGGACGATGTGGTCGAGTTGGCAGCGGGTGGAGGGGATGTCGCAGCCGGGGTGGGTGCAGGTGCTGTAGGTCATGCGGATGCGGGCGGCGAGTTCGGAGCTGGGTCGGTAGGTCAGTGCTCCTGGGGGTGGTGTTGTGTGTGCGCCGTGTCCGTCGGGGTGTAGTCCGGCGGCGAGTTCCGGGTTGTCGGTGATCGCGGTCAGGAGTGCGGTGATCAAGTGTGCGCGTGCGTAGTGCTCTCCGGGGGTCCTGGCGGTGCCGGCGGCTCTGCCGGTGCGGTGGCCGCGGTGGTGTTGTTTGGTGGTGGTGGGTCGGTACGCCGGGACGGTGGCGGCGGGTCTGATGCGGCCGCGGAAGAGTAGTCGCCATACTCGGGCGCCGCGGCTGGTCGGCCCGGCTGCAGCTTCCGGGTCGGGCCCGCTCGCCGTATCGGGTTCGGGTTTCTCGGGTGGCGGTGCTGTGGTGGTGTTGTTCGCGGAGTTCGTCTTTCGGGCCGGACCGGTGCCCGACCCGCTCCCCGTGTGGGGGCCACCGTCGTCAGGATCACCGTCGTCCGGGGCGCCGTCACCGTCCGGGCCACCGCCACCCTGCGGGCCATCGTCGTCCGGGCCGCCACCGTCATCGTCTGGACCACCGCCACCCCGCGGGCCGCCACTGTCGTCGTCCGGATCTTCGTCGTCCGGTTCACCGTTGTCCGGTTCATCGTTGTCGTCTGGCTCGTCGCTGTCGGTGTCGGTGCCCGGTGTTGTATTCGCATCCCCGGGCGACTGTGTTCGGCGGGCGTTGTGGAAGGCCTCGGATTGGGTCAGCTCGACCAGTAGGGCTTGCCATTTTCCGTCTTCGGCGAGCATCCGCGCCAACTCCGGATCCAGTGGTGTTCCGTCGGCGAGGACTGCGGGAGTCTGGCTCAACCCGAGCAACGTTTCGACTTCGATCAGGATCTGGATCAGATGTCCGCGGCGGCCGTCGGGGAGATCAGCGACCCCGTACTGCGGACACTGGTCACCGCGATCGCAGCGGCACTGCAGAGCGTGCTCGCCGTGCAGCAACGCCAGCAGTGCATCGACGCGTAATTCCCGTGCCGACCGCGGGTCCTGAGCGCAGACCGATCCGATCAGTTCTTCGATCAACGCTTCCGCTTCGGCGCCTTCGACGTCGGTCATGGTGACCTTGAGCTGTGAAGATCCGTCTCCTTCCTGGGTCATCGACAGTCTGCGTTGCCCTCTCACCGATGCCGAGCGCACCCTGGAGGCTTCTTGTGGGTCGTAGTCCATCCACATCTGCCACAGCATCAGCCGCAGGATCCGCGGACCGACCGACCGTCTCGGCGAGCGCGAGGGCCTCGAATTCGAGGGCGTCGATGGTGTCATTGCAGGCTTTGCCGAGTACCGATGCGATCGCGGTCACTCGTGCCCAGTCGAGGACTCCGCAGACCATCCGTAGCGCTGTCAGTGGCAGCCTGTTCAGGGTCAATCCGACATCGACGAGTGGACGCGCGACGCGTTGGGAGACCCCGAGTGCTGCCGCTACTTCGCAGACCACCGACCGCATCACCGTCAACGGATCGCCGTCGCTGGTGTCGGCGTCGGCGAATCGGATTTCGGCGATCTCGCACACTGTTTCCACCATCTGTGCGCGGGAACGGTTCTCCCTCGATCGGCAGCGGGCAGCGAACACCGACAATCCGGCTACACAGGCATCACTGGCCGCCGCATCCACCGACGGATTTATCGCGGTGTTGTGGCTGGTGGAGATACCCGCCGTATTCCCTGTCTCGAACATACGTTCGAGGATATCGGACCCCACCGACACGAACTGGGCAGCGAAAATTCCGCATTGAATATGTCCGGAGTTGGCGCGCGGCCGGGATCGCTGCGGCCCGGACGGAACGCACGTCTACTCGAGTGTTGCCGCCGGAGCAGAGGGCGTCGGATCCTCGGCCGCGACCTGCCGCAGGACGAAACGATGCTCCGCGCATTGTTCTCCGCGCTTGCGGCACAGGGGTCGGTGCTGGTGGTGGTCGATCAGCTCCACAACATCGGGGCACTGTCGATGGCGGTGGCCCGCGACAAGGGCATCGATGTCGCGTACCTGCTGGGCCTGCAGATGCGGTGGATTGCCGCGCTGTATCCAGGGCAGGCGAAACCGATGCGCGCGATGCGTTCATCATTGCCGACGCCGCCCGCGCGCTGCCCGACACATTGTTGCCGGTCACCCAGGACGACGACATCGTCGAACGTCTGCGGATGCTAGTCGGGTTCGATGCGGACCTGGCGACCGAGAAGAACCGCGTCTCGAGCCGTATCCGGTCAGTGCTTCTCTCGGTGCATCCCGCCCTCGAACGGGCCATCGGCAAACACCTGTACCGACCCGTCGCCCTGACACTGCTGGCGGAATTCGGCGGGCCGGTCGGCTTCGCAGCAGCAACTCCAGCGGCACTGCGACGCGTCGCGAAGCGGTCGGCACCGAGTATCGGGGACCAGATTGCGGAATCGATCATCGCTGCCCTGGCCGAGCAGACCGTGATCGTGCCGGGGGGCGGAGAAGTCGAACTTCGTACTGAAAACCCTTGTGCGGCAGCTGAGCGAGGTATGTCGTGCCTACGCCGAACCCGAGGAGCAATTCGAGTCCGAACTGACCAAACGCCAGGCCGGGCCGATCCTGACCTCGATGCCGGGCGTAGCACCCCGCACCCACCGCTCGGGAACCTCGATGTGAGGTGAGCATCGACAGCGCGGAGGAAACGCCAGACTCGAACGTGCACTGTATCTTTCGGCGTTCGCCTCGCTTCGCGAACCAGCGTCTCGTGAGTACTATGACCGGAAACGCGCAGAGGGTAAAGACCATCGGTCGGCTCTGATCTGCCTCGCTCGACGCCGCTTCAACGTGCTGTAGGCGATGTTGAGGACAGGGTCCGTGTATGAGGGCCGCGAATGTCGAGCAGTTGCTGCGTAGCTTCCTGGCGTACCCCTGTGAGAACCATAGGCAACAAGTCGGTTCTTGTTCCGGTTGCGCTGACTACGTGCCTGCATGGGTCTTTTCGCAATGGACACCGCTGTAATCGACACCGTCTCTGCAACGTCGAGCCGGTCTCGGCTCAACCGATCACGGGCCGACGGTTCTTGGTCAGGGAGTCGAGTTCGAGTTGCATTGCCTTGTGCACCCGCTCAGCGAAATTCTGCGCCGATTCGTCCGGTCGGGGGCGCATAGGTGGGAGTACCGATGTGTCGAGCTTGGTGGGCAGCGGGAGGTACGGGAGTAATCCGACCAGGCCGAGGTTGATTCCCCAGGGCAGCGACACGGACAGGGGAAGGGCTTTGAGGCGCAGCGCTTTGTCGAGTCGGAGTGCTGCGGCGAGGCGGTTGCCGCTACTGAGGACCAGCAGTGATTCGCCCGCGCCGGCAGTGACGACGGGGACTATCGGTACACCGGCCTCGAGTGCCAGGCGTGCGTATCCGGTGCGGCCGCAGAAGAGGATCTCGTTGCGCTGTTTCCATGATTTGAGTGCGTCGAGGTCGCCGCCGGGGAACACCAGGACGTTGTGCCCTTCCTCGAATGCGTCCAGCGCGGATTGTGTGTCTGCAGGTCTGGCTCCGAATGGTTCGACGAGTTTGTCTGCGTGCAGGGTCCAGGCGATCTGGTGAGTCAGTGTGATCACTTCTCTATCCAGGCCGATCTTGTCGTATGCAGCAGCGAACGCGACGACGTTCAGATCGATGATTCCGCCGAAGCCGTGGTTGGCGACGAACAGAACGGGCTCATCGGGGATAGGTTCTGAGACAGACACTTCATGCCGGTTGTAGAACCGCACGGCGTTGATTCCTACGGCGCGCAGCGCCCGCGCGATGTTGTCCACCCCACGCACCCTATTCCGAGAAACCACGCGAGACAGCACGTTCGATGTCACCACCGAGAATCGTGGCCACTGCAGCAGTTACCGACACGGTCGGGTCGAGCAGCGGTGCCGTTTCGAGACAGGCGGCGATGACATGAATGAGCATTTCGACCATCGCGTCGACCGAGAAGGCGGTGTCGTCGAGCCATCGGGCGGTGGTCTCGTCGATGGCCGCGACTGCAGCCCGACCGGCAAGAGCGACCGCAGCATTGTGAGGGTCCAGTCCGAGCAGCGTCGCACCGGCGATGAGGGCGCCGGTGCGTGCGTCCTCGAACACTTGCCAGGCTTCCGGATCGGCACCGCGCCCGCCCAGGATCATCCGTAGCGCCAACCCGCGGTGGGTGCGGAGGTGGGTCAGATGGGCCGCAAGTGCTGCGCGGATCTGGACGTCGGGTGCGCCGTCGGGGAGGTTCGCGAACGATTGGGAGAGCCCGTCGGCGGTGGCCCGCATGGCTTCGAGGTAGATGCCTCGCTTGTTTCCGAAGTAGTGGAACAGTAGGCCGTGTGCCACGTCGGCGGCCTCGACGATGTCTGTGACGCCGACTTTGTCGTAGGGGTTGTCGGCGAACAGGTCGACAGCGGTGTCGATCAGTCGCTGTCTGGTTTCCGCCGCTTGCGCGGCGCGGGCCTGCTTTCTCGAAGTCGTTTCCGGCACAATAGATCTCATTTCATGGCTCGCAGGCGATGTCGTCGCAGGCTGCGTCGAGTTCAGGTCATCGCTGCGGTGGTCGTCGTGCTAACCGTACGTCGATCACGTGTGCGGGGTGTGGATTCCGAGTGTCGTGGGCTAGACCGTCCTCGAGTGTGGTCACGATCGCCACCGGGCCGGTCACCCGCGCCATCGCGTCGCGAAACAGATCAGGATTCATGCGGTGAGGTCTTCTCCTCGAGGTAGGCGAATGTGGACAGCTACTACGCCAGAGAGCATCCGTTGCTTCAGGTGACCAGCGGTAGGCCGTGCTGATGAGCGAAATCGATGCACTCACGTCGGCTCATCATGGTGTTGGGGTCGGCCACCCCGATCAGCTCCGCAAACACAACACCCGCTGGTAGTCCGGCCGAGTGAACGAGCTGCAGTTTTCGCCTGTCTCGAACGGATCCATCGGAGGCAGGTTCAACTCCACACATCGGGCAGCGGGTAGCGCCACCTGCACGAACCCGGATCGTCCTTCGCCGTGGTCATCAGATGATCGGGGTGATGTGGTCGTGAAGTTCCACTCCCAGTAGCGCCTTGCCATACGTTTCGATCGACACCCGCGGCAGCATCACCGCGTGCCGGGCACCGACGTTCGAATCCCGCCAGATCCGTTGCAACGCATTGACATCTGCGAATGCGCCCGCACCGGTAGCGTCCAAAAGAGTGTTCAATGCCTCATTGATGCTTCGTAGCGCTGTTGCGGCGTCTCCGCGCACCCGTGCGCGCGCGAGCAGATCCGGATATTCGGCGGCCTCGGCCCAGCGCATCACGTCGTCGGCGGCGCGGTAGGCGTGCAGGTGGGCGGTGTCGATTTTCAGCGCGGCTTCGGCGACCAGCATCTGGAAGGCAACCGAATCGGCTTGGCGATCGAACACTGTGTAGGCGAGGGACTTCTCTGCCGCTTTGGTTCGTACCAATTCCAATGCTGCCCGGCCCATTCCGAGCTGCGGACCTACCAGAACCATCACCAGCATCGGCCCGAACGCCGACCGCGCGAATGCCGAGTCGGTGCGTTCGGCAACATACGATCCGCTGAACGCTCCCATCATCGACAGCATGCGATGCTCGGGCACGAACACATCCTCGGCCACGACCGTGTTGCTGCCGGATGCGCGCATTCCCGCCACGTACCAGGTGTCGTCGACGCGGTAGTCGCTGCGAGGGATCAGGGCCATTCCCTGATCTGCTACCGATCCGTCTTCGTCCTCGATCACCACGCCGCCCGTGCACCACGTCGAGTGCAGGCTTGCCGACGCGTACGGCCACTGACCACTGACCAGGTACCCACCCTCGACCGGTTTCGCGACGGCCGTGGGCGATACCACTCCGGAGATGATGACATCGGGCCCCTCGGCGTAGACCTCGGTCTGCGCCTGCTCGGAGAACATCCCCAGCGCCCAATGGTTGATGTTGGACAACGTGGTGACCCAGGATGCTCCGCCGTCACCTTCGGCGACAGTGGCGGAGACGTCGAGCATCGTGCGTAGGCCGGTTTCGAGTCCACCGAACCGTGCCGGTGCCGCAATGCGAAATGCGCCCGCTCGGCGAAGGGCGTCGACGGTGTCGTCGGAGAGTCGTCGGGCTTTCTCGTTCTCGGCCTCACCCTTCTTCAACTCGGGCACCAAGGCGCGCACGTTGGCCAACACGGCTGCTCCGGTCTCGATGGGCTGGTTCTCGAGCACGGGTGAGTCGGTCGTGGCAGTCATGGTTCCCCTTCGGTTTCGGCCCCAATCGAGTGAGGCGGCGAGAGATCTGAGTCACTCGACCGTAGGAGTTCGTTGACTTGATGTCAATGTTGACATCAAGTCAACTATGATGGGTAATCGTCAGTGACATCCACCATCGAAGGGACTCTGATGAGCACGACGACCACCATGAGCCGAGACATTGCTGCAACTGCCGAGGAAGTGTGGGGCACCGTCTCGGACGTGACCACATTCGAGTCCTGGCATGCGTTGCACGTCGGCTGGGAGGAACTGCCGCCGCAGACCATCGGGGTCGGGGCGGTCATGGTCGAAAAAATCAAGGTTGCAGCCCTCGTCGACACCATCACCTTCCAGGTCAAGGCGTTCAGTCCGCCGCACGAAATCGTCTTCGACGGCACAGGGTCGACCGGCTCGAAAATCCACATGCGCGTCGGATGTCAAGCGTCAGGGGACAATACGGCCGTCACTATCGACCTCGACGTCTCCAGTCCACTGCTGGTCGGCCCGATCGGCAAAGCGTTGCAAGGAACATTCAAGAAGAAGCTCGCAGAAACCCTCGACCGACTTTCGGACTATGTCACGCGGTCCTGATCAGGTCGTTACGCGCTCGCACACGAATTCCAAACCCTGTGGATGTGACGCGAGCGTGGAACGTCAGAAGAGCGCTAGCTGAGCCTGGTTGACACGACGGCGGCAGGTCCTCGGGGCACGAGTTCTTATCACCAGTATGAACGGGCATCACTCGTAACCCGGTCGGCTCTACAGCCCGAACGCCCGTCGCACCCTCAGCGCGCGGGCGAGATGATCTCGTTGCTCGATGACCAACCTGCGCAACGCGGCAGGAGCCCACTCGTGCGCGGACAGCCAGGCGTCGGCTGCGTCCGTCGATTCCTGCTGGGGAAAGAGGCCGACGACGAGTCGGCGCGCAATCTCGATGCTGCGCGTGGACCACAGATCTGCGATGGCGTCGAAGTAACGGTCGTCGTATATGGCGAGCAGGTCGCGCCGTCCACCTGCTCGCAGCCCGGTCACGGTGGCGTCGACCGCGTCGTTGGACAGTTCGGTCGACTCCATCAGATCGGACCACGCTCGGGCCTTGGCTTCGGCGGTCGGCTGTGCCGCGACTGCGGCCCGGTGTGAATTCAGCCCGGAAGCTGTCTTGTCGTTCTGTAATTCGGCGTCCAGTGCGGCTCTGGAGGTGTGGCCGAGGGCGCTCAATGAGCGGAGTAGCATCCACCGCTGCTCCGGGTCGAGTTCGAGGCCCTCGATGGGCAGGGTGCCGTCGACGAGTCTTTCGATCTCGCGAGCGCGGGCGTCCGACGCCTGGGATGCGGCCGCGACCGCTCTTAGCCATACGATCTGCGCATCGCTACCGGGGTCGGCCGATTCGAGTTGGCTCCAGCAGGTGGAAATCCATGTCTGCGAAGCGGCGTCGGAGTCGTCGAGATAGTGGTCGATCGCGTATTGGACGTTGGCAACGACGGCGCTGGCAACCCCGACCTTCGTCTCGGAACCCGCGAACTTCGATGCGATCTCGACGTAGGTACTCGGGTTCAGGTCGGCGTCACGGGTGGCGTTCCACAGAGCCGACCAGATCAGCCCTCGCGCAAGAGGATCCACGACTCGATCGAGTGACGTTTCGATAGTTGCAAGCGAGGACGCGTCGAACCGAATCTTCGCGTAGGTAAGGTCGTCGTCGTTGAGGAGAGTCAGCGCGGCGCTGGGGAGTTCGATCGGCGTGCTCGCCGTGCTGATGTCGATCTCGCGACGGTGGACACGCACCAGGTTGCCTTCGGAATCCTTGTCGTACAGACCGATCGCGAGCCGGTGTGGTCGTGGGTCGGTCTGTACGATCGCAGAGTCGGTGCATGACAGCGTCGACACCCCGGTTGTCTGCAGCCATGCCGAGGCCCAGTCGTCGAGATTGCGACCGGACGCCGCCGATGCGTGGACGAGTAGGTCTGCGAGCGTCGTATTGCCGTAGGCGAATTCGGCGAAGTACCTGCGCGAGGCTTCGAAGAACGCGTCCTCCCCGACATACGCCGCGAGTTGTTTGAGCACGCTCGCGCCCTTCGCGTAAGTGATGCCGTCGAAGTTCAGTTTCGCCGCTTCGAGATCAGGGATATCGGCGACGATCGGATGCGTCGTCGGGAGTTGGTCCTGCAGGTAGGCCCACGCTTTGCGTCGATTCGCGAAGCTCACCCATGCGTCGGTGAATCGTGTCGCATGCGCAGAGGCGAAGGCTCCCATGAAGTCGGCGAACGACTCCTTCAGCCACAGATCGTCCCACCACTCCATCGTGACGAGGTCGCCGAACCACATGTGGGCCATTTCGTGAAGAATGGTATTGGCGCGTTGCTCGTACTGTGCTTCCGTTGCAGCCGAACGGAATACATACGACTCGGTGAAGGTGACAAGACCCGGGTTCTCCATCGCTCCCAGGTTGTACTCGGGTACGAAGATCTGGTCGTATTTGCCGAAGGGATAGGGAAAGTCGAATTTGTCGTGGTAGAAATCGAGACCCTGCTTGGTGATCTCGAAGATGTCCTCGGGGTCGAAGTGCTCCGCGACTGAGGCGCGGCACAGCGCTGCCAGCGGGACGGTCAGAGTGCCTCTGGACCAGGTCGATTCCGCTCGGTGGTACGGGCCTGCGGCGACTGCAGTGATGTATGTCGAGATCGGGAGGGTCGGATCGAAGGTGACCGTCTCGCCGGAGCGGTTGCCGGTCCGATTCGACAACACTTCCCAGTGCTCGGGTGCCGAAACCTGAAACGTGAACGAAGCCTTGATATCCGGTTGCTCGAAGTTGGCGAACACCCGTCGGGCGTCGGCGGGCTCGTACTGGGTGTAGAGGTACACCTCGTCGTCGACCGGATCGACGAAGCGGTGCAGCCCCTCTCCGGACCTGCTGTACCGGCCGAGCGCATCGACGACGACTGTGTTGTGCCGACCCAGCCCGACGAGTTGAATCCGAGAGCCGTCGTGGTCGACGGGGACAGGCGTGCCGTCGATCGTCACGGACAGAACCTCGGGACCGATGAAGTCGAGCCATGTCGCCTCGGTGCTGGCGTCGAACGTGACGGTTGTTCGTGTGCCGAAGGTGTCTCGCTGGGCATCGGTTGCGCCTCGCAGATCCAACTCGATGCGATACGCGACGTTTGTGATGTGCCGTGATCGACGTCGGGTCTCGGTCCGGGAGAGGTTCGCAGTGTTCACGACTTCCAGGGTATGCGGCCTCGGTGGTTTGCACTGGCACGTCAACGAAGGTTGACGAAACTGTGTTGTCAACGTACGTTGACACTCATGACCGAAGCGACAACACTCGCGGCCGCGGCCGGTAGCCCGGACCCAAAGGAGGGTCTACGGGCAGTTCTTGCGCTCCGCCGACTACTCGAGCGGCTGGAGGCAATTCAGGTGCGCAACGCGCGACGGCAAGGGTGGTCCTGGCAAGCGATCGCCGACTCGCTCGAAGTGAGCAAGCAGGCCGTGCACAAGAAGCACAACGGAAACTAGGAGCAAGAAATGTTCGAGAAGTTCACGAGTGACGCGCGCGAGGCCGTCGTCGCAGCGCAGCGGGAAGCGCGGCGGCTGAAGGCAACGCGAATCGAACCTGTTCACGTATTTCTGGGTGTCATCGCATCGGCGAAACCTGGGCTCCGTGGCGCGTTGGAAGGAGAGGGGTATACCTCGGAATCGGTGCGATCGAGAGTGTCCGACGGGATCGCGTTGGGTGACGGGGATTCGAAGGCGTTGGAATCGATCGGTATCGACCTCGATGCTGTCCGCGCGAGCCTCGAAGCCACCTTCGGCGAAGGTGCGCTCGACCGACCTGCCGCAGAGAAGCGGGGGTGGCTACGTCGAAAATCTGGGCATATCGCCTTCGCGCCCGGCGCGAAGAAGGCGCTGGAGCTGTCGTTGCGGGAGGCTATTGCGCACAAGGATTCGCAAATCCGCTGTGAGCACCTGCTGCTCGGCCTGATTCGAGGCGCTGATGACGGCTTCCTCGACATCGTGCGCCAGCCTGATCGGCTGCGTGAGCGGATCGAATCCTTGGTCCCGTAGTGGCGCGGTCGAGCGCACCCAGGTGCACTCAACCGTGCCACTGGAGCGGAGCGACCGCTGCCCTGTAAGCGGAGCGACCACCATCCATGGCTACCGCGGCCCGCACCACCTAGGGTGTCTGACATGACATTTCTCGTACGGCTCGTCATCAACGCAGTCGCGATCTGGCTTGCAGCGCAGTGGGTCGACGGAATCGACCTCGCTAGCTCCGGTCGCGGTACCGGTTGGGATTTGATCGTCCTCGCGGGAATTGCAGCGGTGTTCACTATCGTGAACGCCTTCATCAAGCCGGTGGTGCAGTTGCTGTCACTGCCGCTGCTGATTCTGACGCTCGGGCTGTTCACCCTCGTCATCAATACACTGATGCTGATGTTGTCGGCGTGGATCTCGACGGCGACCGACTACGGATTGTTGATCACCGGCTTCGGAGCGGCTTTCTGGGGCGCACTGATCATCTCGATCGTGAACTTCCTGCTGGGGGCATTCGTTCCCGACAAGCGTTAGGCGAACGCCAGCGCAGCTCCGGTTGTGAGACCCCACACCAACATCGCGAGGCCGGAGTCGCGGAGTGCTGGAATGAGCGCCAACCCTGTCGCTCCGGTGCGGACTGGCTTGTTCGCCCGAGCGGCCAGGGGGAGTGCGATGAGCGCGACGAGCGCCCAGGGAGTGCGGGCGACGAGGGCCACGGTGACTGCGAACGGTACGACCATCAAAGCCAGGTGCAACAGCCGCGTCCGGGTGTCGCCCAACCGCACGGCGAGAGTGTGCTTTCCGGAGTCCGGGTCGGTGTCGATGTCGCGCAGATTGTTGGCAACGAGAACTGCGCTGGAGAACGACCCGACTGCCACGGCTGCGACGAAGCCGGCCCAATCGACCTTGCCTGCTTGAACGAACTGGGTTCCGAGCACCGCGACCAACCCGAAGAACACGAACACCGCGACCTCGCCGAGTCCGCTGTATCCGTACGGTTTAGCCCCTCCGGTGTAGAACCAGGCGCCCGCGATGCACACGACGCCGATCGCGACGAGCCACCATGCCGACGTTGCCGCCAGCGCCAGTCCCGCGACCGCTCCGACTGCGAAGCAGCCGATGGCGGCAGCTTTGACGGCCTGAGGAGATGCGACACTCGAACCGACGAGTCGCATCGGGCCTACTCGCTCGTCATCGGTTCCGCGAATGCCGTCGGAGTAGTCGTTGGCGAAATTGACCCCGATGATCAGGGCCAACGAAACGACGAGTGCCAACAACGCCTTCCACCACACCGCGCCGTCGAGCGAGGCTGCAGCACCGGTGCCGACGAGGACGGGTGCGATCGCATTCGGGAAGGTCCGCGGGCGTGCGCCCTCGATCCAGTGTGCTGTCGTGGCCATTGAATGATCTTTGCTTATCGCAGCATGTTGGTCTGCACGAGGTACGACCTGCCTCGAGGTGCCGAGCCGCTCAGGGGAACGGCAACCGCGGAAGTGCTGGTAGCTGAATCTGAGGTAGCTGGATCTGCGGGAGCTGAAACGGAACCGGTGGTGGTGGCGGAGGGGCGTGCGGCGCCACGTACGCATCGCTGTTGTATCGCGAAACGTATGGAGCCGGCGCTTGGGGATCTGGGCTCGGGGAGACCGTCGTCGTTGCCACCACCGGAGCGGAAGTAGGTGCCGTCGACATCGCTGCCGACCGATCGGACGCCGTGACGCCTGTCGTCGACGCCGTCTCGGCGATGGTGGTGACGGGTGTCCCGGCTACGGAACGGTCGTCACTTGCCTCCGGCCACAACATCCACGACAGCACACTGACGGCGACAATCGACGGTAGTCCGAATCTGAGCAGTGGCGTCAGCAACGTTCGAGCGCTGCGCCTCGCTGCGGTCGGTGTCGCCGGTTTTGCCTCGTCCACCCGCGTCGCGTAGAGCGCTGCCCCTTCGGCGGCGAGCAGCTCTGGGTTGTCCGGCACGATCACCGGAATACACAGGTAGCGTCGCAGCACGTCCTGGACGAGCGGAATGCGCGAGCCGCCACCGATCGCGACGACGACTTCGGGTGGAATTTCCGACATCTCCGCCAGATCGCGAAGTGCGATTGCGGATCGCTCGGCCGGTCGGATGATCTGTAGGTCGAACATACGACGGTCCATCAGCCGGAACTGCCCATCGGAGGTCTGCGTCGCCTCGTGCGTCGTGAGCGCTTCCTTGATCTCCTTGCTGAACTCGAGCAAGGAGGCTTCTTCCTCTTGATTGCGAGGAACCGCGAGAATGTCGAGAGTCAGAAGGTGCTCGCGGACAGTCCAGTCGATGGAGGAGCCGCTGAGCTCGGACGACCGCGTCGTAGCGTAGACGGTCCCGCTGTCGATGTCGGCGACGGTCATCTCCAGGCCGGTCGCTCCCAGGTCGTACAGCGCGACGGTGCGGTACTTGAACTCCGGATCCGATCGAAGCTTCTCGATCGTCCCGGCGATCTCCGAGATGATGTGTACTTCCGAGACGTATTCCTCGACCAGCGCGGTCTTCAGAGCAGCGCTGTAATCGGGATCGGGAAACGCGACGCCGAGCGAATGGGGGGCATCGGGCCGATCGACGATCGCGCGAATCGCGTGCGCAACATCTTCAGCGTCGGGTATCGGACCCGCCGACGGGAACCACTCGGCCGCAAACGACCGCCCGTCGGTGGTCCGGACCGCGCGTATGCCGCTGGTACCCATGGACATGCCGACTGACGAAACCATCGCTGCTCGTGGCCTCCCATCCCCTGACAGTACGTCGCATCCGCCGCGACGTACGTCTCCTCGGGGTTCACCATACCGTCTCGCGGTCTGTTTTCCGACCCATAACCGACTGAAAGGCGAATCTGGTGGCCGTAACGCCTGCTCACCTACGATGTCGATCAGTGCACGTGGACCGCGGAGACCACGCCGCTTGCGGGGGCTAGAGGGGCAACTCGGTCTCGGTGAGCCCGGGCCCACCACCGACGCGCCGGAACCACTCCAGGCCGAACGCCGTCTGCAGCATGTCGAGGGGCATGTCGAGGAACGGACCGAAGTCGCCGATCTGAGTTGCGTGCGCCTGCATCGCCCGACGTTTTGCATCCATGACCGAACCGACGTCGATGATGGTCGTGATCTCGGATTCGGGTAGTCCGAAGGACTCCATGTCGGGGGGACTGTTCTCTTCGGACCAGTTCGGATTCGCCTCGACGAGTGCCCTCATATGATCGCGATTGGTGGTCGTCTCGTAGACGTGCTTCGTGCCCGCGATCTCGGCCGCGCGGAGGCCGACGACGTGTACCGCGATGTGGTCGGGATGCCCGTAGCCCCCGTTCGGGTCGTAGATGGTCAGAACGTCGGCGTTCTCCTCGTTCAACACCGCAGCCAGCTTGCCGGCCGCATCCTCGACGTCTGCGTTGCAGAAGGCGTCGGGATTGCCGTTCTCCGGGGTCCCTGCCATGCCTGAGTCGAGGTAATGCAGCATCACTACTCGGCTCACCCCGAGAACGTCCGCCGATTCGGCCAGCTCTGACCGGCGTCGTTCGGCGAGCGTTTCACCGTCTGTCAGGATGCCGTCGGGAAACTCGCCGTGGGCACCGTCGGTGGCGGTGACGAGTACCACTCGATGGCCTGCGTCGGCAGCGAGGCGCATGACTCCGCCCGTAGTGAAGACCTCGTCGTCGGGATGGGCGTGAAAGCAGACCAATGTGCTCATGTACGAATGCTTGCACGGCGACCGCCGGCTGTCTCACTTGCAGGTTCACCGAACAGGAGTCAGCGTCTCCAACGCCACCCGCAGCCGATCGCGATCCAGCTTGCCGGGTCCCCGAATCGGAAGCGCATCGACCAGGTAGAGCTCGCGCGGAGCAGCCGTGGAATCCAACGTCAGCGCGATGTGCTCCCGCAGGTCCGCCAGCGTCACGGTCGACGACGCAACGATCGCTACGACGACTCGCTGGCCGAGCCTGGTGTCGTCCAGACCCACCACCGCGCACTCGCGCACCGCGGGATGTGTCGCGAGCGCGGCTTCGACGACCTGAGGCACCACGGTGAGACCGCCGGTGGAGATGGCTTCGTCGAGCCTGCCCTCGATCGACAGAACACCGTCCGTCAACCGACCTGCATCGTCGGTGCGAAACCAACCGGGCTCGGCGAACGCTGGATGGTCCGGCATGCCGCGGTATCCGAGCGCGACGGTCGCCCCGCCCAGCACGACGCGTCCCGAATCTATGTGCCCAGAATCTATGTGCCCAGAATCGAGGCGCAGACGGGTGCCGTCCAAGGGCACGCCGTCGTAGACGCATCCGCCTGCTGTCTCGCTCATGCCGTAGGTCCGGACGATCGAGATACCCGCCGCAACAGCCCTCTCTCGCAACGGAACCGGAGTCGCCGCACCACCGAGCAGCACGGCGTCGAACTCCGCCAACGCCTCGGTCGCAGCGGGATCGTCGAGAGCCTTGACCAGCTGCGTAGGAACCAGGGAGGTGTAGCGACGACCGGACATCCGGGCGACGGCAGCCGGTAGCGTCGAAGGATCGAAACCCGCACCGACGTCCAGTATCACCGGATCTGTGTTCGCGAGCACACTGCGCAGCAGCACCTGCATCCCTGCGATGTGATGGGCGGGCAACGCGAGAAGCCACGTCCCAGGACCGCCGAGGCGATCGTGCGTCGCGTTGCCACTTGCCCGCAGCGCCGACGCCGACAGCATCGCGCCCTTGGGTGTGCCGGTGGTGCCGGACGTCGCGACGACGAGGGCCGCCGCTGCCTCGATCTCGCTTCCCGGGGCCAACGCGTCGCGTAGCCGCTGCGCCTCGCGCTCGTCGGCAACAGGAACCGGCAACACCGCGGGAGAGGTCCCGGCCAGAACGCAGACCAGCTGCGGCAGGATCGCTGCCGCAGCGGCGCCGGTAGGAATCTGCAGTTCTTCGAGCATGTTCACAGGCTCGACAGTAGATCGTGAACAGATCCGCGACCTCATCGAAGCAGCGACGTCAGCGGCCGATTCAGGTCAGTTCGCTGAAACGTTCGGTGTCGCGTACTTGGCCGGAAACGATGATGGTGTCACCGGCAGAGATCACTGTGTCGGCGGTGGCGTAGGTGAAACCCTCGCCTGGGCGCTTGATGGCGACCACAGTGACTTTGTGCTTGGTTCGGATTGCGCTCCGGCCGAGATTGTCCCCGATGAGGAACGACGGCGGCGAGGTCTTGACCATCGCGAACCCGTCGTCGAACTCGATGTAATCCATCATCCGGCCACGCACGAGATGGGCAACTCGCTTGCCCATGTCGTGTTCGGGCCGGACTACGTGATGAACGCCGATCTGAGTCAAGATCTTTGCGTGGGCGTTGCTGATCGCCTTCGCCCAAATGTTGGTGACGTCCAGGTTTATCAGTGCGGAGGCAGTGAGCAGACTCGCTTCGAGGTCGGACCCGATACCGACCACGGCACGGTCGCATTCGTGCACCGAGAGTTGCCGCAGTGACTCCTCGTCGGTGGTGTCAGCGACAGCGGCATGGGTGAGCCGATCGGACACTCGTTGGACGACGGCCTCGTCGGTGTCGACGCCGAGGACCTCGGTGCCCTGTTCCATCAGCTCGAGTGCAAGGGATTTGCCGAAGCGGCCGAGCCCGAGGACGGCGACCACGTCGGAGGACGGTTTCCTAGCCAATGAACGGCCTTTCCATGGGAAGGTGGTACCGGCGGTCACGCTCTCGTGCGGCGAGTGCGCTGACGAGGGTAATCGAGCCGATGCGACCCAGGTACATGAGGACGATCAGTATCAGCTGTCCCCATGCGGGCAGTTGGGCGGTGATCCCAGTGGACAGCCCCACGGTGGCGAACGCGGAGACGACCTCGAACAACAGTACGTCGAGGTCGAAATCCGTTCCCGCCAGAAGAGCCACCACCGAGATCATCACGAGCGCGACGCCGACGAGAGCAACTGTCAGTGCCTGGCGTTGCACTCGAGCGTCGATTTGCCGGTCGAATACCGTCACGGTTCGGTCGCCCCGGACTTCGGCGATGATCACGAACAGCAGTAGCGCGAACGTGGTGACCTTGATACCGCCGGCGGTGCCGCCGCTGCCGCCGCCGATGAACATCAGTACGTCTGTGACCAGCAAGGTGGCGTTGTCGACCTGGGCGTAGTCGACGCTGTTGAATCCGGCGGTGCGCGGCATGATTCCTTGGAACGCTGCGACGAGGAGTTTGCTCCCGATGCCGAATTCGGTCAGGGTGCGAGACCATTCGAGCGCCAACACCAGAACCGGGCCGACTACGAGTAGGACGGCGGTGACCGACAGCGTCAGCCGGGTGTGCAGCGACCATCGCCGCTGGGAACGCCGTCGCATATGACGAAAGATCTCGAAGAGCACCGGAAAACCGAGACCGCCCAATACGACAGCGACCAGCAACGGAATGCACATCCAGGGGTCGGTGGCGAAGCCGATCATGCTGTCGCTGTACAGGGCGAATCCGGCGTTGTTGAACGCCGAGACGGAGTGGAAGATCCCCAGCCAGAGCGCACGGGTCGGTGATTCGCCGTACCCGACGGCGAAGCGGACCGCGAGAGCAGCAGCGACGATCGTCTCGATGATGACGCTGGTGCGGACAACGCCGATGACGACGCTTCGGACGTCGCCGAGCCCCGAGGTTCGTACTTCGGCTGCAGCGTTGAGTCGACCCCGCAGGCCGATTCGATCGGCGAGCACCAAACCGACCAGAGACGCCACGGTCATGATTCCGAACCCGCCGATTTGGATAAGGGCCAGGATGACCCCTTGCCCCAACCCTGACCAATGCGTCGGTGTGTCGACGACGATCAGACCGGTCAGGCACATCGCCGACGTCGCCGTGAACAACGCACCCAGTACGTCGGTGTCGCTGGCGGTCTCGGTCGCGGCCGGAAGCATCAACAACCCCGAGCCGACTGCGATGGCAGCGGCGAAGCCCAGTGCCACGAACCGCACCGGGGTCAGCTTCACCATCATCTTCACCGGGGCACCTGCTCGAACTCACCTGAGGCACTCGTCACCGGACGTAGCGTACTGGTCAGTGACGCGTTCGATCCGAATCGATCGGTCAGCGGGAGTCCGGGAAGGTTCTCGACCTTTCTCTGCCCGGCAACTGCGCCGCGTGTCGGCAGGCAGCTTCCTCATCCCGAGCCTATGGGGCGTCCCGCAGGCTCCACTCCTCCCCGACGTCAGATCGTGAAGGGATCGGCGAGAGGCCAACCACCGGCAGCGAGCCGAGCCGAAACCCGCGCGATGTCCTCGTTCGTCGGGTCATGGTCGACAAGTTCGCGGACGTACTGGGTGATCTCTTCGGTGGTAATGGCGCCGTCGTCGAGCGCGCCACCGATCGGTGACACCAAGCTCAGGACGACCTCCTTGACCTGAGCGTCGGTCAGTTCTGCCTTGCGTAGCAACGCGACGAGTGGGAAGCGGTCCTTGGGCGGGATGCCCTCGGGGTAACCGGCCCGCAGCCATTCGAGGATGGACGCGGGAAAGGTGGTATCGGACATTGCTGAGCCCTTCTGAAAACCTAGAAGACGGAGATGCCGAAGGTGCTGTCGAGGAAGTCCTTCATGATGAAGAGGATCCCCGCGACGATTGCGGCGACGACGACGGCGAAACATAGAACTGCAGCAGCGGTGGCGACGGCAGGGCGGGCTGTTGCGGCAGTGGTGGTTCCGGTCGAATTGTTGGACGCTTCGCCGACGGACAGCGCTCTGAGCCCGACTGCGAAGATGGCCGGAAGACCGGCACCGAGGAGAAGCCCGACGAGAACGACCTGCCACAGCGAGTCGAGAGTGTGCGCGAGTGTTTCCATGAGGAGTACTTCCTAAACTGTTGTCGGGGACTTCTCGTCGGCCGGAACCAGGCCGCCGTCCCACTCGTCGTTGACGTTGTTCGGGTCGATCGGTTGACGACGCGACCGGAGATACATGAAGGTGGCCAACCCGACGAGGATGGCGAACACGACGAGGACTCCGGGCAGGCCACCGACGATGTCGGCGAGGTACCAGCAGACGGCACCGACGATGCCTGCGAGGGGCAGTGTGATGACCCAAGCGACGGCCATGCGGCCCGCGACGTTCCAGCGCACCTGTGCGCCGGGCTTGCCGAGGCCCGACCCGAGGATGGAACCGGTCGCCACCTGTGTGGTCGACAGAGGAAGTCCTAGGTGGCTCGAGGTCAAGATTATGGCGGCCGACGAGGATTCAGCGGCCATACCCTGCGGAGACGCGATTTCGACGAGCCCCTTGCCGAGGGTGCGGATGACGCGCCAGCCCCCGAGATAGGTGCCCAGGGCGATCGCGAGAGCGCAGGTGACCTTCACCCAGAGTGGCATCTCAGCGTCCGGAGTAACCGTTCCGTAGGCGACGAGCGCGAGGAAGATGACGCCCATCGTCTTCTGCGCATCGTTGGTGCCGTGAGCGAGGGAGACCAGGGAGGCGGAACCGATCTGACCCCAGCGGAACCCCCGTTCTTTCGACTTCTCGGGAACCGCGTCGGTGATGCGGTAGATCCCCCAGGTGCCGACCGTCGCAACGAGGCCTGCAACGACGGGCGCGAGGACTGCGGGGAGAACGATTTTGCTCCAGACGCCGTCCCAGACGACACCGGAGGTGCCGAGTCCCGCGATGGTGGCGCCGATCAGGCCACCGAACAGCGCATGCGACGAGCTGGAGGGGATTCCGAGGAGCCATGTCGCGAGGTTCCACAGAATGCCTCCGACAAGGCCGGCGAAGATGATTGTCAGCAGGGCCTGACCGCCGGTGTCGCCGAGGTTGACGATGCCCTTGGCGACAGTGGCAGCCACCTCCACCGAAAGGAAGGCGCCGACGAGGTTCAGTACAGCGGACAAGGTGACAGCAACTTTGGGCTTGAGTGCGCCTGTTGCAATCGACGTTGCCATGGCGTTGGCGGTGTCGTGGAAACCGTTGGTGAAGTCGAAGGCCAATGCCGTTACGACAACTACCAGAAGGACGAGAAATTCTGCGCTCACAGCAAAAGTGTGAGCGTTCACGGGGGCGAAGTGACAATTTCGCGCGAAGTGTTCTCTTTCGATTCCTTTGCGACACGGTGAGTTCACCTCTGATTCACCTTTTTGCGTTAAATGCCCGAATTCTTCGAGGTGTGCGTCACATGGATGCTGACGGGCTCGTAGCGCTTGCTGTGGAACAGTGAAGGCGTGGAATTCGATGACGCGGTCGCGGCTGCCTTGTCGTACCTCGACTCGGTTGATCCGGCGTCGGCTGCGGACGCACAGATCGGGTGGGACGACCTGCGGAGCATCTCGCCGCGGAGTGGACCGACGCAGAATTCGGTCCAGACATTTCTGTGGTCCCGGCTCGCGGACGTCACAGACGACTCGGCACGCGCGTGGGACATTGCGCAGGCGGTGGCCGATCTGCTAGACCGGCTCGGACACGCCAGATATGCGGACATCGCGCGCAGCGCCACGACGCGGGCAATTCTCCTCGGTGACGACACCGGCGCCGCCGAGGACGGAGCAACGAGGCAGCAGCGCTATCTCGACGCCGTCGAAGAGTCCGGCATCGGCCCCGAGGACACAGAGCTGATCACCTGGATGGACGACCGCGCAGGCGTCGAACGCTCGGTCGCCGATCTGGTCAGCGAAACCCTCGAAGTAGCTTCTGTAGCAGGGGAGTTCGCGCCGACTCGGGAGGGAGGCCGGCCGCCACGCCCCGCAGCTCGGGTGGCCAAGCGGAGGCAGCTGACCGATTCGGTACTGCGATCGGAGCGTGCGGGCGGAGTGCTGCTCGAGCAACTACTCGATCACCGGATCGCACTGTGGACGCGGTACAGCCCACCGAGAGCCGAGCTGTACCGCGACCTGTCCGTACCGCTGCACGATGCCGTCGAACCTGCGTACTCGTGTGTCCGCAGGCTCGAAGGTCTGCTCGGCATCGTCGGCGATGGAATCACGCTCGACGAGAGGGGCTACCTGCCGGGAGCCGTCGTCGAACGCGCTGTCGGCACTCTGTGGACGCCGCGGGAATGGCCGTTTCCCGCTGGCGAAGAACTCGACACCGAACCGGTACTGCGCATTCGACGGTTGTTGCTGCGGCTCGGGTTGGTCCGTAAACACCATGGACGACTGCTCCCGACCGCCCGCGCCCGCGGAATGAGTGCGGACCGGATGTGGCGAATACTCGTGAGCCGGACCATCGGCACCGTGTACCACCCCGAAACGATTGCTGCGGAAGTCGTGCTCGCAGAGGTCGCCCGCGGGCGACGCCCGGAGGGCGTGAGTGCACTGCTCACCGAACTGCTCACCGCCGAAGGGTGGTCGCACGTCGGTGGAACGCACGCTGCAGATGCCGAACAACCACTCGGCGACGGTGTGCTGGCCGATCTGACCGCGCTGGGCGCTCTGTCGTACGGGGCAGGGGGGTCTCACGCCGGGCAGGGGACGGGAGGCACCGATGCGGTTGTCTCGCCCGATGGATCGCGACTCGCGGCGGCCCTGCTCCGGCACCGGTTGTTGCACACCCGGCTTCCGTCCGTCTGACACGGCGCTCGCGCGGATGCAGTCCGCGGCTAAGCTGACCTTCGGCCGCGCCACGCTCGGGGTTGGCCCGCGGAGCCTCGATTGGAGACGCAGGTGGAAGATGATCCGACCTTGCCGAACCGTCGATCACAGACGCGCAGACAGACCGACTCGGCCCGCCGCTATCTCGATCTCGAAGCGACTACCCCTGCGCTGCGGTCCACGGTAGAACTCGCCGCGCGAAGCGTCGGGTTCGCCATCGCACAGCTCAACATCCTCGATGAGACAACCCAATACACGCTCGTGAACATCGGCGGGCCGCCCGTGTCTGCGGTCGAACGTTCCACGACGTTGTGCGACGACGTCGTGCGGTCCGAGAAACCTGCGGTCGTCACCCGCAACCGAATCGACGCCACCGTCCGGCAGCGCAACATCCTCGACCAGAACGGGATTGCGGCCTACGCATCGGTTCCGCTGAGAGGTCGTGAAGGACTGGTGATCGGTTCGCTGTGCCTGCTCGACCGGATGCCGCGCGAGTTGAGCGAGGGGCAACTGCAAGAGCTCGAACAGTACGGGTCGGTTCTCGAAGAACAACTCGACCTGCATCGACGGGTTGGCTCGACAGCGGCCAAACTGGACAACGATCACGACTTGGCCGGTGCATTGGATTCGGGGCAGATCGTGCCGTGGTTCCAGTCGGTAGTGGATCTGCGTACCGGCTTCGCTGTTGGATTCGAAGCTCTTGCGCGGTGGCACCATCCGACGAGAGGGCTCGTCTCACCCGTCGACTTCGTTCCGTTCGCCGAGTCGAGCGAGCTGATCATCGACATCGATCTCGAAGTCCTCCGACTCGCGGTGAAGGAGGCGCAGGTGTGGCACGAGCATCAGCCGGACCTGCGGCTCAGCGTCAACATGTCCGGCAGACACCTCGCGCATCCCGACGCCGTCGCGCAGCTGCAGAGCGCCGTCGCGCAGTCCACGGTGTCGCCGCACATGATCTTTCTCGAACTGACCGAGACGTCATCGGTCAGCGACGGGCCCCTCATCCGCAGACACATCGACGACGTGCACGCCCTTGGATTTCAGGTGCTGCTCGACGATTTCGGTTCCGGTTGGTCCTCGCTCGAGCGTCTGGTCATCCTCGAGCCTGATGGCATCAAGATCGACGCCCAGCTGACCAAGTACATCGATACCGACCGTGGTCGGGCTCTGGTGCGCGCACTGTCCTCGGTCGCACGCGATCTCGGGTTGGTGATGATCATGGAGGGCATCGAGACCCGCAAGCAAGCCGAGATCGCGATCGAACTCGGCTGCACTCTTGCGCAGGGATTTCTGTGGTCACGACCGCAATCGGCCTCGGCTGTCCGAAGGCTCGTGAGCGGAGACGGCTAGCCGCGCACGTCGCACCGCAGTGGATGGTCGGAGGGAATCTCGACCAAGACGATCGGCACGCCGTCCGGGTCTCGAAGCCACAACTCGATCAGCCCCCAGGATTCCTGTCTCGCTTCGCGTTCGATCGCGATACCGCGGCTTCGGAGTTCCGTCGAGGCCGATTCGATGTCGCGGACCTGCAACCACAGAGCGCCGTCGAACCGCTGCGGTGACTCCGATCCTCCGTGTGCGGCTATCTCGAGAAGGGCTTGGCCGGCGAAGAAGACCGTTCCCGCACCGTATTCGCGATAGACGGCGAGCCCGAGACCGTCTCGATAGAAAGCGAGAGTGCGTTCGTAGTCGACGGGACGCAGAATCGTTCGGCCGCTCAGTATCTCCACAGCTCATCGATACCACACGTTTCGTGGGTCAGGGTGTCGCCTCGTGCCCGGGCTTGCCGTGGGTACGCCGTGACTCCTTCATCTCGGCTTCGAAGACGTGACGCTTTCCATCCTGTAGTTCTTCGCGGACCTGTTTCTCGTGGCTGCGGAATGCCGACCAATACAGGTCGTCGAACTCCTCGACGATCTGAAAGGACCAGCGACCGTCGATGGCGTTGCGTCCGATCATCTCCGTGGACAAACGGTCGGCCTGCTCGGCATGGCCGGCGTCTCGCAACGCATCTACGGCCTCCCCGAGCTGCAGATCTGCGTGGCCGATCAACTGGTGAAACGAGTAGAGGTGGCCGCGGGCGCGTTCGATGGTTTCCAACGCTTCCGAGACTTTGCCGACGGCGGAAATCGATTCGTCCGACATGGCCGGAGGTCGACGGTGCTCGGGCGACGGGGTCTGACGGTCTGTGCTCGTTCGGTTGTTGTTCATCGAATGGGTATTGCCGAAAAACGTCTCGATCTAACGACTGTTCTAGATCAGCGTCGTGACGACGCGATTCCCTCCTGCGGCTTTCGCCTCGTACATCATGGAATCCGCCACCCGAGATGCGACGCGCACCGTGTCGGTACTGGTTGTCCACAGACTCGACTCGGCGTAGAGAATCGCTGCCCCGACGCTTACCGTCACCGGGATGATGTCGTCTTCTCCGTGCAGTGCTCGTCGGATGCCGTGGATCAACGCGTCGATGTGCAGTCTGGAGGTGACGACGGCGGCCAGATATTCTTCGCCGCCGGTGCGTCCGAGAACGCCGAATCGTGCGACGTGCGCGGTCAGCCGCTCAGCGACGCGACAGATGACGGCGTCGCCCGCATCATGCCCGTAGATATCGTTGACGGACTTGAAGTTGTCGATGTCGACCACCACGACGGCTGCGCACTGACCCTCTCGTTGCCCCTGCGCCCACAGGTCTTCGAGCGCGGCGTCGAGACCCCGGCGATTGAGCAGTCCTGTCAGTGGATCGAGAACGGAACTGCGGGCGTCGGCGGACAGCGTCGTAAGGAAGATATGCGTGGTGACCGGAACACTCATGATGGCGATCAGGACCACATCCGCCTGGACGAAAAGGGTAAGCGTCTCCATCTCGCCTCGGAGGTAGAGAGCCGCGGTGAACGTCAGCGCGACGGCGGAGGTGAACACGAGGTGCGCCACCACCCACCGAGGGCTCAGGAAGAACGTGACGAACGCGCCGATCACTGCGAACAGGACACAGCCGATCAGTGCGTACTGCAGATCGAACACCGACAGTGTGGCCGCGACGCCGAGGTCGGCGTAGATGGCGAAGGCAACGACGCCGAGGCGTCCGGGAAAGGGTCGGACGAGCCACAGCACCGCGATGACGAGGTTGACGGTGCACAGTGTCAGCGTCAGTGCCGTCGCAGCTGGTCCGGTCGGGCCACCGTCCGCGAACAACGACACCAGCGACATGCCGCTGATATTGATCACCGACAAAGCCACGATGATCCCGATGATTTTTCCCGACGGGTGGGAGTTCTGGAACTCCTTCATCCACTCGTAGTCGTGCGGCTGCACGAACCACAGAGCGATCGCCGCCGCGGCACTGTCGGGCGCGCGACCGCGACGCGTGCGTGGCGTGCGGGAAACGGACATGTCCCTCAGAAGTATCTGGGAAACGGGGACCAGTCAGGGTCGCGCTTCTCCAGGAACGAGTCACGGCCTTCGACTGCTTCGTCGGTCATGTAGGCCAGACGAGTTGCCTCGCCCGCGAACAACTGCTGGCCGACCAGACCGTCGTCCTGCAGGTTGAATGCATACTTCAACATCCGTTGAGCCTGCGGCGACTTGGCGTTGATCTTCGCGGCCCATTCGATGGCCACGTTCTCGAGTTCGTCGTGATCGACGACGCGGTTGACGGCGCCCATTCGATGCATCTCCTCGGCGGTGTATGTATCGCCGAGGAAGAATATCTCGCGAGCGAACTTCTGTCCCACCATCTTCGCGAGGTAGGCGCTCCCGTAGCCGCCGTCGAAACTGCCGACGTCGGCGTCGGTCTGCTTGAACCGCGCATGCTCGCGACTGGCCAGAGTCAGATCGCAGACGACGTGCAGGCTGTGACCGCCGCCCGCGGCCCAGCCGTTGACCAGGCAAATCACAACCTTGGGCATGAATCGGATGAGTCGTTGCACTTCGAGGATATGAAGCCTGCCTGCGCGCGCCTTGTCTACGGTGTCCGCGGTTTCGCCACCCGCATACTGGTAACCGCTGCGGCCACGGATTCGCTGGTCACCGCCCGAGCAGAAGGCCCACCCGCCATCCTTGGAGCTGGGGCCGTTGCCGGTCAGCAACACCGTTCCAACGTCGGAGCTGACCCGGGCATGCTCGAGCGTGCGGTAGAGCTCGTCGACTGTGTGCGGCCGGAACGCATTTCGAATGTCCGGTCGATCGAACGCGATACGTACTGTGTCGTCGGTGACGTGTCGGTGATAGGTGATGTCGGTGAGGTCGTCGAACCCGGGGACTGTCTGCCAGAGCGAAGGAGTGAAGGTCACCTGCGCCACGATAGATCGTGGGGTTCTCCCGGTCGCGGATACCCGAGATGCTGCCGCAGGTTACGGTGCTGGGATGAGCGAAGAGGCAGGCCAGGACGAGTACGAGCACCATGGCGGGTTTCCCAAGTACGTCCCCGCCGACGTCGGGCCCGAATTCGGTCGCTTGGTGGAAGCACTGCGCACGTTGCAGGATCTCGCGGTCAGCACCGCACCGTCACCGGAAGTCACCCTCGACCTCGCCGAACGGGTCGAAGCGATCAACGACGTGCTGAAGACCTTCCAGGTACCCGAGGGACAGCCGCCCGCGGGACGAGTCATGACCCTGCCCGGCCGCGGATCTCTGCTGATGCTGCCCTGGACCGTCGAGAAGTTCGACGCCGAGGGAGTGCGAAGCCGGGGCGTGTTCCGCCGGTTCCACCTCGGTGGCAACGGGGCCGCACACGGAGGCACGTTGCCCCTGCTGTTCGACGACATGTTCGGGATGATCCAGCACGCCTACGGTCGGCCGATCAGCCGGACCGCCTATCTACACATCAACTACCGCAAGATCACCCCGCTCGACACCGAGCTCGTGATCGAGGGCAGCGTCGACCGCGTCGAGGGACGCAAGACGTTCATCAGCGCGGTGCTGAAGGACACGGAAGGGAACGTCCTCGCGGACTGTGACGCACTGATGGTCCAGCTGCTGAAAGGTCAGCCGTGATCCCGTCGATCGACGAAGTTCTCGACGGATCGCACGTCCTCTCGCTGCCGATGCGCACCAAGTTCCGCGGCATCACCACCCGCGAAGTGATGCTCGTTCGTGGTCCCGCAGGGTGGGGTGAATTCTCGCCGTTCACCGAGTACGACGATCAGGAAGCCTCCGCGTGGTTGCGTTCCGGGATAGAAGCGGCATGGGATGGGCCCCCCGAGCCGTATCGCGAACGAGTCCGTATCAACGCGACCGTCCCTGCGGTTCCACCGTCCGAAGTTCCGGGCATCCTCGCGCGGTACCCGGGCGTCGACACCGCGAAGGTGAAGGTGGCCGAGAAAGGACAGACGGTCGCCGACGACGTCGAGCGGGTTCGGGCCGTGCGCGCCGTAGTGCCGCGGGTGCGGGTCGATGCGAACGGTGGCTGGACCGTCGACGAGGCCGTCGACGCTTTGTCGTTGCTTCTGGAGGACGGCGAACTCGAGTACGCCGAACAACCGTGTGCGACGGTTCCCGAGCTCGTCGAGGTGCGTCGCCGTCTACCGGGGCTGCGGGTGGCGGCCGACGAGAGCATTCGGCGCGCCGAGGATCCGCTGCGCGTCGTGCGGGCAGGGGGCGCGGACGTCGCCGTCGTCAAGGTCGCACCGCTCGGTGGGATGCGTGCTCTGCTGGAGCTGGCGGGTGAACTCGGTGAGTACGGCGTACCCGTCGTCGTGTCGAGTGCGCTGGATTCTGCGGTCGGAATGGCGGCCGGGATCGCTGCCGCCGCGGCGATCCCGAAGCTCGAGTTCGCGTGCGGACTCGGAACCGGCAGCTTGTTCGTCGACGACGTCTGCCAGGGCCAGGAGCTCGTCGATGGAACCTTGCTTGCCAGTTCGGTCGAACCGGACCCGGCCAGGTTGGCAGCATCGGCAGCGTCGGAAGAACGTGTCCGGTGGTGGCACGAGCGAGTTCGGCGGACGTACGCGTTCCTGAACTGACCTGCCCGCTCCAGCTGCGGTAATCTTCCGACGGCCGCACGCCGACGTTGATGTGCGCGGAAACCGAAGAATCTGGGAGGACTTTCGAAGTGGTTGCTGCACTGAAGGAATCGTTGCTCGACGAGTCGAAGCGCGATGTTCTATTGTCCGACGTTCTGGCGCTGATCGACGCCGAGGTCTCGGACAAGAAGGGAGCCAGCGGCCTCGCGGTCAAGGGTGGGTACGGCGCGGTCAAGAAGGTCGGACCGTCGTACATCGAGAAGGCCGTCGAGGCGCTGTGGCCTGACTTCGTCGACCAGCTCGAGCCGTTCTGGCAGTCGTACAACGCGGCGCCGGCCGGTTCGTTCGCGGACTACCTCGTCGCGAACTCGGATCAGGTGTCGAACGCGCTGCTGTCGGTCACCGATTCGCGTATCGAGGACACGGACAAGAGCGTCGTGAAGAAGTTCTACGGCAGCCTGCGAGGGTCGGCGCAGAAGAACGTCGCCGAGGCGCTGCCGCGTCTGGGTGATCTGGTCACCAAGTACGCCGCGTAGTTCGGGCGACTCCGTCCCCAGTGGCGCGGTTATGTGCACCCTGTGACACTTAACCGCGCCGCTGGCGTGGAACGCACGATCAGAATTTCCGTGGAGCGCCAGGTCACGGTTGAGCGAAGCGGCCCTTCTTCACTGCCTCCACCAACAGCGCGTGGTCGGATTCGGTTTGATCTGCATACAGCCGCGCGAACCGGCACAGCGCGATATCGAGGATGTCGGAATCTCCTGTGTATCCCGCGATCATCGACGCCCCACTCGTGCGTGCGTGTCCCTTGGCAAGCAACCGGCCGACGACGCCTGCGTAGTCCACGAGCGCGGGTGCGTCGATCGAGCCGAGATCGATCGTTCCCTTCATGTTCCGGAACTGCCGGACGTAATACTGACGACCGTCGATCGTCGTCCACCCGAGCAGTGGATCGCTGACGGTTTGCAGATCCTGCTGGTACTCGACGACGCGTTGTCCTTGGTGCGCGTGCCACGCCGACTCGCCGTGCACGTACGGCGCCAGCACCGAGCGTCGCGCCTGCTTGAGCTGAAGGAACACCACATCGTCCGGACTACTGCCCTCGAGCAGCGCCACGTAGGCGCGCAGACCGACACTTCCGACGCCCACCACTCGGTGGGCCACGTCGATCAGCGTGTACCCGCCGAGCACTCGACGCCAATGCGGCGACAGCGTCTGCAGATAGTCGTCCAGTCCCTGCGCCAACAGTTCCTCGTCACGAGCCGGAAGGCGTGTCGTGATGGGTGGTTCCTCCACGAGCCGCCGGGTGCCCTCGTGCTCTTCGGTGAACCGCGGCAACACGCGATCGCTCGTTCGCCTGCGAGCTTTCTTGGTCGCCCTCTTGATCTCCTTGCGCAACGAGCCCTCGGTGGCGTCGGACTGTAATTTCTCCGCAGTGAGACGCTGGAACGAGCGCGACATCAGCGGCTCGTCGGCCAATCGCGACACCTCGACCCGATATGCCCGAACACACGCCGCGACGGCTTCCTCACACTGGTCCTCGGTCCGCCCGTTCTGTCGGCCTGCCACCCAGATGCTTGCGGCGAGGCGTCGTAGATCCCATTCCCAGGCGCCGGGATGTGCCTCGTCGAAGTCGTTGAGATCGATGACGAGATCGCGCTCGGGCGACGCGTAGAACCCGAAATTTCCGAGGTGCGAATCACCGCTGATGACCGGGGTGATGCCCGTCGACGGGAGCAGGGCGACGTCGCGGGCCATGACGATCGCCGTTCCCCGCAGGAAACCGTATGGTGACTCGGTCATCCGCTCGACCCGGACCGGAATGAGCCAGTCGATCCGACCCTCGTGGGAATGTTCGATCTGCCTGATCGGGTCGTGACGGTCCGCTGGGGGAGACCAGTCGCCCATCGACTCACGCGAGACGTGTTCACGCAGGCTCTTGCCCATCTCGTACCGCTCGGCGCGAGGCGTCGTCCTCGCCCGCAGCGTGGCGTAGGACTTGCTGTCCATATTGCCGACCTGGGGGACTACGGCATGGCCTGTATGGGCATCGGGCATGGAAGAACTGTATGTCGGACGGGTGTGGGCTGTTCGTGCGCCGTGCGGGGTAGGAGTGGGGTGACCGAATGAGTCATTCGGTGCAACCGAAGGAAGCCGGCTCACTTCTCCCGATAGTGCCGGACGATCTTCGTGCCGACGGGGACGGCGAAGAGCATCATGAACACCCTGATCACCTGGGCAGCGACGACGAAGGTCACGTTGGCGCCCGTGGAAGCCGCGACGGCGAGGACGGCGTATACCCCTCCTGGCGTCGTGGCGAGGTAGCCCTCGTAGGCGGTGATGGACGTCGACGCAGTGAGCCACAGACCCAGAAGTGCACACCCGACGGTGATGCCGATGATCAGTAGCAGCGCGGTCGGCAGCACCCTGGAGATCGATCGCAGACTGTCCATCGTGAAGCGCAAGCCGGCCTGCCAACCGATACCGATGTAGGCCGCCACCAACAGCAGCGGTGGAACGCCCGCGCCGAACGAGAATCCGAGCAGATCGGCCGCGGTCGTAGCGATCAGCGGACCGAGCAGACCCGGCGCGGGAAGCCTGGCGAGCACCGCGCCCGCGTAACCGAGAGCGCCGCAGATGACCACGAACAGCAGATCGACGAGCCAGGGTGCGTCCACGGCATCGACGACGATGCGATCGGTTCCTCGCGCCGAGAACGCCACCGTCGCGACGATCGGCATCGTGGTCGTCACGAGAACGACCCGTAGGTACTGCACCACTGCGACGACCCGTTCGTCGCCGCCGAGTTCCTGGGCAATGGCAACCAGACCTGACGCACCGCCCGCGACGAGGGCGAGGGCACCGGTGATCGTGTCGACGTCGCGCCGGAGTCCGAGCAGAGCGCCCGCCGCGAGAGACAACACCAAGGTCCCGATGCACGCGAGCACGACAGGGACCCAGTTGTCACCGAGGGTGGACAGAGTGTCGCGCTGCACGAGGGTGCCGATCTCGACGCCGAGAATCGCCTGCGCGGTGATGCCGACTTTCCTGGGGACGCCGGAGGACGGCGCCCAGCCGGCCAGCGCGAAGACGACGGCGACGAACAGGGCGACGAAGAGGCCGGCCGAGGGCACCCCGAGCTGCGACGCACCGAGCGTCAGAACGACGGTGACAACGATCAGGGAGAGCCAGCGGGTCAAGAAGGAGTGCCGGGCCGGTCGATCAAGCGCACCTGCGGTGGCAGACCCCATTCGTTGCGACCGAGACGGCTCAAGGGCGCGATCTTTTCGAACGACGGGAGCCCATCGTCGGCGATGAACTCCTCGCGCACGGCAAGGGCGACGACGCGTCCCATGACGACGAACGAGTTGCCGACCTCGACGACGCGATGCAGCGTCGCCTCGATGGCGATGGGGGATTCTGCGACTCGGGGAGGGGCGACCTTGTCGCTCGGTTCACCGACGATTCCGAGTTCTGCCCATTCACTGATGCCGTGCTCGTACCCAGCAGAGGAAGCGTTCACCTGTTCGGCGAGATGTTCGGTCGCCAGGTTGATGACGAACTCGCCTGTCGACTCGATGTTTCGCAGGCTGTCCTTGCGGCCGACGGACGTGAATTGCACTACAGGTGGGTTCGACGAGGACACCGAAAAGAAGCTGTACGGCGCGAGATTGGCCACGCCGTCCGCGGAAAGGGTCGATACCCAGGCGATGGGCCGCGGCACGACAGATGACGTGAGCAGGGGATAGAAGCCGCCGGGCGGCATCTCGGACGGATCGAAGACAGTTCGCACATCACCATGG
Organism: Rhodococcus sovatensis; assembly: GCF_037327425.1. Lineage (NCBI taxonomy): Bacteria > Bacillati > Actinomycetota > Actinomycetes > Mycobacteriales > Nocardiaceae > Rhodococcus > Rhodococcus sovatensis. The sequence goes on along the minus strand of NZ_CP147846.1, from coordinate 3,673,336 downwards.
TGTCAAACGATGAGCGGCCGGGCCGAATAGTGACGTTCGGCAGGAATCTGACAACCTGAAGGAGTGAACCCGTCCAGCGCCCAGGCCGCAGCCGTCGTCGATGAACTCGTCCGCGGCGGTGTACGAGATGTGGTTCTGTGTCCGGGGTCGCGGAATGCACCGCTTGCGTTCGCATTGCAGGAGGCCGACGGCGCTGGTCGGCTGCGGCTGCACATGCGCATCGACGAGCGCACCGCCGGCTTCTTGGCGATCGGTTTGATTCTGGGCGGGGGGCGCCCGGTGCCAGTGGTCATGACGTCGGGAACCGCTGTCGCGAATCTCGGACCTGCGGTTCTCGAAGCGAACTACGCACGGATGCCGCTGGTCGTGCTCAGCGCGAATCGCCCGTACGAAATGCTCGGCACAGGTGCGAACCAGACCGTCGAGCAGCTCGGGTTGTTCGGCAGCCAGGTCCGGGCGACGATCAGCCTCGGTCTCGCCGAGGACGGCGCAGGCCAGAACAGTCAGTGGCGCAGCGCGGTGTGCCGGGTGCTCGCTGCGGCCCGCGGAACTCGCTCCGGGAACGCCGGTCCGGTGCACTTCGACATTCCGCTCCGTGAGCCGCTGGTTCCCGACCTCGCCGACGTCGTTCCCGCCCCTGCCGGACGGGCAGATAACGCCGCCTGGACGACGACGCAGCAGGCGACGCTCGACGTGCCGGTCGACATCGATCTGTCGGTCGACACCATCGTCGTCTCCGGTCACGGCGCCGCCCTGCGCCCCGAGTTGGCAGGCCTACCGACGGTCGCGGAGCCCACGGCGCCGCTGCACGGCCTTCCGTTGCATCCTCTCGCGTTGTCGCAGCTGAAGCCGCGCCAGGCGATCATCACCGGCCGTCCGACGCTGCATCGGCCAGTGTCATCGCTGCTCGCCGATCCTGCGGTCGACGTCTTCGCACTGACGACGGGTCCGCGCTGGCCCGATGTCTCCGGCAACGTGCTGGCGACCGGAACCCGTGCCGTCGTCTCGGGCAGTCCTCGACCCGAGTGGCTGTCCAGGTGCACCGACCTGTCGGCCCGAGCCGACCTCGCCGTACGAGATCAGTTGGCCGCGCACCCCAAGCCGACGGGGTTGCACGTCGCTGCCACCGTCATGTCCTCGCTTCGCGACGGAGACCAGCTGTTGCTCGGCGCATCGAACCCGGTCCGCGACGCTGCACTCGTCAGCTATCCGACGCCGGGTGTTCGGGTGCTGTCCAACCGCGGCGTGGCGGGCATCGACGGGACGGTGTCGACGGCCGTCGGCGCCGCGCTCGCAAGAGAGGGGCGCACGATCGCCCTGATGGGCGATCTGACGTTTCTCCATGACGCGGCGGGCTTGCTCATTGGCACCGGTGAACCACGCCCGATCGATCTGACGATCGTGGTTGCCAACGACGACGGCGGTGGCATCTTCGAGCTGTTGGAACAGGGAGATCCGCAGTACGCCGGCGCGTTCGAGCGAGTCTTCGGGACACCGCACGGGATGGATCTGGCGGCACTGTGTGCCGCATACCGCATCACGCACCGCAGTGTGGACGGCGCGGAGTTGGCCGTTGCGCTCGAGGGGGCCGCGGACGGGATCCGTGTTCTCGAAGTGACGACGGAACGCTCGGGTCTACGCGAACTTCACGCCGGAATTCGCGCGCGCCTCTAGCTCTCTTCCTCGCCCTGGTTCTGGTTTTGCGCCCACTCGACCGTCTCGCGGGTTTCTCGATCGACCATGTCCTTGATCATGTCGACGATGAGCGACTCGATCTTGCCGCCGATCAGTGGGATCTTGACGGTCGACGTGCCTCGCACAGTAAGAATCGAACCTTCCCCGTCCGGACGCAGCGCCATCGTGCCTGCGACCTTCGCCGGGATCGACGAGGTCCCGCCCGCCAGGGTGCCGTCGGCGATATCTCCGACGAGGGGTCCCCAATGGTCGGTACGGGTGATCAGAAGCTTGCCCTTGATGACTTTCTTGACGAAGCCCGGCAGTTCCGACGTTCCGACTTCCTCCGAGATGTCGACGGTGAATGCGCCGTCCGCGTGCGTGATCAGCTCGTATCCGTCGGTCTTCTCGGCGGTCGCGAAGCGGGCGAGCCACTGATCCTCACTGGTCAGTGCCTGGTGCACGTCGGCAGTGGTGTGTACGGAGGCGATCGTGAACTCGAAGTCGCGAGACATGCCAGCAGACGCTACTACGGTAAAGCCCTCGTGGTCCGCACAGTAACGTCTATCGGCGTGAGTACCCCGAAAGCCCGGCGACGAACAAGAATCTCCATCCTGATCGTCGCGACCGGGATTTCCGTTCTCGCCTTCCTGTTGGTGGTCGCCGCATGGCAGAACGACCGTGCGATCACCTCCGACGAGGGCAGGGCGACCGCCGAGGTGCTGTCCGCGGGCAAGTTGAGGTCGGCAGTAAGCTTCGTGACTCCGGACGGCGTGACCCACAACCCACAACTCGGCGTTCTGTACCCGACGAATCTGATCGCGGGCCAGCGTATCGACGTCGAATTCGCGAAGTCCGATCCCGACCTCGTGCGGGTGTCCGGCCGCAACGCGAGTGTCGCGATCATCCCTGCCGCCTCGGTCATCGTCGTGACGTGGTTGATCGCCGCGCCTGCCCTTGTGCTCATCCGCCGTCAGGATCGGCAAGATCTTGTGCGTACCTAAGCGCTGAGAGGGTTGTTCTTCAGTGCGGCCGGGCAGAACCATTAGCGTGAACTTCGCTCGCCCGTAACGTCCGCGCTTCCCGGCGGCCCGAAGCGCTGCCCACACTGAGGACCGTGCGAGTAGCCATCGTTGCGGAATCGTTCCTACCCAACATGAACGGCGTCACCAACTCGGTTCTCCGAGTTCTCGAGCATCTCGAAAGAACAGGCCATGACGCCATGGTCGTCGCTCCGGACAATCCGTCGGGCAAACCCCGCGCCGCCGTCGAACACGGTCGCATCCCGGTGCACCGCGTGCCGGCCGTCATGGTGCCCAAAGTCAGTTCGCTCCCGGTCGGAGTACCTGGACCCGGTCTGACGGCCACGCTACGTGAGTTCGCCCCCGACGTCGTACATCTCGCGTCGCCCTTCCTGCTCGGAGCCGGTGGCCTCGCCGCGGCCAACCGACTCGACGTGCCCACAGTGGCCGTCTACCAGACCGATGTCGCCGGGTTCGCCGAAAGCTACGGGCTCGGTCTGACATCCAAAGCAGCATGGCGGTGGACCCGACGTGTGCATCGCGGCGCTGCGCGGACGCTTGCGCCGTCGACCTCCGCAGTCGAAGCACTCGAACTGCACGGGGTGCCGCGAGTCCACCGGTGGGCCCGTGGCGTCGACGCCGTCAGGTTCGCGCCGTCGTCCCGACGTGAGATTCTGCGGCGGCAGTGGTCTCCTGACGGTTCTCTGATCGTTGGATTCGTCGGCAGGCTCGCACCGGAGAAGCACGTCGAAAGACTTGCGGCGATCGCCCACGATCCGGCGATCCAGCTAGTGATCGTCGGAGACGGACCTGACCGGGCGTCACTGGAGAAGCTGATGCCGTCGGCGATCTTCACCGGGCAGCTCGGCGGTGACGAACTGGCGCAGGCATACGCGAGCTTCGACGTCTTCGTCCACCCGGGTGAGCACGAAACCTTCTGCCAGGCAGTGCAAGAAGCGCTCGCAAGCGGTGTCCCCGTCATCGGACCCGACGCGGGTGGCCCGCGCGATCTCGTCTCACACTGCCGCAACGGGTATCTGCTGCCCGTCGACCGTTTCACCGAACTCCTCCCCAGTGCTGTGGCGGCTCTCGAAGCCCCGACGATGCGCGCACGGTTCGGTGAAGCAGCACGTCGATCGGTCCTGCACCGCACTTGGCCCGCGATCTGCGATGAGCTGCTCGGGCACTACGGGGACGTGCTCGGCCACGAACGCCAAAGGTCGCTCAGAACGGCCTAGCCTGGTCACTCCGCAGGCTCCGCTCCTGCTTGGGGCTAAGCTCGAGCAGTGGCTACAAGTTCGCGTGCAACGCTCGAGAAGGAACCCCATGAGGTCGCGTCGATGTTCGACGGAGTCGCTCGTCGGTACGACCTGACCAACACGATTCTGTCCTTCGGGCAGGACCGAAGCTGGCGAAAACTGACTCGCGCCGCGCTGAATCTGAAGCCAGGGGAGAAGGTTCTCGACCTGGCGGCCGGCACCGGTGTGTCCACCGTCGAACTCGCGCGAAGCGGAGCGTGGTGCGTCGCAACGGACTTCTCGAAAGGAATGCTGAAGGCAGGCGCCGATCGTCCCGTGCCCATGGTCGCCGGCGACGCCATGCATCTGCCGTACGCAGACGCGAGCTTCGACGCAGCGACCATTTCCTTCGGCCTACGCAACGTCTCCGATTTCGAGGCCGGACTCCGCGAGATAGCCCGTGTCACCAAGCCGGGCGGCCGACTCGTCGTATGCGAATTCTCGACGCCGGTGTTCGCGCCGTTCCGGACGGTCTACATGGAATACCTGATGAAGGCCCTGCCGGCCGTCGCCCGCGCCGTGTCCAGCAATCCCGACGCGTACGTGTACCTCGCCGAGTCGATTCGGGCCTGGCCGACGCAGGAGCAGCTAGCCACCATGATCGCCGACAGTGGTTGGTCGAACGTCCAGTGGCGCAACCTTTCCGGCGGGATCGTCGCTCTACATCGAGCGGTCCGCTGATTCAAGTGTTGGGCTAGCTGAACGGCGGTCGTGTGTCGATCCTGAGCGACGCGCTTCCCGACGCCCTCCATGCGCGCGCGACCAGATCCGAATCCGCCTCGGTGACGAGATTGCCCATCACCCGCACGGCCACCGTCATCAGCGCGCGTGAACGCATCCCGACCGGTCCGGTTGCAGGCAGGAAGCGCGGCACCGTCAGGAGGCCGGCAAGCCGTCGGGCGATGGAAAACGCTTGCCCATAGTGCTCGCGCAATAGTGACGGCCAAGCCTCGGTGAGGTCCTTGACGTCGAGCATGTCTGCGATCATCCGGCCCCCTTCGAGGCCGTAGTCGATGCCCTCGCCGTTGAGTGGGTTCACGCACGCCGCGGCATCGCCGATGATGGCCCAGTTCGCTCCGGCGACGTTCGAGACCGCCCCGCCCATCGGTAGGAGCGCCGACGCCACCGCGCGCAGATCGCCCGACAACGACCAGTCCTCACGCCGCTGCGAGGTGTACAGGTCCAGCAGCGGACGCAACGCGCCGGGCCCGGGGCGCTTGGCCGTGGCCAGTGTCCCCACACCGATGTTCACTTCCCCGGTGCCGAGCGGGAAGATCCAGCCGTAGCCGGGTTGTACCGTTCCAGCGGCGTCACGGAGCTCGAGGTGCGAGGAGATCCACGGATCCGCCGAACGCTGCGACGAGATGTACGCGCGCGCCGCGACGCCGAATGTGGTGTCGCGGTGCCATTGCCTGCCGAGCTTCTTGCCGAGCGTCGAGCGAACACCGTCCGCGACGATCAGTCGGTTGCATTTGATCTCGTGGCCGTTCGAGAACATGACCGACGTGACCTCTCCATCGTCGAGCCGAATGTCGACCGCTTTGGCGCCCTGGAGCATCGCCGCGCCGGATTCGATTGCGGTGCCGCGTATTCGGTCGTCCAACTCGGTTCGGGGTACGGCGCTACCCACCGACGGCAGCGACCCACCCGGCCATTCGAGTTGCAGTTCCTGACCGAAGCCCGACAGTCGCAGCCCGCGATTCTCTGCCCGCCCGCGTACCCACTCGCCGATGCCGAGGCGGTCGAGTTCGGCAATCGCGCGGGGAGTGAGCCCGTCGCCGCACGTCTTGTCGCGCGGGAACGTCGCCGAATCTGCGAGCACGACGTCCCTGCCTGCACGTGCGGCCCAGGCAGCGGCCGCCGACCCGGCGGGGCCTGCGCCGACCACCAGCACGTCGGCTTCGTTGGGAAACTGCGATGCGGACGTCACCGTTCCAGTATCGCAGTGGCAACGACGGGCACCCCACACACCAGGGGCGTGGTCTACGGCACCTTCCGGCGCTGCCGTACTCGAGGTTCACTACGGTATAGGCGGGGTACGTCGCGAGAGAAACAGCGAACCGCTGAAATCGAAGAGGACAGGACGAACAATCGTGAGCACAGACGACACGGCCGGATCGACGGTCGTTGCCGGGGTGGATCTCGTCGATCCGGAGCTTGCACGAACCGTCGCCGCTGGGCTTTCGAGCGTCGAGAAGCTCATGATCGCCGAGCTGTCCGACGGGGAAGACTTCCTCACCGAAGCCGCATTGCACCTCGCGAAGGCGGGAGGCAAACGCTTTCGCCCACTGTTCACCGTTCTGACCGCACAGCTCGGCCCCAATCCGACCGACGAGTCCATCGTCACCGCGGCGACCGTCGTCGAGTTGGTGCACCTCGCGACGCTGTACCACGACGACGTCATGGACGAGGCGACGATGCGTCGAGGTGCGGAGTCAGCCAATTCGCGTTGGGGGAACAGCATCGCTATCCTCGCCGGCGACTATCTCTTCGCGCACGCGTCGCGGCTGGTGTCGACGCTCGGTCCCGAAGCCGTCCGCATCATCGCCGAGACCTTCGCCGAATTGGTCACCGGTCAGATGCGCGAGACGATCGGTGTCAAGAAGGACGAGGACCCCATCGCGCACTACCTGCGGGTCGTGTGGGAGAAGACCGGTTCACTGATTGCGGCGTGCGGCCGGTTCGGCGGGACATTCTCCGGCGGCAGTATCGATCACGTCGCCTCTCTGGAGCGTCTCGGCGACGCAGTCGGAACGGCCTTCCAGATCTCCGACGACATCATCGACATCTCGTCGGCATCCGAGCAGTCGGGTAAGACCCCAGGGACCGATCTACGCGAAGGGGTCCACACGCTTCCTGTTCTGTACGCACTCACCGAAGACGGACCGGACGGGGACCGCCTGCGCGTTCTTCTCGACGGCCCGGTTACCGAGGATGCCGCAGTCGCCGAAGCCCTCGAACTGCTCGGGCGTTCGCCGGGAATGGCGAAGGCCAAGGCCACGCTCGGTGAGTTCGCCGCGAAGGCACATGCGGAGCTGGCTACCCTTCCGCAGGGTGAAGCGAACGACGCCCTCGGACGCTTGGTGAACTACACGGTCGAACGCGTCGGCTGAGCTCGGGCGGGGTACGGGAACCTTGTCGGCTCTCGCAGTCGTTCTATCTTTCGAGAGAGAACGAGTTTTCTTCGGAAGAGGCGACCAATGAGTTACGCGAACGGCGCAAAGACATTCGGCCTACTGGTGGGAATGTCGGCGCTCATCGTCTTCATCGGCTCACTGTTCAACAGCTCGGCGATTCTCCTGCTGTCCGTTGCGCTCGCGGTCGGAGTCAACGGATACGTGTACTTCAACAGCGCCAAGCTTGCGCTGCGGTCGATGCACGCTCAGCCGGTCACCGAGGTCGAAGCGCCGGTCATGTACAGGATCGTGCGGGAGCTGGCGACCACGGCACATCAACCCATGCCGGCGCTGTACATCAGCCCGACCAACAATCCCAATGCGTTCGCCACCGGCCGGAATCCGCGCAACGCCGCGGTGTGCTGCACCACCGGAATCCTGCAGATACTCGACGAGCGGGAACTCCGTGCGGTGCTCGGCCACGAACTGTCGCACGTCTACAACCGCGACATCCTCATCTCGTCGGTGGCCGGCGCCATGGCAGCGGTCATTTCGGGCCTCGCGAACTTCGCCATGTTCGCGTCGATGTTCGGCGGACGAGGCAACAACGGTGCAAATCCGATTGCGCTGCTGCTGGTCGCGCTCCTAGGGCCCATCGCTGCCACCGTCGTCAAGCTGGCGATCTCACGTTCGCGTGAGTTCCAGGCCGATCAATCGGGTGCCGAGCTCACCGGAGATCCGCTCGCCCTGGCGTCGGCGTTGCGCAAGTTGGAGCGGGGCGTGCAGGCGGCCCCACTGCCTCCGGAGCCGCGTATCGCCGCGGAGTCGCACCTGATGATCGCCAACCCGTTCCGAGTGGGGGAGAAGGCCAGCAGGCTGTTCTCCACCCACCCTCCGATGGCGGAACGGATCGCCCGGCTCGAACGGATGGCGCGCGGGGAGTAGGTGCGGCTCCGCTGGCGCGCACCCCGGTGCGGCTCAACTGGCGCGCACCCCGGTGCGGCTCCGCCGCAGTGGCACGGTTGAGTGCACGCCAGGACACTTAACCGTGCCACTGGTGGCGGAGCCCCTACGTCCTACCGGTAGTTGACGAACTGCAGCGCGAGACCGAAGTCCTCGGATTTGAGAAGCTGCTGAACGGCCTGGAGATCGTCGCGCTTCTTGCTGCTGATTCGAAGCTCGTCGCCCTGGATCTGGGCCTTGACGCCCTTGGGGCCGTCGTCGCGGATCTTCTTTGTGAGCTTCTTGGCGTTCTCGGTGGAGATGCCCTGAACCAGCTTGCCAGTGACCTTGTAGACCTTGCCGGACGCCGCGGGGTCATTGGTCTCGAAGGCCTTCAGTGACACGTCACGTCGGATCAGCTTTTCCTTGAAGACGTCGAGTGCAGCCTTGACCTTCTCTTCGCTTTCCGACGTGATCGTGATCACCTCGGCGTCTCCGCTGCCGGACCACTCGATCACGGTGCCGGAGCCGCGGAAGTCGAACCGGGTCGCCAGCTCCTTCGCAGCCTGTCCGAGAGCGTTGTCCACCTCCTGGCGGTCAACTTTGCTCACTACGTCGAAGGAAGAATCAGCCACGTGCAACTCCTGAAGTCGAATCGTTTGTATCGGTCGTCGGCCCCGACGTTAGCCCGTTCGCACCCCGGCTATCCACCCGGTTTGCGTTGGAGGGGCACGTTCGTTGTATTCTTCTCTCCGCGTCGGAGAGTGAAACTTTTCGATGCATCCAAGGCAGATTGCCCGAGCGGCCAATGGGAGCGGACTGTAAATCCGTCGGCTTATGCCTACGTAGGTTCGAATCCTACATCTGCCACCCGTAGAGCCCCAGCGAGATAGTTCTCGCTGGGGTTTCTACTGTGAAGAGGGATCACACGAAGGTCGCTGAGCATGCAATTTGGTACTCGGTGCTCGGACTGTGTAACCTCTTGAAGGCTTCGGCGCACGGCTTGTTCGTGCGTCAGGAGTGCAGCCTGCGGAACGACCGTATTCGCAGGAGCAACGCCCCCTTAGCTCAGTCGGTAGAGCGTTTCCATGGTAAGGAAAAGGTCAACGGTTCGATTCCGTTAGGGGGCTCGCTGGATTGGATAGTTCGCCAGACACCCTCATCGCCGGGGAAATCCGCGGCAGTGAGATGATGTAGTGGTGGGCACCTGAGGCGGTGTAGCTCAGTTGGTAGAGCAAACGACTCATAATCGTTGCGTCGCCGGTTCAAGTCCGGTCACCGCTACACAAGAAGATTGCACAGTCCTGATTAACCGGATCAGATTTACCCGAAAGTAGGCATCCAGTGGCCTCCTCCACCGATGTGCGGCCCAAGATCACCTTGGCCTGCGAGGTTTGTAAGCACCGTAACTACATCACGAAGAAGAACCGCCGGAACGATCCCGACCGCCTCGAGCTGAAGAAGTTCTGCTCGAACTGCGGCACGCATCGTTCGCACCGCGAGTCTCGCTAGTCGCGAGCCTTCTCGGCTGCTGGTTTTCGTTCGGAGTCGACGCCACGCGTTAGGCTTACTTTTCGTGCCCTAACCGCACTTGCGTCCTGGGTAGAAAAGGTTCACTTAACAGCGTGACTGAGTCAGTGCAGGATCCAGAGGTTCAAGATCCAGCGGCGCACGCGGCGTCGATGGTGGGGCACCACTATCGCGTCGAGCACCCGTACGAGGTGGGTCGCGAGAAGGTTCGCGAGTACGCCCGGGCTGTTCAGGACTGGCATCCGGCTCACCACGACGAGGCGGCCGCCAAGAGCCTCGGTTACGACGGCCTTCTTGCGCCGCTCACGTTCATCTCGCTGGTGGGCATCATCGCGCAGACTCGGATGTTCAAGGAGTTCATCTCCGGTTACGATCCGAGCCAGATTTTGCAGACCGACCAGCGACTTCAGTTCCACAAGGCCATTTCGGTCGGTGACGAACTGTCGTGCGAGGTCTACCTCGAGTCGTTCCGTCAGATGAGCGGTAGTGACATCATCACTACCAAGAACATCGTGACCGATCAGAACGACGAATTGGTTCAAACGACGTGGACCACTCTCGTTGCCCGGACCGGTGGCGAAGTCGACGAGAATATTGCCCACGCAGTCAAGGACGTGATCATGCATGGCGCTTCGTAGCTTTGCGGACGTCGCGGTCGGCGACGAGTTGCCTGAGCGCATCGTCAAACTGACGCGCGGCGATCTGGTCAACTACGCGGGCGTGTCGGGCGATCCCAATCCGATTCACTGGAGCGATGAAGTCGTCAAGCTTGCCGGGCTCGACAATGTCATCGCCCACGGCATGCTGACGATGGGCCTCGGCGCCGGATTCGTCACATCGTGGCTCGGCGATCCTGGTGCGGTCACCGAGTACAACGTTCGATTCACCAGCTCCGTCTACGTACCCGCCGATTCGGCGGCATCCGTCGAATACACCGGCAAGGTGAAGTCGGTCGATCCGGATTCGAAGTCGGCGGTCATCGCTATCACCGCGAAGTCCGAAGGCAAGAAGATCTTCGGTAGAGCCACCGCGACGGTCCGCCTTGCATGATCGACCGAGTGGGATCGGATTTCTGGGTTCCACATCCTGTGCAGTACACTGAGATTTCTGGGGTTGTTCAGCGCTGCGCGCTGCCGAGGTGCTGGTTCGAAGGCCAAAGGTAGCGCGTACGTCATGTGAGACGGCGTTCGCGTCGGTCGAACATGGTGCAATTCCAGAACGGCGTCGTCCGATGGCGGACGTTGCCGAAGGGGCGTAGCTCAATTGGTAGAGCAACGGTCTCCAAAACCGTAGGTTGCAGGTTCAAGTCCTGTCGCCCCTGCCCATGTGGCTCCCTCATCGCGAAGTCGGTGAGGGTAGCGACGGTGTCAGCTACTGAGAGGAACGACGGGTGACCGAGGAGCGCGGTAAGCGCGACGACCAGTCCGAGGACTTGTCGGCGCCCGACTCGTCGACGCCTGACGCGTCGTCGACCGAGAGCTCTTCCGGCGAGTCGGACTCAGCCGGCGCGTCGTCTGCCGCTTCGGTCAGGCCGTCCGGAAAGCGGACTGCCCGTCGATCACGCACCGCAGGTGCATCGACCGAGAAGGTGTCGATCTCCAAGCCGGCAACAGCGAGGACGTCGGTCGCAACGCGTGCCGAGAAGTCCCGCGAGCCCAAACGTCCGAATGTGTTCAAGCGGCTGATCCAGTTCCTTCGCGAGGTCATCGCCGAGTTGCGCAAGGTCATCTGGCCCAACCGCAAGCAGATGGTCACCTATACCAGCGTCGTGCTCGTGTTCGTGACGTTCATGGTCGCGTACATCAGCGGTATGGACCTGGCGTTCACCCAAGGGATCGAATGGGTGTTCGGCTGACGCTGCGCGCTCGGACACGTTCGATGATCTTTACGACAAGCACGAAACGACAGAAAGGGTGCCTGCTGTGAGCACGCCGCACAACGACGCCACCGAAGTGGCCGCATTCGACGCCGATGTCGAGGCGACCAAACAGGGCCTCGAAGCGGAGCAGGCGGCCCAGGACCGCGAGACCGACGAGGCCATCAAGGCCGACGTCGCTGCGGCCACAGGTGAGGATGTCACCGCTGATGGCGACGTTGTCACCGCCGAGGGTGACGATGTCGCCGTCGACGAGACCGCAGACATCTCCGCCGAGCCCGAGGATCCCGTCGCCGAGATGAAGGCCGCGCTTCGCCGCGCCCCCGGTGACTGGTACGTCATCCACTCGTACGCCGGATACGAGAACAAGGTGAAGGCGAACCTCGAGACCCGTGTTCAGAACCTCGACGTCGGCGACTACATCTTCCAGGTCGAGGTTCCGACCGAAGAGGTCACCGAAATCAAGAACGGCCAGCGCAAGCAGGTCAACCGCAAAGTGCTTCCCGGCTACATCCTGGTCCGCATGGAACTGAACGACGAGTCCTGGGGCGCGGTTCGCAACACTCCGGGCGTCACCGGTTTCGTCGGTGCCACGTCGCGTCCGTCACCACTGACGATCAACGAGGTCGTCAAGTTCCTGATGCCGCAGCAGGGTCAGAAGAAGGACGCGAAGGCCGGAGGCGCCGCGGACGGCAGCGCGACCGAAAGCACGTCGAAGCCGACTATCGAGGTCGATTTCGAGGTCGGCGAGTCGGTCACCGTCATGGATGGCCCCTTCGCAACCCTCCCAGCCAGCATCAGCGAGGTCAACGCCGAGCAGCAGAAGCTCAAGGTGCTGGTTTCGATCTTCGGCCGCGAGACTCCGGTCGAACTCGGCTTCACGCAGGTCGCCAAGATCTAGCGAGAGCCGCACACACTTGCAGTAGTAACCGCAAGAAACCCGAGCGAATACAAGGAAAAAGAAATGCCCCCGAAGAAGAAGAAGCTAGCCGGGATCATCAAGCTTCAGATCCAGGCCGGAGCGGCAAACCCCGCTCCTCCCGTCGGCCCCGCGCTGGGCCAGCACGGCGTCAACATCATGGAGTTCTGCAAGGCGTACAACGCAGCGACCGAGTCGCAGCGAGGAAACGTCGTGCCGGTCGAGATCTCGGTCTACGAAGACCGCACGTTCGACTTCAAGCTGAAGACTCCTCCCGCCGCCAAGCTGCTGCTCAAGGCCGCTGGCGTTGCCAAGGGCTCCGGCGAGCCGCACAAGACCAAGGTCGCCAAGGTGACCATGGAACAGGTGCGCGAGATCGCCAAGACCAAGGCCGAAGACCTCAACGCCAACGACATCGATCAGGCCGCGAAGATCATCGCCGGCACTGCTCGGTCGATGGGCATCACCGTCGAAGGCTGATTCAGCCTTCACAGAACGTGGGAGGGCCGGCCAGGCCCGTCAACCACACTGAACTCGAAACAAAGGACAGTAAGACATGGCAAAGCGCAGCAAGGCCTACCTCGAGCAGGCCGCAAAGGTGAATGCAGACAACCTGTACTCGCCGCTCCAGGCAGCAAAGTTGGCCCGGGAAACCGCGTCGAGCAAGTTCGACGCAACCGTCGAGGTCGCCGTTCGTCTCGGCGTCGACCCTCGTAAGGCCGACCAGATGGTGCGTGGCACCGTCAACCTTCCCCACGGCACCGGCAAGACCGCTCGGGTTATTGTTTTCGCCGCTGGTGAGAAGGCTGCTGAAGCAGAGGCAGCAGGAGCCGACGTCGTCGGCGCAGAGGATCTGATCGAGCGCATCCAGGGCGGATTCCTGGACTTCGACGCTGCGATCGCCACCCCTGATCAGATGGCCAAGGTCGGCCGTATCGCCCGCGTCCTCGGACCGCGTGGCCTGATGCCGAACCCGAAGACGGGCACAGTCACCAACGACGTGACCAAGGCTGTCAACGACATCAAGGGCGGAAAGATCAACTTCCGCGTCGACAAGCAGGCTAACCTGCACTTCGTCATCGGCAAGGCGTCGTTCGACGACACCAAGCTGGTGGAGAACTACGGCGCAGCACTCGACGAGATCCTCCGCGTCAAGCCGTCCTCCGCGAAGGGCCGCTACGTCAAGAAGATCGTGGTCTCGACGACCACCGGACCGGGAATCCCCGTCGATCCGACTCGTACGCGCAACCTGCTCGAGCTCGACGAGAGCTGAGTCTGCTCGAACTCCACAAGGCCGGCGCCCCCGAGGGGGTGCCGGCCTTGTTTTGTGCCCGCCCCAGGGGTGACCGAAATAGACATTCGCTCACTCTGAGTGACTGAAACAGACATTCGGTCACTCTGAGTGACTGAAACAGGCATTCGCTCACTCTGAGTGACTGAAATAGACATTCGGTCCCTCCGGACCCGACCCTGCGAGCCCCGGCCCGCCAGCTCACACCCTCGCGAAGTTCGCCGCTAGCTCACCGAGGATTTCGTCCCACAACGGCCGCGGCAGATCGTGGCCCATGCCGCCGATGAGGTGGAGCGACGAGCCTTTGACAGCCCGGGCGATGGCTTTGCCGCCGCTCGGACGCATGAGGCGGTCCGCGCGGCCGTGGATCACGACGGTCGGTGCCGCGATTTGCGCCGCAATGCGGCGAAGGCTTCCGGTGCCGGTCACTGCAGCCATGTGTCGCAGTGCGCCGGCAGGATTGTAATTGCGGTCGTACATTTCGCCTGCGGTGACGAGGAGTTCCTCCATCGGCGTGGGGTACGCCGGACTGCCGATGATGCGTCGGGTGTTGGCCGAATGCGCGATGATCTGCTCGCGGCTTGCGCCCGGGCCGGGTCCCTTCATCAGGGGGAGCAGTGCGCGTGGGTCCGGTGGCGGTAGGAAGGCTTCGTTGGTGCTGGAGAAGATGATGCCGGTGCTGAGTACGCGTTCGGGATACAGCCCAGCGAATACCTGCGCGATCATTCCGCCCATGGACGCGCCGACGACGTGGACGCGCTGTATCTCGAGGTAGTCGAGGAGGCCCTTCGCGTCGAGGGCCATGTCCTCGAGGGTGTAGGGAACCCTGCTCGACGCGCCTAGCTGGGTGCGGAGGAGCCTCAGCAGAGCAGATCCTTCGATGCGTTGACCGTCCATCTTGGTCGACAGACCGATGTCACGGTTGTCGAAGCGAATGACCCGAAAGCCCTGTTCGACGATACGTTCACAAAACTCCGTCGGCCACAGCGTCATCTGGGCACTCAGACCCATGATCATCAGCACGACGGGATCGTCGGGATTGCCCATGTCCTCGTAGGCGAGCTCGATATCGTTCGACGGCGCGAAACCGGTACGCGACTGCATGTGTCTTCTCTACCAGCCAGGTTCGCCGAGTAGGGGGACGACGAGAAAGCTGGGGCTCTCGGCGTCGATCACCACGTCCTGCGCTTTGGCTTGGGTGCGGAGGAGGTCGGGCAAGATCGGCATGAAACGGGGCGCGTCGGTTGCGAAGATGTCGACGCGAAGCCGATGCCCTGTTTCGATGCGGGCCTCCGTGGTGAGCAGGTCGATGTCGAGAACGATGGTCTCGCCGATCGGCACCGGCAGCAATGTGCTCTCGGTCAAGGGGTGATGGGGCCGCGTGTAGTCGCCGTTCGGCGCGAACAGTGAGAGCTCGTCGTCGACGGCCCTGCGGGAGGCGAGGAGCGCACCGTTCGTCAGAACAGTCGATTGGCCGCTCGGGTCGACGTCGCACACCATGATCGCCCAGAGCGCCTCGGGTGCATGGCACACGACGAGCAGGTGGAGGTTCATCGGCCCCGAGATCACGGTGTCGGCGTCGGCGATTCCCGTGGTGAAGGTGATGGCACCTTTTTCGGCGAACCGGTTGTCGTAGGTGAAGCCACCGCCGAGTACAGCAGTCACACCCGCGAGGACCTGCGTGGTGTCACGTGAGATCACCGACCGTAGGTTCGGTCGGACAGAGAACGTTCCGGCAGACGTGTCGGCGTTGGCATGCAGGCTTCCGTCGGCCACCGCGTGCGGTGCGCTACCGGACGATACAGCGGACAAGTACAACCGTCTCGGCTCGGCGTGTGGCGCTGGGAATCTTCCGTGCGCCGTCCAGCCACCACCTTGCTGCCGGAGGGTGACCGGACCGTACTTCTCGATGCCGTTGTCCTCGTCGCGCAGCCATCGGTCGAACCATGCGCGCTCCAACACGTCCAGCCGCGGGGGAAACCGAGGTTCGCCGAAGCCGACGCCTGGATTGGCGTGGTATCCGTCGCCGACCAGTAGTTGCTTGTGCCCTCGCCCTCGCTCGAGTGCGAGGCGGTTGTAGATGTCGGGTGCGGCGCCGCCGAAGATGTCGTGCCAGCACCCGTAGACGAAGGTCGGGGCTTCGATGTCTTCGATGTCGGCGTCGATGGTGTCGTAGTAGGGATCGTCGTAGATCCTTCGGTCACCGCCCGAGACGAACCCCCTGGCGAGGTCGAGAAGATCGGTCGCAGGAGAGGAGAGCCGATCGCGCAACCAAGTGGCGACATCGAGGTCGCGGACGGACGGCACCCATTTGAGTCCGTTGACGGCGGTCAGCCACAGCGGGATGAACAGCGACGGCGCCCCACCTGTCGCGAAGATCTCGCGGACGATGTCGACCGATCCTTCGACCGCGAACACTGCCTGCAGTCCAGCCGGACGTTTCGCTGCGGCCTGGAGCGCGTTGATCGCAGAGTACGAGATGCCCGCCATTCCGATACGGCCGTTGCACCACGACTGGGCGCTGATCCATTCGATGGTCTCCAGCGAATCCTGCTGCTCCCGTAGTCCGAGAACGTCCCACGTTCCAGTCGAAGACCCGGTTCCTCGGACGTCGACGATCACCTGCACGTAGCCGCTGCGGACCAGGTGCCTGTTGACTGCCCCGACATCGGCGGCTCCGCCCGCGACAACCCGAGTGATCTCGGTGATGCCGTCGAACGGGGTGCCGGTGAGATCGAATCGGCGCGACAGCGTTCGGATCAGCGGCCCGAAGACGGGAGCGTTGAGGACAGTGTCGACACCCTTGATCAGCAACTTGTTGTACGGGGTGAGAGTGAGCACGGCGGGAAAGTCGCCCGCGACAGCATGACCCGCCGCATCGGCAGGCCGAAAGACGTAGGCGCGGAGTACGACGCCGTCGCTCATCGGGATCCGGACGTCGGCAGCGACCGAGACTTTCGGATAGCGCGGTTCTTCTTTCGCAATAGCGCTCCACGTCAGTGCCGCTTCACCGCCGCTCGGGTCGCGCCCTGGTTGCAAGAGCGGGTGTGGCTGCGCTGCCGTCATGTTCCGATTGAACCTCTCCGAACGATCCGTGTCACCTTTTCGTTTGTGCCGCGCCCGAATTCGCTGCATTGTCCATATTGTGCCGCGACGGACGGGCCCCGAGGCTGTGGAGATTGTGAAGTCACCCATCCGTGCGCCGCTGGATATAGCAGCAGTCATAAACATCGAAAGAAAGGAACCTGGAGCGTTTCCTCGACGCATATGATTCCGTTGCTTCCTGACCGGAAGTCAAACTGTATGGAGGCCAAGTGTACTTCGACGAACTTCTCGGGGACGGTTCTCTACGGCCCAAGTGGCCGCACGCGGACGCATTGATCAGCTCGGAATGTCCAGGGTTACGTTTCGACGGCAAATACGCGGACATCGTTGCGCTCAGCAACGGCGATCCGACGGCATTGCGTCCGCATATCGATGAGCAGACTCGTCGCCGTGTGGCAGAAATGCCCCCACCGCGGACCGACACCGCAATGGTGTTCGGTGCCAATGGATTCCTCGGTGCCCACCTGATCGGGAGATTGACCCGGGATTCACGGGTCGAGACGGTGTGGGCAGTTGTCCGTCCCACCGAGGAGCAGACTGCTGAAGAACGATTGCAGCGCACCTTCGACATGTATTCGATCGAGGTCGACGCACGCAAGATTCGCATCGTAGAGGGCACACCGACGAAATTTCGGTTCGGTCTGGACAAGGAACGCTATTTCGAGTTGGCCACGGACGTCGGACAGGTGTTCAACTGTGCCAGCTCGACCGATTACACCGAAAGCTACGTAGAGCTGCGCGAGGACTGGTTCATCAGTGTTCTGCGCATTCTCGAGTTCACTGTCGTTTCTGCGCGCAAGCACCTTACCTATGTCGGAAGCATCGGCGGGCATCTCTATCAGAGGCCGGATGACTTCCGTCGCCCCGACTCCTGGTGGTATTCCGGCTATGCGCAGATGAAGTGGGTGAACGCAGCTCTCCTCGGTTGGCTGTCGGTGTCGGATACCTATTCGGTGACGCTCTGCGAGGCACCGTACATCCTCGGAAGTACCGAACTCGGTCTCGATCCCGGTCGGGCGTACAGCTTTTGGCGAATCGTCGAGGTCGCGATCGCGTGTGGCGCGATCTGGGACGGTCCCGGCATGAATTACGTACCGGTGGATGTGATCTGCGACGTGATGGCAGGCAACGCACTCCACAGCCATCCGCTTGCCCGGTTGCTCCCGAGCAATACCACCGGGTACGGCCACGACCTGTACGCGGAATTGCTCGGTCTCGATCTCGTCAGCTGGGAGGAATTCGTCGAACGTGTGAGCGTGCGCATCTCGCCGAAATTCGCCGAGACCATGCTGGCGGACAACATCGACAAGCTCATGCGGTTGGTGCACAAGCCGGAAGCAATATTTCCCGTCGATCACGACGGCTCCTGGTGTGATCACCGAAGGCTCTTCGAGTTGTACTTCAGGAAGGCCGAGCTGAAGACTCTCACTCCCGTGTCCGTGGAATGACGTGATCGACAGACATGAACCGTCATCGGTTCGATTGCGCGACATCGACGTCCGGGCAGAGTCCGTCAATGCCGTTCTTTCCCTGGGCTTCTACGTGGTATGCGGCGCTATCGGTATGTGCCCGAGGCCGGTCCGAGACCAGCTTACGAACGCGTTCGTAAGCTGGTCCGAGGCTGTCGACGAACAGCGGTACTCATGAATGCAGTGGGCAGATGGGCGGTCGGCTCAGCGGCTGCCCTTCTAGGATTCATCGGGCTCTTTCTGTACTGGCGACTTCGATTCTTCTTTCGAGATCCGGACAGATCACCGCCTGCCGATACGAAGTCGATCGTTGCGCCTGCCGACGGATTCGTCACGTACGTCAAGCGGATCGAAAAGGGCGATATTCCGCATGCGGTGAAAAAGGGGCGAACCATCCCTCTCGAGGAGTTCACCAGTGTGAGCACCACGGCGAGCGGATACCTGGTGGGTATCTACATGACCGAGTACTCCGTTCATCGCAACCGAGTTCCGATTTCGGGAACGATCACATTGCGGCAACACCGATCTGCGGCCCCGGTCAATCGATCGATGGCCCGAATCGGCGCCAACCTCATCACCAGACATACCCCGTACGACGACGGTTGCGACTACTTGTTCACCAACGAACGACTGACCATTGCTGTCGAGCACGAGTCTGGAGCGGTTGTCACCGTGACCCAGATTGCCGACTTGTGGGTTGACAGGATCGTTGCACACGTCGACGTCGGTGACGTGGTTTCGCGTGGGGAGCAGTACGGAATGATCCGCTTCGGTTCCCAGTGCGATGTCTTCCTGCCCGACGAGCTCGTCACCGAAATCGACGTGGTGCCAGGGCAGTACGTCCTGGCGGGACACACGGTGGTGGCCACGTCACCGATCTCTGTCGACGAACTCTCACCCCCCGAAGAGGAACGATGATCACAGTCAGAGAAGTCACCACACGGGGTGAATGGTCGGACTTTCGGTCGGTCTCGACCGAGATCTACCGATCCGATCCTTACGGTCTGCCTGACGAGGCGATGGACATCGATCGTGTGTTGAGGAAGCCGCCGGCAGCCGTGGCGGCCACACGCACCATCGGGGCCTTCGTCGCTCGCGACGGTGACCTACCGGTCGGTCGCGTGGTCGCAATTCATGATCTGAGCTTCACCGAATACACCAGGGAGTCCATCGGATTCTTCGGCTTCTACGAAGCGGTCGAGGACCAAGACGTGGCGAACTTACTGTTGGACGCGGCGTCCGGGTGGCTTGCGGATCGGGGTCTGGCATCGATGTCCGGACCGTTCAGTCCCTCGATGTTCTACAGCGCGGGCATCGTCGTGGACGAGGCTCCGAAGCTTCCGCTAATCGGTATGCCTCACAACCCGCTCTATTACGCAGAGCATTTCGAGAAGTGGGGTTTGGTCGGCGCCAAGGACTTCTACAGCTACCTGTTCGACGACCCGTACATGCTCTACAAACGTCCCGAGTACAAGCGCCACCTTCAGATCTTCGAGAAGGTCAAAGCGCGTTCGGAAGTCACTTTTCGCACGATGAAGTATCGGAACCTGCGTAGTGACGCGCGAATCGTGCAGACTCTGTACAACCGCACATTCACGAACTTCTGGGGATTCTCGCCGTTGTCGTACGCCGAGTTTCTCGAGCTACTGAAGATGATGCTTCCCATCCTCGACCGTAAGCTCACTCTGCTGGCCGAACTGGACGGCAAGCCGGTCGGGTTTCTGATGGCCATTCCGGACGCGAATACCGCTGCGCTGCGTGCCTCTCGGCATTC
The DNA here is from genome assembly GCF_037327425.1 of Rhodococcus sovatensis. NCBI lineage: Bacteria > Bacillati > Actinomycetota > Actinomycetes > Mycobacteriales > Nocardiaceae > Rhodococcus > Rhodococcus sovatensis. The sequence goes on along the minus strand of NZ_CP147846.1, from coordinate 3,653,320 downwards.
GTCGAGATGGATGCGTGACCTCGCCACGCTCTGGCACGTGAAGCGTCGACGTCGAGACGTGGTCGACGGGGTGCGCGTGGACATGCTGTTCGTCGATCCGGAATGCCCTGATCGTGCGGTGGCATCGCTACTGATCATGGAAATGTCGCAGCGGATGAAGGATCGTGGATACACGCGAGTGGAAGCGGCGCCCGTGCTCGAAGACAGTCCGTGGATGAAGGGGTCGCTGCTCACTCGTGTGGAGCAGTCGCCGCACCGGGTCTATCGAATCTACCGTCGCGAACTCGACGAAATCGTAAGAGCAGCACAATGATCGATACGACCGACATCGCGAGACCGGACACAGGCTCGGCGCAGATCGGCGATCGGTGGGGCCGGCTCATCGCCCGAAGACGATGGATCGTCGCCGCGGTGTGGGTGCTGTTGGCCCTCGCATCCGCACTGATGTATCCGTCACTGCAGAACGGTCTTGTCGGAGTCAACTTCTCCGTTCCAGGAACGGATTCGAGCCGCGCCGACGAATTGGTCGAGCGCCATTTCGCGTCGTTCGGTTCCGAACAAGTGGTCGTCACGTTCTCGTCGGAGTCGGCGACCGTGCAGGACGGAGTCTTTCGCGATCGGGTGAATGAGGTGGTCTCCTCGCTCCGTCAGTCGCCCGACGTCGTGCGAGTAGTCGATCCGTACGAGTCGGCAGGTTTTGTTCCGCAGATATCCGACGATCGAACGTCTGCAGTGGCTCTGGTCGGCGTCACAGGTGACGCGCGTGATCGAGTGGCCGTCGCGGAGCGATTGCAGGACTTGCTGTCGGACGCGTCGCAGGACGGAATCGACGTGGCGATCACCGGCTACTCGCCGATGACCGTCGACCTCACTCGAGTAGAGTCCGACGACGCCCTCCGCGCCGAAAGCATCGGCCTTCCCATCGCATTCGTGGTGCTGATTCTCGCGCTCGGTTCGGTGGTCGCCGGGGTCATTCCGCTGGTGTCCACAGGGGTCGGTCTGCTGGCAGCGTTCGGTGTGTTCTCGTTGCTCGCGAACGTGATGACGTTCGACGTGTTGGTCACCACCGTCGCATCGATGATCGGGCTCGGGCTCGGAATCGACTACTCGCTGTTCATCGTCAGCCGCTTCCGCGAAGAGCTCGCGCGCGCTGGCGTGACCTCGCGGCGTGACCGAGTGCCCATCGACCGGGCGGTCGGGGCGGCGATGGGCACAGCAGGCCACACGATCGTCATCTCGGGTCTGGTGGTGCTGATCGCTCTCGGTGCGTTGACGATCGTCGAAGTCCCTGCGGTACGTAGCATTTCACTGGTGGTTGCCCTGACGGTCACCTGCGTCGTGATCGTGGCGTGGACGCTGCTGCCGGCGATTCTCGCGATACTAGGACCGTCTGTCGACACATTGTCCGTCCCGAAGCGATTGCGGCCGCCAACCGTCATGACCGAGGCGGCGACCGACGGTACGTGGTGGTCGCGTTGGGCTCATCACGTTATGAAGCGGGCGTGGCGGTATACAGCCTTGGCCACGCTCGTTCTGGTCGCCTGCATGGTTCCGATCGGCTCGATCCAGTACGGCGTCGATCTCGGCACCAGCGCACTGAGTTCGGAGCCGAGCGGACGCGCCAACACTGTGTTGACCGAGAAGTTCGCTGCCGGCACGATCTCTCCACTCACCGTGGTGTTCACGGGCGCGGACGACCAACAGCTGACGTCGAGCCAACTCGGTACGGTCGAGGACTTCGCGGCGCGAGTCCGCGCCGACGACCGTGTTGCCTATGCATTGACTCAGCAGAGCGACGGGCGTTCGATGCTCATCGTGGTGCCCTCGGTTCCTATCGACTCCACTGCCGCATCGGACCTCGTCGCGGAAGTGCGAGCACAGGCAACGGTGGCAGGTGACGCAGACGGTACGAGCGTGTCGGTCGGAGGAACCACGGCACTCGCCGCGGATGCTTCGCAGGAGATCTCGAGTAAGTTGCCGTGGGTGATCCTCGCCGTGTTGGCGTTCTCGTTCGTCTACTTGGCGTTCGTGTTTCGTTCTCTGGTGATACCTGTCAAAGCAGTGGCGATGAACGTTCTCGTCACCGGCGCAGCACTCGGACTCACCGTAGCGGTGTTTCAGTGGGGCTGGGCATCTGAGATTCTCGGATTCGAGAGCTCCGGCTACATCCAGGTGTACCTACCGGTGACGGTGTTTGCAGTGGTGTTCGGTTTGTCGATGGACTACGAGGTATTTCTCATCGGCAGGATGCGCGAGGTGTTCTGCAGAACAGGGGACAACGATGCTGCCATCGCCGACGGAATCGAACACACCGCCAGGCCCATCACCGCAGCCGCTGCAATCATGATCGCCGTGTTTGCCAGTTTCCTCACTGCGAACGTGCTGGAACTGCAGCAATTCGGGTTCGCACTCGCGGTCGCTGTGCTCTTCGACGCGATCCTGGTGAGAATGATGTTGGTACCGGCGATGATGAAACTGTTCGGCGCTCGCAATTGGTGGCCGGGCTCGCGCTTCGAGTCGAGTACGGACTCCGTCGTGGAGAAGGACACGGTCTCGCGGTAGTTCGCGAACGTCAGCGTCCAACCCTGACTCGTTTTGCAGATGTAGACGGGCTGTTGTAGTCTGGGCGACGGCTTCGAACCAGGTTCCGCTTGCGCGGGTGGCCAGCTCGGATCCGCCCAATCAAGTTCTACCCAAGACCGTTGGTCACCGCGTTCTCGAAGGTCGGTCCTTTCCGGGACTCCCGACGAATGTGCGGTTGAAGGTTCGAGGCGACTCGGACGGCCCACGCAGGAGGACGAGGTAAGGGACCTGTTCGATGGTAGTGGGTTTTCGAATCCACACACCGTCCGCCTGTCTACGCCCCGTGTGCTTCTTGCGCCGGGGCGTTCTTCGTTTCCGAAGGACCCTCTCGCGATCGACATTACTTCCCACGAGAGGAGGCGAAGTATGGCAAAGCCCGAAAAAGTCTCGGCAGTTTCCGAGATCACCGAACAGTTCAAGGGTTCGACGGCTGCCGTCGTCACGGAATACCGTGGACTGTCGGTATCCGGTCTGACTCAGCTCCGGCGTGCGCTCGGCGAGAGTGCCACCTACTCCGTCGCCAAGAACACCCTGGTCAAGCGCGCTGCTGCCGAAGCCGGCATCACCGGGCTGGACGAGTTGTTCGTCGGACCGACCGCCATTGCATTCATCAAGGGCGAACCGGTCGACGCTGCGAAGGCCATCAAGGCTTTCGCTAAGGACAACAAGGCCTTGGTCGTCAAGGGCGGCTACATGGACGGCGCAACGCTGACCGTGGACGAGATCAACAAGATCGCAGACCTCGAGTCCCGCGAAATCTTGCTTGCAAAGCTCGCAGGTGCCATGAAGGGCAACTTGTCGAAGGCTGCAGGTCTGTTCAACGCTCCCGCGTCGCAGATTGCACGTCTGGCCCAGGCATTGGCAGACAAGAAGGCCGCAGAAGCTCCGGCTGCCGCAGAGGCACCCGCTGCCGAAGCACCGGCTGAAGCAGAAGCTCCCGCCGAAAGCTGATCCGCACACAAGCGAACAGCTCCACCCGAAACACTTTTGGTCGCGGATCAGCGACTGGAGCACTTACAGGAAGGACCGCCACCATGGCGAAGCTCAGCACCGAAGAATTGCTCGACCAGTTCAAGGAGCTCACCCTCCTCGAGCTCAGCGAGTTCGTGAAGGCATTCGAGGAGACCTTCGAGGTCACCGCAGCTGCCCCCGTCGCAGTTGCAGCCGCAGGCGCAGCCGGTGCTCCGGCTGAGGCTGCCGAAGAGCAGGACGAGTTCGACGTCGTCCTCGAATCGGCCGGCGACAAGAAGATCCAGGTCATCAAGGTCGTTCGTGAGGTCGTCTCCGGCCTCGGCCTGAAGGAAGCCAAGGACCTCGTCGAGAGTGCTCCGAAGGCAATCCTGGAGAAGGTCGCCAAGGACGCAGCCGAGGCTGCCAAGGAGAAGCTGGAAGCAGCTGGCGCCAAGATCTCCGTCAAGTAATTCCTGCCGGAATTCTTCAGCGAAGGGCCATCCCCACTCGGGGGTGGCCCTTTGTTTTGCCTTTTTGCCTCAGATATCCCGTTTTTCCGGTCCGGTTCTGTGTGACTTCACAGTCGGTTGATGTTGGGTTATGTCACAAATCGGGCGAGTCGTACGCGTGTCGTGGTGATATGGGCCACACTGTCATCAGGACCACGGCCCGACTCGGGGAAGTTATTACTGGGCAGTAAGATCCTGTGTCGGAGCGGACACTCGTGTGCGATAGAGTGACCCAACCCACAACCGGGTTGATGTGTACGAACTGTGGAGGTCAGCGTGGGAGTCGAGGTTTCGGTCGAGGGATTGACCAAGTCTTTCGGAGTCCAGAAGATTTGGCAGGACGTCTCTTTGACGTTGCCGTCCGGCGAAGTCAGTGCACTCCTCGGCCCCTCGGGCACGGGTAAGTCCGTGTTCTTGAAGTCGCTTATCGGTCTGCTGCGTCCGGAAGAGGGCAAGATCTTCGTCGACGGAACGGACATCCTGCAATGCTCCTCGCGTGAGTTGTACGAGATCCGCAAGTTGTTCGGGGTGCTGTTTCAGGACGGTGCGCTGTTCGGGTCGATGAATCTGTATGACAACGTCGCGTTCCCGCTTCGTGAGCACACCAAGAAGTCCGAGTCCGACATCCGGGCGATCGTGATGGAGAAGCTCGAGCTGACGGGTCTGATCGGCGCCGAGGACAAGCTGCCCGGTGAGATCTCGGGCGGTATGCGTAAGCGCGCTGGGCTGGCTCGGGCGCTTGTTCTCGATCCGGAGATCATCTTGGTGGACGAGCCGGACTCGGGGCTCGACCCGGTGCGTACGACATATATCTCCCAGACGTTGATCGATATCAATGCCGAGATCGATGCGACCATTCTGATCGTGTCGCACAACATCAACCTCGCTCGTACGGTGCCGGACAACATCGGTATGTTGTTCCGTCGTCAGTTGGTGATGTTCGGTCCGCGTGAGGTGTTGTTGACCTCCGATGAGCCTGTGGTCAAGCAGTTCTTGAACGGGACGATGATCGGGCCGATCGGTATGTCGGAGGAGAAGGACGAGGCGCAGATGGCGCACGAGCAGGCGCTCGTCGACGCCGGGCATCATGCTGGTGGTGTCGACGATGTCGAAGGTATTGTGCCGCAGATGAAAGCGACGCCGGGGACTCCGGTTCGGCAGGCGGTGGGGCGTCGGCAGGAACGGGTTCGCCAGATCATGCACACGCTGCCGCACAGTGCCCAGGTAGCCATTCAGGAAAGCCTCGACTCGACGGACCCGGGTCAGCAGACTCCGGCGTACGCGGGCAATCAGGCCTACGAAAACCCTGGCCACGAAAACCCTGGCCACGAAATCCCTGGCCACGGCAATCCGGGCTACGACAACCCGGGTTACGACAATCCTGGCTACGACAATGCAGGCTACGACAACTCGGGTTACGAGACCGGATACAGCGATCAGGGCCGCGGCCCTGCGCAGGGGCGGGGACAGTAAGAACTATGGGGGGATCGAAGAAGTCCGCTCTTGCTCCGGCGGGCGCAGCACTCACGCAAGCCGGAAATATCGTCGAACTACTGGTAGAGGTCGCACGCAATACGTTCAGGCGGCCGTTCCAGTTCCGTGAATTCATCGAACAGGCGTGGTTCATCGCGAGCGTCACGATTCTGCCGACCGCTCTGGTGGCTATCCCGTTCGGAGCCGTGGTCTCCTTGCAGACCGGCTCGTTGATCAAGCAGCTCGGCGCCGAGTCGTTCACCGGTGCGGCCAGCGTGCTTGCCGTCATCCAGCAGGGCAGTCCGATCGTGACCGCGCTGCTGATCGCCGGTGCCGCTGGTTCCGCAGTCACCGCCGACCTTGGATCGCGGACCATCCGCGAAGAGATCGACGCGATGAAGGTGCTCGGCATCGACCCGGTGCATCGCCTCGTCGTACCGCGTGTCCTCGCAATGATCCTCGTCGCGCTGCTGCTCAACGGACTCGTGTCGGTGGTCGGTATTGCGGGCGGTTACTTCTTCAACGTCGTCCTTCAGGGCGGCACACCCGGCGCCTATCTCGCCTCGTTCTCGGCTCTCGCACAGCTGCCGGATCTGTACGTGGCGGAGTTCAAGGCGGCCATCTTCGGCCTCATCGCCGGAATCATCGCCTCCTACAAGGGATTGAACCCCAACCCGGGACCCAAGGGCGTCGGTGAAGCAGTGAATCAGACGGTGGTCATCACCTTCCTGCTGCTGTTCTTCGCCAATCTCATTCTCACCCTGGTGTACCTCCAGGTCGTGCCGGCGAAGGGAAGCTGACCCGCAATGACCATCGCCAAAGGTCGCGGCGACCGTACTCTCATGCGCGCGAAGCGAATCGCGGGCGCGCCGCTCACCGTGTTGGACAAAGCCGGCGAGCAGATGTCGTTCTACGTGCGCGCCATCGGGTGGATTCCGCGCACGCTGATTCACTACAAGAAGGAAGTTCTGCGTCTGCTCGCCGAGGTCACTTTCGGCACGGGAGCGCTGGCCGTCATCGGTGGCACCATCGGAGTCATCGTCATGATGTCCGGCGCCACGGGTGTCGTCGTCGGTCTGCAGGGTTACGCGGCGCTGGAGCAGCTCGGAAGTTCCGTCCTGACGGGCTTCCTGTCCGCCTACGTCAACACTCGTGAAATCGCCCCCGTCGTGGCCGGTCTGGCCTTGTCCGCGACGGTCGGCGCAGGATTCACGGCACAGCTCGGAGCCATGCGTATCTCCGAGGAGATCGACGCTCTCGAGGTCATGGCCGTACCCAGCGTTCCGTTCCTGGTGACGACTCGAATGATCGCCGGATTCGTGGCGGTGATTCCGCTGTACATCGTGGGTCTGCTCGCGTCGTACATCGCGTCACGCGGAATCAGTACGATCTTCAACGGTCAATCGGGCGGATCGTACGACCACTACTTCAATCTCTTCTTGCCACCGGAGGACGTTCTCTACTCGTTCCTCAAGGTGTTGATCTTCGCGTTCGTGCTGATCATGATCCACTGCTACTACGGCTTCCACGCTTCGGGCGGACCGGCGGGTGTCGGCGTCGCAGTGGGTCGGGCCGTGCGTACCGCCATCGTGACGGTTGCTGTTCTGGACTTCTTCCTCAGTCTCGCTATCTGGGGAACCACCACCACAGTGAGGGTTGCCGGATGATCGACTCGCCGTCGCGTTTGAGGCGACTACTGTTGGGTCTTGCGTTCTTCCTGGTGCTCATTCTCTTCTTGGGATGGTCGATCACCTCGTACAACAAGACGTTCAAGAAGGTCGTCAGTATCGATTTGGTGACCGATTCCGTCGGCAATGCGTTGCCGTCGAACGCCGATGTGAAGGTTCGTGGTCTGATCGTGGGCGAGGTCAGGTCGGCGTCGTCGGTCGATGGCGTCGTCACCGCGAAGCTGGCCATCGATCCGGACAAGGCCGAGCTGATTCCGTCGAACACCACCGCTCGGTTGTTGCCGAAGACTCTGTTCGGTGAACGCTATGTGGCACTGATGATTCCCGAGAACGACACCGCGTCGCCGATCACCGACGGCACCGTGCTTCGACAGGACACCAGCGGCAGCGCGATCGAGGTCGGTCAGCTGCTGGACAACCTGCTGCCGCTTCTCGAGGCGATCCCGCCGCAGGATCTGTCGAGCACGCTCGGCGCGTTGGCGCAGGGCCTGTCCGGTCGCGGAGAAGAACTCGGGATGACGATCGATCGGCTGGAGAACATCTTCAAGGGTCTGAACACCGAACTGCCGAACATTCAGGAAGACTTGCGCGGTCTGGCCGACTTCTCGCAGACATACGCCGATGCCGGTCCGCAGCTGATCGACGCGTTGGACAATCTGACGGTCACGGGCAACACGTTGGTCGAGCAGCGTCCTGCGGTCGATACGTTGATCTCCTCGCTGACTGCGACGAGTGCGTCGACGGCGGACTTCTTGGAAGCCAACGCGAACAACCTGATTCGGATCTCTGCCGATTCACGAGAAGCATTGGAACTTCTTGCGCAGTACTCGCCGTCGTTCGGATGCACGTTCAGCCAGTTCGTACCCGTAGTCGAGCGTGCGCAGGCCGTCATCGGTGCCGGCGACGAGTACCCCGGGATCAACGTGTCCGCGGCGTTCGTCAATCCGAAGGGCCGATACCTTCCCAATCAGGACGAGCCGCGGCTCTTCGACAATCGTGGTCCGCGGTGCTACACACCGGCCGATACCGCGGCAGGGGAGTTCTTCCCGCAGTACCCGGGTGGTTCCGCCAACGACGGGTCCTACCAGGTGCCGTCGAGAAACCCGGGGCCGCAGGATATTCCGGAGCTTCCGGCTCCGCAGTATTCGATTCTTCCCGGCACCGACACCGGTACGGGCCAGGCCGCTCCGGCGAGCTACGAGGGTTCGGATTTCGAGCGTGACACATTGGCCGTGATCTACGGCGAGGCGACAGGAACATCACCGGGGGACGTTCCCTCATGGGTGACATCGGCGGGGGCGCCGGCATTGAGGGGTGTGGAGGTGACCATCAAATGAGGGGGCTTCTCGCACCACTCGTCAAGCTGATCGTGTTCGCGGTGGTGACCATTCTGGCCACCGCAACACTGGCGTTCTCCATTGCGAACATCTCCGGTGGGGGTGGCGAGACCTACAGCGCCGTCTTCAGCGACGTCGCGTCTCTCAACAAGGGCGACGAGGTACGCATCGCGGGTGTTCGTGTGGGTGACGTCAAGAACATCGAGATCGTCAACGAGCGAGAGGCCAAGGTCGAGTTCTCGGTCGACGGTCGCGACTATCTGCCATCGACGGTGACGGCGAACCTGCGCTACCGCAACCTCGTCGGTCAGCGCTACATCGCAATCGAACAGGGCGCCGGGGACCAGGGCGGCAAGATCAACCCGGGTGAAACCATCCCGCTGTCGCAGACCAAGCCTGCCGTCAACCTCACCACGTTGTTCGACGGATTTCGGCCTCTCTTCCAGACGCTGAGCGCCGACGACGTGAACAAGCTGTCGTACCAGATCATCCAGGTGTTCCAGGGCGAATCCGGCACCATCTCGGAGCTCGTCCGCAGTACGGCGAGTCTGACCAACACGGTCGCCGACAAGGACGCTGTGATCGGTGCCGTCATCACCAACCTGAACACGGTGCTGCAGACGGTGAATCAGAACGACGATCAACTCGACAAGCTCATCGTCAACACACAGCAGCTGGTCTCCGGTCTGTCGGCGGACCGTGACGTGGTCGGATCGGCAGTCACATCGTTGGCCGGTCTCACCGATGCCACGGCCGACCTGCTCGAACCGACCCGGCCGTCGATTCAAGGGTCGGTCGCTGCACTGAACACGCTGGCGACGACGTTGAACGCCCGCGAGGACGACCTGACCAAGGTCATCCAGACTCTGCCGGTGAAGCTGGACAAGCTAGTTCGCACTGCCCAGCAGGGTTCGTGGTTCACCTTCTACCTGTGCGGTATCGACATCCAGGCAGGCCCTGGAACATCGCCGAATCTGAATCTCCCGACAGGACTGCCGACCGTGAATCAACCGCTGTACACGAACGCGGCCGAGCGTTGCAAAGCTGGGGGGATCAAGGAATGAAGAAGCGCAGTCCGCTTGTTCTCGGCGCGCTGGGTATCGCGATAGTGCTGCTCGCGACCGTGTCGGTGTTCTTTCTCGACAAACTGCCGATCCTCGGTGCAGGGTCCACCTACACGGCTCAGTTCACGGAAGCCGCAGGCCTCAAGCCCGGCAACGAAGTTCGTATCGCAGGAGTCAAGGTCGGCCAGGTCAGTGCGGTCGAGCTCGACGGCGACAAGGTCAACGTCGACTTTCGTGTGCAGGATGCCTGGGTAGGAAACAACTCGTCGGCGTCCATCCAGATCAAGACCTTGCTGGGTAGTAAGTACCTGGCCGTCGACCCACGGGGGGACGACGTGCTCAAGCCGAAGGATCCGATTCCGGTCGAGCGCACCACGTCTCCCTACGATGTGATCGACGCGTTCTCCGACGCTGCGTCGACCATCGAGGACATCGACACCGCGCAGCTCGCGACAAGCTTCGAGACGCTGTCACAGGCGTTCTCGGAGACACCGGCCGACATTCGTGCATCGCTCGACGGCGTGAGCCGGTTGTCCGAGACGATCGCGAGCCGCGATGCCGAGCTGCAGAAGCTGTTCGAAGCGACCGGTAGGACGTCGAAGGTGCTCGCGGACCGGAACGACGAGTTCAACCGCCTCATCTCCGATGCCGGACCGTTGCTGGAGGAGCTGAACAACCGTCAGCAGTCGATCTCTCAACTGTTGACGGGTGTGCAGCGTCTGTCTCAGCAGCTCACCGGACTGGTTCGGGACAACGAAGAGCAGATCACACCGATGCTCGAGCAGCTGAACGGTGTCATCGACATCCTCAACGAGAACAACGACGCGCTTGCGCGTGGACTCGAGCTCTACGCACCGTTCGTCCGCCTGTACGCCAACGTCGTGGGCAACGGGCGCTGGCTCGACATCACTCTGGCCAACCTCACACCTCCTGGACTGCCGCTGATTCCGGGCTACCGCGAGCCTGCGCGAGACCTGGGAGGGAACTGATGACCGATTCCGGAGAGAACGTGAAAAAGAGCGGCGGTAGCCGTGCCGTCATCGCAGGTGTCGTCATCGCGGCACTTGTCGTCGCAGGTGGATTGTGGTGGCTGTTCACCCGAGCGGGAACCACGAACATCACCGCCTACTTCGACAAGTCGGTGGGTATCTACGAAGGTTCGGATGTGCGTGTCCTCGGCGTCATAGTCGGTGACGTCACCTCGGTGGTCCCGCAGGGCGATCAGGTCGAGGTCAAGATGCGTGTTCAGCGCGGCATCGACATCCCGGCCGATGTACGAGCCGCGCAGATCACTCCGTCGTTGGTCTCCGATCGTTACGTTCAGCTCGCGCCGGCCTACTCCGGCGGCGACACGATGTCGAACGACTCCGTCATTCCTCGCGATCGAACTGCGACGCCGGTCGAGGTCGACCAGATCTATGCAAGCATCGACGAGCTCTCGAGCGCGCTCGGTCCGACCGGTGCCAACGCAAACGGTGCGCTCACCGATCTGGTCAATACAGGAGCGGCCAACCTCGAGGGTAACGGCGCGGCGTTGGGCGAGACCATCACTCAGCTGTCCGATGCCTCGCGCACCCTCAGTGATTCCCGCGGGGACCTGTTCGACACGGTCAAGAACCTGCAGACGTTCGTCTCCGCACTCGCGGCGAACGACGAACAGGTGCGCCAGTTCAACAACCAGCTCTCGGATCTGACGAGCTTCCTCAACGGAGAACGTGACGATCTGGGTGCGGCTCTGAACCAGCTGTCGATCGCCCTCGGCGACGTCGCAGGCTTCGTGGCCGACAATCGAGACCAACTGGTGCAGGCCGCCGACGGCCTGGTGCAACCGACTCAGACACTGTCGGATCAGCGGTCATCCCTCGTCGAAACGCTGACGATCCTGCCGCTGGCGATCAGCAACCTCGTCAACTCGTACGACGCGGAATCGGGCACGCTCGCCTCGCGGGCCAATCTGCAGAACGAGACTCAGGACCCGCTCGGAACTGTCTGCAAATTGATCGACCTCGGCAAGCTGGTACCTGGCGACCCGCGGTTCGAGCAGCTCGGTGCGCAGATTCAACCCATCATCGACCGGTGCGCCGAAGTCACGACACTGATCCAGGGACCGGTGCGCGACTCCGGTCTGGTTCTACCGTTCGGAGTGCTCACCAACGACACACAGCAGAACAACGTAGTGCCAGGCACCGTGCCCGGTGTTGTGTCACCGCGCCTCAGCGAGAACAACACACTGCCCGGTCTGCAGGAATCGATTGGAGGGGGACAGTGAGCACGCCGATGAAAGCCTGGATCGCAGGAAAGGGCGCCCGGCCGTTGACGGCGCTTCTCGGCGCGACAGTGGTCGTCATGTCCGCCACCGCGTGTTCTCAAGGTGTGTACGGGATTCCGCTACCGGGTGGTGCCGATGTCGGCAGCAACCCGATCCGCCTGACCATCCAGTTCGAGGACGTCCTCGACCTGGTTCCGCAGTCGACAGTGAAGGTCGACGGTGTCGAGGTCGGCAGAGTCGATTCCATCACCGTTGCCGACAACGAATGGACGGCGAACGTCGGCGTCATCGTCAACGACTCGATCGAGTTGCCGGCGAACGCCACGGCCGCGGTGGAACAAACATCCATCCTCGGTGAGAAGTTCATCCAGTTGACCGTTCCGGAGGGGGATGCAGATCCCCAGAAGCTCTCCGATGGTGACACCATCCCGCTCGATCGAACCAGGGTCACCACCAATATCGAGCAGGTGCTCGGCGCGCTATCACTGCTCCTCAACGGCGGTGGCGTCGGCCAACTCGCTCCGATCGTCAAGGAGCTCAACGCGGCGTTCGACGGGCGCGAGGGCACCACTCGGAGTTTGCTCGAAGAGGCCAACACATTGATCAGCGGTCTCGAGCAGCAGCGCGACGACATCACCCGTGCACTCGACGGTCTCGACGTCCTGACCACCCAGGTGAGTGCGCAGACGGACAAGATCGATCGGGTGCTGCAGGATCTGCCGATCGCGACCGAGGTTCTCGAACAGCAACGTCCGCAGCTGACGCAGATGCTCGGCCAGCTGGACCGCCTCGGCACTGTGGGCACCGATGTGATCAACCAGTCGAAGGACGATCTGATCGCCGATCTACGTGCACTGCGGCCGACCCTGCAGGCGCTCGCCGCGTCAGCCGACGACATCGTGACGACGTTGCCGCTGGTCCCGACGCTGCCGTTCCCGGACGGTATCGAGAAGATCACCCAGGGCAACTCGGCCAACCTCTACCTGTCGCTCGATCTCTCGATCGGTACGGCACTCCGCAACTTCGGCGTGGGTGAAGGGGATCCGGTCTACATCCCACCCAAGTACGGTGACCATCTTCCATCGGTCGATCCCAGCAACCCGTACTACAACGGAAACGGTCCTCGTCCGGGCTGGCCGACGATTTCGCTGTTGCCGCTGCCGCCGATCATTCCGGCGCCGACGCCGGCGCCGGGAGTTCCGGTCGCACCGGGCACCGAGCCCGACGAGGGTGAAACCGGTGCACCGACGCCGTTCGCACCGCTGAACGACCTGATCGAACAACTCGGAGGTGGGCTGTGAGATCGCGGCTGGTCAAGTTTCAGCTCATCGCGTTCATCGTCGTTGCCGTTGTCGGCATCGTCTATGTCGGCGGAAAGTACGTCCGACTCGACAACCTCCTCGGTTTCGGCCAGTACAGCGTCAACGCGCAGTTCGCCGACTCCGGCGGCATCTTCACCAACGCCGAGGTCACCTACCGGGGTGTACCGGTGGGCACCGTAGGCGCGCTGTCGTTGACGTCGGACGGCATCGACGTCGAACTGCTGTTGAACGACGGTGGACCGGAGATTCCGTCATCGGCCCGAGCAATCGTCGCCAACCGGTCGGCGATCGGTGAACAGTATGTCGACTTGCAGCCGACGAGTGACGAAGGCCCATACCTGGAAGATGGTTCGCAGATCGCGACCGCCGATACGCAGACTCCAGTACCGGTCGAGGACGTGCTCGCCAGTACCGATCAGCTGGTACGAACAGTTCCGCTCGAGAACTTGACGACGGTGGTCCAGGAGCTCGGTGCGGCGTTCGACGGTAAGGGCGAGGATCTTCAGACTCTGGTCGATTCACTCGGCACCTTGTCCCAGACGGGTGACGAAGCGCTTCCGCAGACGCTCGCATTGATCCGCGACAGCCGAACCGTGCTGGACACACAGTCCCAGCAGTCCTCGGCTATCCGTCAGTTCAGTGCAGATCTGAACTCGGTCACCGCGCAGCTACGTTCCAACGACCCGGACATCAGGCGGCTGATCAACACCGGCACCGCTGCCAGCGACCAGGTCGGCGCACTCATCGCCGAAGGCGGAGATTCGCTGACGACGGACTTGACCAACATCAACTCTGTCACCGAATTGGCTGCTCCGCGCACGCTGGCACTCAAGCCTCTGCTGATCTTCCTGCCTGCACTGGCTGCAGGCGCAGGGACGCTGACCCCGGGCGACGGCACGATCCACCAGGGTCTGCTGCTGGAGACGAACAATCCGCCGCCCTGCACCCAGGGGTACGAGGGCTCGCAGGCGATCCTCGACGAAGAGAAAGCGAAGAATCCCAACTTCGACCTCACCGAGGAGAACTACCCGCTGAACCTGCAGGCGAACTGCACGACTCCACAGGGCAGCGTGACTGGTGTCCGTAGCTCGAACCGCATTGTCTATGCGGACCCGGAAATCCCGCAGCCGTGGGACGACAAGCCGAAGGTCGATCCGGACAAGCTGAACCTCAACCCGATCGCTTCTCAGCTCGCTCCGCTCATCGGGGTCACTCCCAAGTAGGTCGTGTGCGAGTGGCGGTGGTTCTGCCGAAGTCGGCGGATCCACCGCCTTTCTCGTTTCGTGGTTCCCGTGGTCGGCCTCGGCGCGAATCGAGCCCGTGTTACCGAAGAGTAAGGTTTCAATTGTGAGTTCAAACACCGAGCCCGGTTCGACGGATGACGCGCAGAAGCCGTCGTCTGCCGAACCGAAGAACAAAGCAAAGCCGTTTCTGATCGGCGTATCCATCGTGGCCGCCCTCGCGCTCGCGGCAAGTGTGTGGTTCGGCATCGGCTGGAAGGACGCCGCAGCGGACCGCGCTGTCGCCGAGACCAGAGATTCCGCCCTCACCGGCGCGCAGCAGGCCGTGCTCAACATGACGACTTTGGACTCCGCGAATCTCGACCAGTCCTTCGACACGATTCTCACGTCTGTCACCGGTGACGACATGAGCAAGTTCATCGAGGACATGCGCGCGTCGTTCACCGAGGACCAGCGCGACCTGACGGCGAAGACCACCTCCGAGGTGCTGTCCGGAACGCTCACCGAATTCTCCGAGGACGAGGGCACCGCGAAGGCACTCGTCGTCGTAGCTACTACGACGACGCGCGACGGATACCAACCCTCACGACAGCGTCTTGTCATGGAACTGGGGATGCAAGACGTCGACGGGACGTGGAAGGCATCACAGGCGACGCCGATCGGGGAGCCTGTCCCACTCAATCCAGTGGCGGGCGCTGAGAATCCCAACGCTACTGCCGATCCCAACGCTGCTGCGGATCCTAACGCCGCCGATCCCAATGCGGTCGATCCGAATGCGACTGTCGATCCGAATGCGACTGTGGTACCGGCAGATCCAGGTGCCACCGAGGGCGCAGTGCCCAGCACGTCGAGCGGGCCGTAGAGCCAACACCGCGAGTATTCGCAGTCGTACCCGAAGTCGCGAGTCATACCTGAAATTTTCGAGGAGTTAGACCAGTGCCCCCACAGCGCCGCAAGATCGTTCCCCCGAACACGACGTCCAAAGCCCGGAAGAAGGTCGCGGGGGCAGGGAGGAAGGTCGAGGACTCCCAGCCGCCGACCACTGACACGGCAGAAACTGCCGCGACCGCTGATGCCACGACCGCTGATGCCGTAGTAGCTGATGCCGCGACCGCTGAGCCCGCTGTCGTCGATTCTGCTCCGGAGGCGACCGCCGAAGCCGACACAGTGAAGGCCGACACAGTGAAGGCCGACACTGCTGGAACCGACACTGCTGGAGCCGATACCGCTGCGACGGACACCGTGCAGGCCGACAAGCCGTCGCTCGATAAGAAGAAGTCGGTGGCCGGTGAAACGCCCAAGGATGCTGAAGCACCCGAGGTCGACTCTGAATCGTCGACGAGTGGGCGTACTCGGTGGATGCCGACGATCGTGGTGGGTGTTGTTGCAGCGCTGCTCATTGCATTTGCAACCGTCGCGGCCATGAAGCCGGGGACGTCGGTGGAGAACGCAGCGTGGGTCGACCAGGCAACGTCCGCCGAGGTGACTAGGGCTGCGACCGAGGGCCTCACGGCGCTGTACCGGTACAACTGGGAAACCATCGACGACGACCTGGCCAAGGCGCGTGAGTACATGGGGCCGACGTTGCAGGAGCAGACGAATCAGTTTCTCGATGCGATCAAGTCCGGCGCAGTGCAGACACAGACAGCCACCGAGGTCGACGTCATGGACATCGGACTGACGCGCCTCGAAGCCGACAAGGCAGAGGTACTCGCGAACATGAACGTCAGCTCGACGCGTGCAGGCGCTGCCTACGACAGTGCAATGTTCCCGATCATGGTGAACATGGAACTGATCGACGGGAAGTGGGTCGTTTCAGCGACCGAACTGAAGTGATCGTGTGAGATCTGTTACACGAGTCGATGGAAAGGCGAGACAAACCGACCGTAAGTGAGGTTTGTCGTACTGAATCCGTAGTCTGTGCATCTTTGTTCCGCTAACTACAGCCGTTAGGCAGTTACCATCGCGCTTGCGTCCCACAGTGGGGCGAGCTCTGGTTGCGCGAGATCGCCTCCCGGCAGCTTGCGCTACCGGAGGTGGTTTCGCGAGACACGGAGCACAGATGACCGACTTATCGATCGGACGAATTTCCACCGAACTTCCCACGGGCCGCGACGGCTATGCGACAAGTGTCAATCCTGAGTTGTTTCGGCTGCTGAAGGCCGTTGACTTGGACATCGAGTACGTGTCGGGTCAAGGCACTGCTCTGCACGACGCCTCGGGCCGTGTTCACCTCGATTTCGCTGGTGCCTACGGCGCACTTCCGTTCGGCCACAATCCTGACTGTGTGTGGCGTGCCATGGATACAGTCCGGGCCACTGGAGAGGCCATCTTCGTGCAGCCCTCGGTGCTGCACCCGGCAGGCGAGCTTGCGAACAAGCTCGTGGAGGTTGCGCCGCCGGGTTTGGGACGCGTGACCTTCGTCAACAGCGGTGCCGAAGCGATGGAGATCGCTATCAAGATCGCTAGGTCCGCCACCGGGCGGATGGGAGTTCTCAGTACACACAACAGTTTTCACGGGAAGACTCTCGGCGCTCTGTCGGCGACGGGCAACAGCAAGTATCAGCTTGGATTCGGTGCTCCGGTTTCCGGCTTCGAGGCGATTGCTTTCGGGGACAGTGATGCGTTGGAGCAGACTCTGAAAGACTCACCGGATCATTTCGCGGTGTTCGTCGTCGAGCCGATCCAGGGCGAGGGCGGAGTCGTCGTACCACCGGCGGGCTACCTGTCCCGGGTACGTGAAATCTGCACTGCGCACGGCGTTCTCATGGCTCTCGACGAGGTGCAGACCGGATTGGGCCGGACCGGAACGATGTTCGCGTGCGACTACGAAGGCGTCGTCCCGGACATTCTGGCCCTTGCGAAAGCGCTAGGGGGCGGGGTCCTGCCCAGCGGAGCAGTGCTGTGTCGAACCGAACTGGTGGGGGAGAGCTTCGCGCTCCGGCACACGTCTACTTTCGCGGGCAACGCGCTCACCGCGCGCGTAGGAATCGCGGTGCTCGACGAGTTGACGGCGGACGACAGTGCACTGGTGACGAGGGTCGAAGAACTCGGCGATACCGTGAAGAGCGAACTTCGCAAACTCGCGCTGAAGTACCCCACCGTAGTCACGGATGTACGCGGTCGAGGACTGCTACTCGGAGTCGAGCTCACCGAGGACATCAATTTCGTCGGCAGGCAGGCGATTCTCGGTTCCATTGCAGACCAGCAGAATCTGGCGGTGATGGTGTCGTCCTATCTGTCGCAGGTGGAGGGAATTCGCCTCGCTCCAACCCTTTTCGGGGCGCGTGTGCTCAGGGTGGAACCACCGCTCACGGTGACGGATTCCGAATGCCGGCGCATGGTGGCCGCGCTGGACCGTGCGTTCGCATTCGCTGCAGCAGGAGATCTGGGCGGCCTGATCGGACATCTCGTCGGACGGTCGCCGAAGCCTGCACCCACCACGAACTCGCTCATCGGTGCCAGGCTTCCGCACCGACCCGAGGTCGAGGGTGACACCCGCTTCGGCTTCATCGCCCATCCCTTGGACCTCGACGTCTTCGAAAGCTTCGATGCATCGTTGGTCGAGTTCTCGCACGCCGAACGGGAGGATCTGCTGAACAGATTCGCCTCGGCGACATCGGAACTCAACCCGTCCCCGTTCGTCGTCGGCAGCGGCAGAATTGTCACCGAACACGACGGTTCCGCCCACGGTAATCTGATCGGACTGCCGTTCACCTCGCGGGCATTGCTGAAGTTGCCGTCCGGGGCGGCTGTTGCGGCAATAGCCGCAGCCGCGAACCTTGCCTTCGAGCGTGGGGCGACGGTCGTCGGACTCGGCGGGTATTCCTCGGTGGTCACCGCGAACGGGCTTGCGCTCGGAACGATGGCAGGCGTTCTGACAACGGGCAATTCGTTCACGGCGGCCGCCAGCATACGGGCCGTCCACCGAGTGTGCGCTGAGCGACACATCGATCTGGGCACGACGCGTGTGACCATCCTCGGTGCAGCAGGAGCGATCGGGCGAACTATCGCGCGTGCATTGGCGCCCGACGTCGGTACCATCACCCTCGTCGGACGTCCGGGTGAGCACGGGCAGGTTGCACCCAAACTATGGGCCGCGGCGGGCGAGATCGCAGACGCGGCGCGGGGCGGATCAGGCGCTCTTGCCGCAGCGGCCAGCCGCGGATCGCTCGACGACCTGGTGGCAAGCGGGCATCTCGAGTTCTTCGACGATCCTGCCGCTGGAGTCGCCCGTGCCCACATCGTGATCGCAGCAACCTCGGCACCTCATTCGCTGATCGACGCGACGGATCTGGCGCCCGACGCCATAGTCTGCGATGTCGCGCAGCCACCGAACATTCCGCACGACGTGGGTCGTATTCGTCCCGATGTGACGGTGTTCGACGGTGGCATTGTTCGGCTGCCGGCAGGGTCGGACTTCGGGTTGAACTACGGTCTTGCCCCGGGACTGACGTATGCGTGCATGGCAGAGACGATGCTGTTGTCTTTGTCCGGAGAATTCGAACTTCGAAGCATCGGAACCGCTTTGGACAGTGCCAACGTCCATCGGCTCGGGGTGTTGGCCGATCGGTACGGGTTCGAGTTGGCCGAGGCCACCCGGTGGCGCGAGTCGCGCTAGTTGCGATCGGTCGTCGCGTGCTGTGGCCGGGGGATCAGCGTTCCCCGGCTACGGCACGCGGTCGTCGGTTGGAGCATCCGCGTCCAGAGCCCCCGACTCGTTCAGAACGACAGACCTCATCAGTCCCAGACCGCCGAGCTTTGAGCTACCACGTACACCCCTTCTGTCTCACTCCTCAGCTAGTTCATGACAATATCGTCACCTGTGGCATAGGTCACAGACAAGCTGCTTGACGACATCGTCATAAAAGTCGGCTCGCTGAGTGGGATCTAGACTTCCTGCGACAGCAGGCCTCGAGGTAGGAGCGATACGTGTCGGAAATCTACGGACTCGAGCGCCGCAAAGCACGGACGGTTCGACGTCGACGATCCCGATCGGGCGTTGGCTTAGGTGGCGGGCAGCCGGAGCGGGACGAAAGAGATGTGTGCGCGGCCTCTTCCTCAGTGCTGTGCCGCCGGCCTGCATTCAGTCGGAGATCCGCAGGCCCGGCTATCGACCCGGGCATGACAGCATAAGTCAGGGTCCTCGTGAAGACGGCTTTCCGGCGACTATCGAAACCGAGGTTGAACGTGTGATGGGCGCTCTTCGCGTTTGGTGGTCTGCCGCGGTCGACTACGACTGGGTGGTGAGTTATCACCGCACCCATCCGGTTCTGCGTACCGCGCCCTATCTGATTGCAACGACGTTTGCGCTGTTTGCGTTTATTGCCGCGCTGAATCTAGCCTCGAGTCGAGGTGAGGTTGCGCCCTATGCGCGTTGGGTTTTGGCCTGCGTCGTCGTGCTTTCGTTGATGAACGGCGTGTGGTGGCTGCAAGGAAAGTTGCCGACCAGAACCCAATCCCGGTGGTTTGTCGCGGTGGGTGACAGCGAAATCGCGGCGATGTTGTTCTCGCTGCCACAGACCCCGATAGCAATTGCGCTGGGCATGCTCTTTGCACCTGCGGGCAACTACACAAACGTGTTTCACGGCCCGCGTGCTTTTGTGGTTCACCATTTGTTGTCGTTGGGTGTTGTCGTAGTTCTCTTCTTTCGGGTGATCGTGTCAGAACCGGAGGAGACTTTAACTGCGCTGACAGCATTGATCGCTGTGATTATGGTGTTGTTTGCTGCCTCGCCACTCAACCACTTCTTTTTCGATAGCCTCCGACAGGACGCAGCGCGGTCGTACTTCGACCACTTGACCGGACTACGGAACCGACGAGGGTTGTTCGCGGCTGTGAACGTTCTTCTGCAGGGGCCGAAGGCTGGCGAGTCGCCGAACTTCCGCAGCGTGTCCGCGATCAGCATCGATCTGGACTCGTTCAAAGCGGTTAACGACAGGTTCGGTCATGCGACCGGGGACGAAGTTCTCCGAGATACAGCTGCTCGCATTCGTCGTCTGTGCGGTGACGAAGCGATCGGCGCGCGCCTGGGCGGCGAAGAGTTCGTCGTGGTACTCGTCAGCGAACCCGACCGGGCGGGCCAGCTCGCCTGTTCTCTCCTCTCGGCAATTTTCAACGCCGACGATCGCGCGCCGGTGTCAGCCTCAATCGGAGTCGCGTCGGCACCGATCCAGGATTTCGAATCCGGTGTAGACATGCCACGCACTGTGCGGGCCCTGATCGACGTCGCAGACGATGCGATGTACGAGGCCAAACGCCGAGGAGGGAATCGCATCGTTGTAGGCAGGGTTCGAGATTGACCGTATGACCACACGCCTTGCATACGGACGGGCTTAGTGGTGTACGCCAGTGGTTCGGCGGGGTCATGCTGGAACGCGGCTTCGGGCTGTCAGTGCGAGTTGCCGGTGTAGGTCGGCGGCGGGTGTATTTCCACGCGGATGACTGTGTGGTGCGTTTGTACCGGTCGGGAAGGCGTGCAACCGGTCTCGATGGCGGTGATTCTGGAAGTCGCGCAGTGTGAATGCCTTTCGTTGGACAGTGATGTAAAGATCGCGACCTGGTTCAGCCACGTGCGTGGACGGGGTATGCACCATGACCGCACTCGGGCACCGCGCGGTGATGCCGGTTCTCTACGTGCATCGGCTGGAGGCACGAGCAGTGTGGACGTCGCACGCGGCAAAGTAGGTGAGGCCGTGCCGCGGCGTCGGTAGTCATGGCTCACGCACATAGCTCGACCCACTCCAACGGCCGTCGGCCAGTTGTGGAGCTACCTCACGCGTTTCCAGATGATGATCGCAGCAGCGATCCCGACAAGGAGCAACGTGGCGACTATCCCGACTTTCCAGATGAAGTCGATGAGCAGGTGATGCACCAGTTCGTCTCCATCGGCCGCGAGCGTTGTCATGAACAGTCTCGGTCTCGGTCTTCGTCGAGCCGCTTCGCGGCCGATTTCGCGGCCCGGGTGGTCCATGACCCGCGGGCGGAGGACTGGGATCGCCGCGCGTACATATCGGCCGCGCGCACGGCCATCGGTCCGATGCGCTGTTTGGTGCCATCCCATCTACCGCGTCGTTTCAGATGCACCGCGATACCGAAGAGTGCGAGGGCGACGACGGTCACCAAGGCAGCGATGATAGCGAATCGGATGAGCAGCAAGGTCAGTACGGTCTCCACAACATCTCCTCTTTAGAAGCATGAACGTGCTAAATAAGAAAATAGCACAAGCCTGCTATAAAAGAGCAGTGCCGAGAATCGTAGATCCCACCGAGAGGCGTCAGAGAATCTTCGAGGCGGTCTTCGATGTGGTTGTCGAATCGGGAATCGAACAGGTCACCCTGCGTGCGGTAGCCGACGCAGCAGGTTTGGCGATCGGTTCTGTGCGCCACTACTTTCCGGCGCGTGACGAACTGATCGCCGCCGCCTCGAACGAGATCATCGATCGAGTCTCGGCTCGCATCGAGGCGCACCGAGATCGGTTGGATGGCAACGAGGACCGTCTCACGATTGCCGAAGACATGTTGGGTGAATTGCTTCCACTGAACGAACGAACGAGTCGGGAGGTCACCGTCTGGCTCGAGATCGTCACATCGGGACGTACCGATCCAGTTCTGGCGGCGGCGGCTGGGCGGCTCTTCGCGGGATCATCGTCGATGGCCAGGCTGATCGTCGTGCGAGCCGAGTTGGCCTCGGAAGCGGAGACGGCACTCGAAACCGAAAGGTTGGCGGCCGTGATCGACGGACTCGCACTCAGGGCAACACTGCATCCGGACATGACGCCGCCGACGGTTGCCAGGAATGTGGTCAGGCGACACTTGAGTCAGTTACGCACAACCAAGCCTTCCGATTCGTGACCAGTCGCTCACCGGCGGGACAGACTGAGATGCCGACGGAGCCGGTCGCGACCGTGGTCGATTCGGCGTCAACGACGGAAGAGTCTCAGCAACTGTCGGATGTGACAGTGCGAAGCAGGCGATGCGGATCCGGACCGGCGGTGTGTCGCTGACTGGTATTCGGGACGTGGCGGGTTGTTTTGCGGTCGACGTTGTAAGTAGCGATGTGGCAACGGTGAGATGTTGCGGCGGTGGTGTGTCGAGATGTCGTCAACGTGCGGCCGAGCGGATCGGTTACGGCCGGCGCAGTTCGTCTCGCTGGTGGCGAGGTCGATCGATGAACACGGCGTACAGCGCTGCACTGACGATCGTTATCACGGCGAGGGTTACGGCTTCGGCCCAGCTGACGGCGCTCGCTGAAATTCCCTAGTTTCGCTTATCGAAATTCCCTACCCGTGTGGCATCGCCAACGAGGGCGGGTCTCCACCGAAGCTGATGGTCTCTGACCACACACCAGCTATCGAAGGAGACCCGCTCCTCATGCTTACACAGGAGGAAGATGTGGAAATACAGGCCCTGAAGAAACGCGGGTGGACGACCGCTGCGATCGCCCGACACACCGGCCGAGACCCGAAGACGATCCGGTCGTATCTGAACGGCACCACCACCCCCGGAGTGCGCAAACGCAGCATCCCGGACCCGTTCGAGGTGTTCCTCGCCTACGTCACCGCACGGCTACTCGACGACCCCCACTTGTGGGTGCGCACGCTCTGCGACGAGCTCGAGGACCTTGGCTACGCGATGTCGTATCAAACGCTCTCCCGCAAGATCCGCGAGTTGGGACTACGCCCGATCTGCCAAGCCTGCCTGACCGCCACCGAAAGACCCAACGCTGTCATCGAACACCCGCCGGGTGAAGAGACACAATGGGATTGGGTCGATCTGCCCAACCCACCTGCCTCGTGGGGATGGGGATCGATGGCACATCTGTTCGTCGGGACCTTGGCGTGCTCGGGGAAATGGCGCGGAATCCTTGCACCCGAGATGACTCAGCCGCGTGTCGTCGACGGGCTCGACCGGATCTGCCGGGGCCTCGGCGGGGTGAGCAGGGTGTGGCGGTTCGACCGAATGGCGACCGTGTGTCTTCCCGAATCGGGTCGGATCACCGCCAGCTTCGCCGGCGTCGCCAAACATTACGGTGTGTCCGTCGCGATCTGCCCACCGAGGCGCGGGAACCGCAAAGGTGCAGTAGAGAAGTCCAATCACACTGCAGCACAGCGTTGGTGGAGAACACTGGCCGACGATCTGACGGTCGAGCAAGCCCAAGCCAGCCTCGATCGGTTCTGTAGTCTCCGCGGCGATACCCGTCTGCGAGCGACGAAAGACGGCAAAACATCGGTAGCAACGCTCGCCACCTCCGAAGGACTGCACCCGATGCCAGCGACCACCTATCCGGCGATCGTGACCACCGAACGAGTGGTCTCCCGGCAGGCGTTGGTGTCCTATCGCGGCAACCGCTACTCCGTCCCTCCCGAGCTCGCATCGGCCACCGTGACGGTCACCCAAGTCCTCGGAACCGATGTCATCGACATCGTCACCCCCTCGAACATCACCATCGCCAGACACCGGCTGGCAGCAGACGGAACCGGTGCGATGGTCCGCGATCACGGCCACATCTACGCCCTCGAACAAGCGGCGATGGCCGGCGCCAACACCGGTCGCCCGCACCGCCGCAAGGAACGCATCCCACCCGGACCCGAGTCTCTCGCTGCAGCGGACATCCTGCGAACCGCCACCGGAACAGCACACCCCACGCACGCAGAGTTGAACGAGGCCGGCAGTGGTGCAACTGAATCCGACACGAGCGATGCAATCGTCTACGACCTCTCGATCTACGAACGCGCCGCGCACGGAAGGAACACCCTGTCATGACCGACAACAAATCCACCGACCGGATACCGGCACCGAACACCGCCGAAGCAGCGAGCCTCTACCAACGCTTGCGCGGACATCTCGCAGTGCTGAAACTGCACGACGCGGCCGAAGCGCTACCGTCGGTCCTCGACCAAGCCGCAGCCGAGGAACTGTCGATGACCGCGGCGCTGGACCGGTTGCTCTCGATCGAGGTCGAGGCCACCGAAGCCCGCCGGTTGACCGGAAGACTTCGGTTCGCATGCCTACCGACACCAGCCTCGCTCGAGGACTTCGACTACGACGCCGCTGCCGGTGTCGACCGCAAGCTCATCGAGGAGCTAGCGACCTGCCGATACCTCGAAACAGCGACGAACGTGCTGCTCATCGGACCGCCCGGGGTCGGGAAGACGCACCTGTCCGTCGGGTTGGCGAGAGCCGCAGCACACGCTGGGTATCGGACGTATTTCACCACCGCAGCCGATCTCGCCGCCCGCTGCCACCGAGCTGCGTTGGAGGGCCGGTGGGCCACGACGATGCGGTTCTATGCCGGACCGACACTTCTCGTCGTCGACGAACTCGGATACCTACCGCTACCCGGTGAGGCAGCATCAGCGCTGTTTCAAGTTGTCTCGCAACGGTATATGAAGACATCGATCGTGATGACCACCAACCGTGGCGTCGGATCCTGGGGTGAAGTGCTCGGAGACAACACCGTCGCCGCAGCCATGCTCGACCGACTTCTACATCGATCGGTCGTGCTCAACCTCGACGGCGATTCCTACCGCCTACGAGACCACAACGCCAGATCGGAGAAGCTCCGCAAAGCCACCACCGGAACCCGCCAACCACTACAGTGAAGACCGCTCACGGGTAGGGAATTTCATTGAGCACGATCAGGGAAATTCGATGAGCGCCGTCACAGCCGTAGTACATCAGGAGCACTGCGGCCAGGGGCAACCCGGTGGCAACGACGCATCCCCACTTTCCGTGAGTCATCCAGCGCATTCGACATCCTCCTACTGCGGGAATGAAAGATACCAAGTGGCCTGATTCTGCCAGAATCAACAGCCGCGTGCGGGCCTGCGTGTTCACCTTCTAACTGTCTCGCCCATCCCGAAGCAGCGGCCACTAGACAGTCTCAGATGGGCTCGCCCGAAACTTCGAGCGAGGGGTGCACCTACACACTGACGACTTCTGGCACTACATAGTCGCTGGCGCGATCCCGCCCTACGAGCCAGCATCCGCCGCCCAAAACCAGACAGTCATGAATGTCATCGCCGGAGCCTCATTCGCCTATGCTGCAGGCAGATTCACAATGGTGCTCGACGGCATTGTTGGGCCGTGGATGCTCCAGCACTTCCGCTACCATGCGCCCGATATAGACGTCCACTACGTCGTACTGCGCCCCGATCGCGACATCACACTGGCGCGCGCTCAGGCGCGAACTGTTCCCCACGCGCTCGTCGACGAGCAGCCGATCATCACGATGTGGCACCAGTTCGCATCTATGGGTAGCTACGAGTCACACGTGCTCGACACATCGACAGATGACGCGCACCGCAGCATCGAGCGGGCCGCCGGCGTCGTTGCCTCCAATATGTTTCGTCTCAACGGATGAGCCTCGTCAACCAGGGCAAACCATCAACAGAGATCAGCTCACCGGAGCCAGGTCGAATCGTCACCTTAGGGCCAGACGGCAGTGGACATAGCCAAACGAACGGTTGTGAGTGACCCCGATGCGTCATGCAGGCAGTCGCCTACGCCTTGTACGAGCACACCTCACCCATCGAGACCATGCTGTGGACCTTCGCTTCACTGCTCTGCTCGTCGGGCAGCGGCCGGACGGTTCAGCCGGTGCACCACGGGTCCCTTGGGGCCGATTGTGGCGGTCCCTACCGGGGTAAATCCCATTGCAGTCCAGAACGGGACGTTGCCTCTCTTGCAGACGCCGAACATTGTCCGGCCTTCGCGGTCGACGCGGTCGAAGATCGCCTGCGACAGCGCCGCACCGACGCCGGACCGATGCGCTGTCGGTTCGACTCCCAGATAGACCCACAGCACGGCGTCGTCGTCGGGAGCGCCTGCATCGAGCATCCGGTCCATCTCGATGCCGGCTCGCACCCCCCGACCCATAGCCCACAGCAGGTGCGGACCCGCAACAAGACCCCGCCACCATTCGACTCGAGGAGCATCGTGGGGATGCCACAGGCTCACGCCGACGATCTTTCCGTCGAGGACCGCGATTTCCGCTCCGCCGACTGGTAGATAGCGGTGCCGTATGAGTGCGGACATCATCCGCCGCTGCATCTTCGGCCGGCGTCGGTCGTTGGGGAAGAAGTACGCGCTCACCGGATCGTCGGAGTGAAAAGCTCGAGCCATCATCGACGACATCTCCTTGATGTCGGACCTCGTCGCGACTCTGATGTCAACCGGCATGCGCGCTGTCCTTGTCCTGTAAAACCTGGTCGGATTCGGGTGTGGACGACGAGGGGTGCAACCACCAATTGGCGTTGCCCATCAGAGCGACGAGGGCAGGGACGAGCAGCATCCGGACCACTGTCGCGTCGAGGATCAGACCGACGATGACGCCGATGCCCAACAAGCGCATCATCGAAAGTTCGGACAGGGAAAAGGCCGCAGTCACCGTGATCAGCAGAAGGGCTGCTGCGGTGACGACCCGTCCGGTGCGGGCAGCCCCGATTCTGACCGCCTCTCGTGTAGACGCACCGCGATCGTGAGCTTCGACGATGCGGGAAAGTAGGAAGATCTCGTAGTCGGTGGAGAGCCCGAACACGACAGCGAGGATCAAGATGCTCATCGTGGCTTGGACCGGGCCCGGGGTGATGCCGAGGACACCGGCTCCGTGGCCGTCGTCGAAGATCCAGGTCAGCACACCGAAGGTGGCAGCCAGGCTGACCATCGCCATGAAAATTGCCTTGACGGACAGCACTATCGACCTGAAAGCGGCGGTGGTGACGACGAAGGTGGACGCGATCATGATCGCGAACATCCATGGAATCGTGTCGTAGATGGCAGAGATTCCGTCCTGGCTGAGCGCGGTCGGTCCGCCGACCCGGATCACGGTGCCGTCCGGCGGGGTGATCTCGCGAATGGAATCCACCGCTGCGAGTGCACCTTCTGTGCGGTCGGGGGAGGACAGGATGGCGCGCACCACCGCAAAGTTCTCGGCTTCGCCTGCCGGCGCCGCGGCTGCGATCCCGTTCTGGCTTGCCACCTCGTTCGAGACCTCCTGCACGGCCAATGGATCCGGTGACCCACCCTCTGCCGATTGCACCATGATGGTGACTCCGGAATTGGCAAGCGGGAAGTCGGAGAACAGCTTGTCGGTCGCTATCCGAGCCGGAGCATCCTGTGGCAACCCCTTGTGGTCGAGGTCCCCGAGTGTCAACCCGAATACGGGCGCACTGAGCAACGCGAGGAAAGCGAGAATCGCAACCGCAACGAGGATCGGTCGACGCATCACCCGACTCGCGACCGAACCCCAGAAACGTTCTGCACGTTCGTCTCCACGGTCGATAGCGCCCTTGCGCCAACTGAGCGAATTGATTCGATGCCCCAGGAGCATGAGGGTTGCTGGGAGCGCGGTCAGTGACACGAAGGCCGCGGCGCCGACTGCCGCCATGCCGCCGAAACCGAGCGAACGAACCATCGCTTGCGGAAAGATCAACATCCCGATGAAGCCGCACACCAACAGCAGACCGGAGAACGCGACCGTACGGCCCGCGGTCGCCATCGTGCGTCGTACCGCGTCCTCGGGCGTAGATCCTCGTCGAAGCTCTTCACGGAACCGGGTCAGCACGAACAAGCTGTAGTCAACCGCCATACCGAGACTGACCAGCGTCGCGATGTTGGTAGCGAAGATGCTGACCTCGGTGAAGTTGGTCAGTACTCGCATCACCGCAAGAGAAGCGAGAATGCTCGACCCTCCGATGCACAACGGAACTGCGGCAGCGGTGATTCCGCCGAAAATGACGAGCAGCAACACCATCAGTATCGGGAAGGTGATGATCTCGGCCCGGATCAGGTCGGCGCGAGCTTGCGTGTTGTAGGCGTCGGCGATGGCGGAGAATCCGCCGAATTCGACATCGATCCCGTCCAACATGCGGGCGTCCTTGATGTCACGGTAAGACTTGACCCGGGTATCCTCGTTGCCGGTGAAAGTCAGCACCGCGACCACGGATCGACGATCGAACGACGCCAGCCCCTCAGCGAAGGCAGGCGGCACGTTCCAGTACGTCAACGGAGCTCGTACGAGAAGGGATGCGTCGATCTCGGAGAGGTTGGCTTCGACGACGCCACGGATGTCGTCGATCGATCGGCCGTCTCGAGGCGTGTAGACGATCGCTATATCGGGTGCGGTACGGCCGAATTCGGCGTCGACTATATCGTCGACCTGCGCCGCTTCGCTGCCAGGATCGGAATATCCACCGAGGCTGAGATCGGACAGCACGCCCGCGCCCCAGATTCCAGCCGCGAGGACGACGGCGATGGAGGTGGCGACGACGAGACGAGCGCGCCCGATGATGGCTTCCACCAGTCGGTTACGTGAGTGAGGTGTCGATATCGATGTCGAAGCCTTGTGCAATGGACGTCCTGTTCGGTCGTTGAACGAGGGGTTCGTCGAGAAGCGGGGTCGTGGTGCGCGGCTCCGGGTTCACAAGTGACCGCGCGGCCTGAGCGGGACCCCCGTTGCCGCTGGTCAGCTGCGTCGTGTGCAGACCATACACCGATACGTTCCCGCCGTCGAGGCTGCCGGGCGTCATGATTGTCGGCACCGCCCGAACGAAGCGAGAGGGCTGCAAGTCGTTCGCTCGCAGTGTGATTCGATCGAGAAATTGATCCACGATTCAACTGTCCGTGAGGGGTGTCGACCAGCGAACCTACCGCTACAACTTGTCCAGGACACTTGCGATCTCGATCAACGCTGTGTCGATCTGCTCGATCGTGTGCTCGCTGGAGATGAACAAGCGAAGACGCTCTTCGCCGAGTGGAACCGAGGGGTACGTGATCGCGTTGACGTTCACGCCCGCTTCCAGCAGAGTCACTTGTGCGATGACCGCCTTCTGGGTGTCCGAAACGATGATCGGCAGAATCGGAGTGCCCTCGGCCAGTCCTGTCGACAGTCCGAGTGCCTGAGCCTTCGCGAAGGCGTACTGGGCGCGAGATTGCAATCGCGCGATTCTGTCCGGTTCGGCGTCGATGATGTCGATACTCGCGAGCGCCGCGGCGATCGATGCAGGCGCAGGCGCGGTCGCGAACATACTGAGCCCGGGCGCTGAGTACTTGAATGCGCGAACCAGTTCTCGGCTTCCTGCGATGAACCCGCCAACGCTGCCGAGTGCCTTGGACATGGTCCCCATCCACACATCGACCGCGTCCCCGGACAAGCCGTAGAGGTCCCTGATTCCATGACCTCGCTCCCCGAGCACCCCGAACGAATGGGCCTCGTCGATCATCACCGCGCAGTCGTACTTGCGCGCGACTGCGACGAGTTGTGGAAGAAGAGCGACGTCACCGTCCATGCTGTAGTGGCTTTCGAGGATGACCATTGCCCGTGTGAATCCCGCCCTAGACATCTTCAGTATCGCTTCGAGCGCAGCGGGGTCGTTGTGTCGGAACGTGACTCGACGGCACCCAGCCCACTCGGTGCCGGACACGATGCTGCTGTGCACCAGAGCGTCGCATACGGCCAGATCCCCGCGGCCGAGCAGATACCCCACCGCTGCAGCATTGGTGAGGTAGCCGCTCGTCGTGACTACGGCGTCGTCGACGTCGTAGATCTCGGCGATCCGTGATTCGAACCTCGCGTACAGCGGAATCTGACCCGACACGATGCGGCTGGCCGATACCGAGGTGCCGTACTCGTCGATGGCGGCTTTGGCTGCGTCCGCGACCCTGGCGTCGTTGCTCAGTCCCAGGTAGTTGAAGCAGCCGAAGTTGAGCATGTCTCGGTCGAGTTGTCGGATTACTGCGCCGCTCGTGCCTTCATGCTCCAGGTAGAGGGGATTGGGCACCCCCAGCGACGCGAACATTGCGTCGACGCCGTCGAATTGCGCGACCGTGGACACGATGTCCGGGTGATCGAGCAAGCCGCTTCCTACAGTGCGACTCCGCGGTGGAGGCGAGAATTCGGCGACGGGAACCGGGGCCCCGACGTGCGTCGAGGTGCCGGGATCGTCGACCTGCACTGTCGAATAGCCGCTGCGCGACAGCAGCTGTCGTGCTATTTCACGCGCATCGCTCGTCATGTCAGTTGCTTCCTGTCGTGTCCGTCATCAGGGCGCCTGCGCTGGCTGCGCTCTCGGCGGCCAGCGCTGCGTCGACCGGCTCGTAGGTCGGACCTGCGATGACCTCGATCTCGATGGGCGCAGGCTCCGGTGTGGAGGGCTCGGTCGGTGCTGGGACGCCAGCGGCGCGAGCGGTGAGTCCGGCGGCGAGCTTCCCGCCGATCGCAGCCAGACCATGGCCGCGACCGAACTCGAGGACTGAGAGCTCCAATCCCACGGTCTTTCCGACACGGGCCGCGAACTCGACTGCCATCAGGGAGTCGAGTCCGAGCTCGGGCAGTGGCGTCTGGACGTCGACGGCCTCTGCATCGATGCCCATCACGAGCGCCAACTGTTCGGCAAGGATGAAGGTGAGGACATCCGCTCGCTGATCCTCGGGAAGCGCGAGCACCTCGGCCTGGAGCGCCGAGATCCCGGATCCGCCAGTACTGGCTGCGGCGATGTGCGCGGCGAACCGCGGAATGGTTGCCGACGCCGGATTGGCGACGCCCCACTGTTCCCAGTCGATCCCGACGAGCGCCACGTGTGGGATGTCCAAAGTCAAGCATTCGTGCAAGAAGCGCGTCGCTTCGTCCATGTCGATGTTCTTGAAACCCAGCATGTCCAGGTAACGCACCACTTCTTGCTTCGCCTCGGCCATCCCGCCGCCGGACATCGAACCCCAGCTGACGGTGAAGGCCGGTTTTCCCCTCTGCCGACGTGTCCATGCCAATGCGTCGAGGACGGAGTTGGCGGCGGAGTACGACACCTGAGGTGCTCCACCGGTGAGGCTGCTCATCGACGAGAACATCACGAAGATGCTCGGATCGACTCCTGCCTCGTCCAATGCGCGATCGAGATTCATAGCACCGGTGACCTTGGGCAGGAAGATGTTCCGCAGCGAGTCGTCGGTGATGTCGTTGACGGCGTAGTTGTCGACGAGTCCTGCCGTGTGGAAGATGCCGGCGATGCTGCTGCCGCCGCATTTCACCCTGTTCACCATCTGCAGGACGGCGTCGTATTCGGAGATGTCGAGCAACTCCTCGGTGACGCTCACTCCGGCTGCTGCACATTCGGCCAGCGTCTCCTGAGCCCGCTCGGTGCTCGCGCCGCTCCTTCCGACCAGGACGAGGTTGCGTGCGCCCTCGTCGACGAGCCACCGAGCAACGGCGGTGCCGAACGCGCCGAACCCGCCGGTGACGATGTATGTAGCGGTGGGATCGATGTCGACCGTCGGGACTTCTGGACGGACGACGGGGGAGGCCTCGGCGAGATCGAGCACGACGCGGCCGGTGTGTGAAGAACGAATGACCGAATCGAATGCCTCGCCCACCCGGTCCATGGTGTACATCGTGTACGGAAGGTGCTCGAATTCTCCCGTCGACATTCGGTCCAACACCTCTCGGGTGACCTGACGCGCCAATTCGGGCTTGTGCTCGAACATTCGGTCCATGTCGACGGCGTAGAACGTCAGATTGCGATCGAAAGGCTTCAGATCCATGACGCCGCCGAAGTAGATGTCGGCCTTGCCGATTTCGATGATGCGCGCGAATTCGGCTGCGACGTGCAGGTTCTGCGCCATGATCTCACCCGGCGACGAGTTGAAGACGACATCGACTCCGCGTCCTTCGGTGAGCGCCATGACCTCCTCGGAGTAGTTGAGGGATCGCGACGCCAGAACTTCGTCAGCGCCGGCGTCGCGCGCGACGGCTCGGCGTTCGTCGGTGCCTGCGGTCGCGATGACGCGTGCTCCCATGAGCTTCGCCACCTGCACGGCTGCCAATCCCATGCCGCCTGCCGCACCGTGAATCAATACCGTCTCACCCGGCTGCACCTGCGCCAGATGCACAAGACCGTACTGCGCGCAGAGGAACGGCAGGATCGACGAGCACCACCCGGCTTCCCACGCCGACGGGATGGCCATCGTTCCGCCCTCCTCGATGCCGATCGTGACGTAGCGCCGCATCATGTTTCGTGCGCACACGCCCATGCGGTCGCCCGGAACGATCTCGGTGACGCCTGGCCCCACGCGCGTGACGATCCCGGCGCCCTCGAGGCCGAGCGTGGTTCCGAAGTACGTGCCAGCCAGCTCCTTGTCGGTGAGTACCCCCATCACCTTCAGCGGGTCCTTGTAGTTGAGTCCGACGGCTTCCATCTTCACTTCGATTTCGCCTGGACCGGGTTCTCGACGCCGGTGTGCGCGGAAGGAGATGTCCGAGAGCAGTTTCGAAGCCGGAACCTCGACGGCGAACGACTGCTCCGGGTCGCGGAGCGCTGTCGGTACTTCTCGAACGGCGAGATGTTCGTTCAGGTTGCTGCGCAGAGTGACGACCCAGCGAGAGCCCTGCCTCAGCGCAACCTCATCCACGACGTCGGTTGCGAACGGACCGAATGCGAAGGTTTCCGCAGTGATCTCGCGCAGCGTGGTCGACGGTTCGGTGTCGACGAAACGCCATGCGGCGGGGGACTGTTCGTTGCGCAACGACCGACGCGCGCCGACGAGACCCGCATGTGTGAGATCGGCGCCCTCGGTGTCACCCGGCATACAGAAGGCGCGCTCGGCGACGATGACTGCGCTCACACTGCCCGGGTCGACTGCGGGGCCGATCTCGTCGCCGTATATCGCCACGTGGACGGTACGAGCTGCGGTGAGCAGTGATCCGACCGCCGATGCCGGGTCTGAGAATCGTCCGGCGACTGCGACGATCGTGGCGCGGTCGATGGTATCGGCCGCCATCCCCGCTCGAAGCGCGGCGACGATCTCGGGGACGGACACGGTGTCGGCGTGGAGAATCATCGAGGACGGCCGTGACGTCGCAATCGCCTCGGCGCGTGTCTGCGCGGTGACGTCGGCGTCGCCGAGAATCAGAACGAGTGCGAAGTCGCGGGCGGCTTCGCTTCCTATCTCGTCGGCCTCGCGGTTGTCGTGCAGTTCCCACACCGGCTCGTAGAACACCTTCGACAGACGATGGTGGAGGGACTGCGGTGGTGCGATCGCTCGGAACTCGACGCCGCCGAGAGTGACTGCGGCTCGCCCTTCGGGATCGGTGATCGCGATGTCGGCGCGCATCGGGTCGACCGACGTGCGCTTCACGACGACGGTGGCGCGGTCGGGTAGCGGACCGTAGCGGCGCACGGTACCCATCGAGAACGGAACGACTGCACCGGATGAGCCGGAGGACAGCGTCGCTACGCACTGCAGCGCGGTGTCGAGAATCGCCGGGTGCACGAGATGGCTCGACCCACCGTGGCGTCCAGCGTCGATGGAGGCCACGATCGTGTCTCGGCCGATCGCAACGGTCTCTATGCCCTGGAACGCCGGGCCGTACTGCAGGCCTGCAGCAGCCAGAAGCGGGTACAGGTCTTTGCCGGAGATCTGGGCGGCATCGGGTGGCGTGTCGGAGGCGACGAACGGTGCATCGAAATGCCCCTCGACGAGTCGACCTGTGGCGTTGACCGTCCACACCATGTCCGCCGCCGAACGTGAGCGAATGACGAATCGCCGCGTGCTGTCCTCGACCGATACCTGGAGAACGGGAACATCGTGCTTGTCGACGACGAGCGGAGCTACGAACTCGACGTGTTCCAATCCCACCTCGTGCCGTCCTGAGCGGACGGCTGCCGCACTCAACGCCGCGTCTATGTATGCCGTGCCAGGGAGCAGCACCAGACCGTCGACGACGTGGTCTTGCAACCACGGCAGCTGTGCGACTGCTAGTTCTACTTGCCATTCCGACGCCGCTGAACCGGAGCGATCTCCGAGCATCGGGTAGATGGTGTCGGTTCCGAAGCGGTCGGCGACGGACGCGTCGTCCTCGGTCCACACCCGTGTCTTCTGCCACGGATAGGCGGGGAGCGCGACGTGCGGCGATGCAAGGGTGCCGTCGCTCGCGAAGACGCGACCGTCGAACGAACCCGCTGCGTACAGGTTCGACAGGGCGGTGCTCAGCGATTCCGCGTCGCTCTGCTTGCGTACCAGTGTGCCGATGGACGTTCCAGGATCGCCTGTCCTGATGAGGATTTCGCGAATGTTGCCGGACAGGACGGGGTGTGGGCCGATCTCGAGGAACACACGGTGACCGCGACCGACCAGCTCGGCGACCGTGTCGGCGAAGCGGACGGGCCGGCGGACGTTCTCGCACCAATAGGCGGCGTTCCAGTCGGCGCCGGTGACCTCGCTACCGGTGACCGTGGAGAACAAGGTCAGCTCGGGGGTGTGTGGGTCGAGTGAGGCGAGGCTGCTCGCGACCTCGTCGAGAATGGGGTCCATCAAGTGGCTGTGGTACGGCACCTCGACCTGGAGGGGCTTGGCGAAAATTCCGCCCTCGGTGAGCGCGTTTGCCAGAGCGGCGAGGTGCGAGGCGTCACCGGCCAGGGTGACTGCGCTGGGGCTGTTGATCGCGGCGACGGACACGTGTTCGGACATATCCGACCCGGCCTTCTCCAGATAGGCGATGGCCTCGGCCTCGGAAAGTCCGACGGCGAGCATCGAGCCGGTGCCGGCCGTGGTTGCCTGTAGCCGTGCTCGGTGGCAGCTGACCAGCAGGGCGTCGTGCAGACTCAGCGCGCCGCTGACGTATGCCGCGCTGACCTCACCGACACTGTGCCCGACGACGGTGTCGGGTTCGATACCGAGCGAGCGCAACTCGGCGACGAGGCACACCTGGACAAGGAAGTTGGCCGGTTGCGCCACCTCGGTATCGGTGACGCGAGAATGCTCCTCGTCGCGACACAGTTGCTCGATGATGGACCAGCCTGCGATCTCGATGAACTTCTCGTCGACGATGTCCGCCATGCGTGCGAATTCACCGCCCGCGTGCAGGAGTTCGCGGGCCATGCCCCACCACTGCGGCCCCATCCCGCTGAAGACGAAGACGGGTGCGGCGCCGGTGGTGTCGACGACGTGCGAAGTGGTGCCGGTACCCGATGCGACGTCGCGAAGCTTGGCCAGCAGGTCTCGCGCGTCGGTGAAACTGAGCGACGTGCGCACTGGGTGGTGCGCGCGCCTGGTCCAGGCGGCGGCCGTGAATCGACGTACGGTCTGGTCGTCTGTCCGATCGTCGTCGGTCTTCAGGGCTTCGAGGGTGTCTGCAAATGAGGACGCCACCGCGCGCAGAGCAACGTCGGTTCGGGCGGACAGCGGAAAAAGGCGCAGGGCGGAGGGACGTCGAAACGACGCGTCGGAATGCGGGGCGTTCTCCATGACGACGTGCGCGTTGGTGCCGCCGTAGCCGAACCCGTTGATGGCGACGACCGGCCGGTCGTAGTGCTCCGGGAACGGCTCGACCTCGGTGGGAATGCGAATTGCCAGCTCGTCGAACGGGATTGCCGGGTTGAGGGTGTCGAGCCATGCTTGCGGGACGATGGTGCGGTGGTGGATCGACAGGGCGCTCTTGATGAGGCTCGCGATGCCCGCCGCCGCCTCGGTGTGGCCGATCGATGCTTTGATCGAGCCTACGACGAGGGGAATCTCACGCCCCGCGACCGCACCGTAGGCGCCTCCGAGTGCTTCCAACTCGAGCGGATCGCCGACCGAGGTACCGGTGCCGTGCGCTTCGACGTAGCCCACCTGGCTCGGTTCGATGCCGGCTTCGGCGCAGACCCGTTCGGCGAGTGCCCGCTGCGATACCGGGTTCGGGACGGGAATCGCTATGGTTCGCCCGTCCTGATTGACGCCGGATCCGCGGATGACGGAGTAGATGCGGTCACCGTCGCGTAGCGCGTCGGCCAGCGGTCGCAGCAGCACAACCCCCGCGCCCTCACCGCGGCCGTATCCGTCGGCTGATGCGTCGAACGACTTCGAACGGCCATCGAATGCCAGGAAACGCCCCTTGCACATCGAGATGAATGTTTCCGGTCTGATCATCGTGTTGGCACCGCCGACGAGTGCCATCTCGCATTCGCCGCGGTCGAGCGCACGAACAGCCTCGTGGACCGCGACCAGCGACGACGAACATGCCGTGTCTATCGTCATCGACGGGCCGATGAGGTCGAGTGCGTACGAGATGCGATTCGACAACAGCGTGTGGGACGAACTCGTCGCGCTGTGGGCGTTGATGTGGGAGCGGCTCATCTTCGAACTGCGAAGTCCAGCAGAATCATTGGTGAAACCGCCGATGTACACGCCGATCGGCTGCCCGGACACTCTCCCGGCGTGACCCGCATCGTCGAGGGCTTCCCAAGCGACCTCGAGCAGCAATCTCTGCTGCGGATCGGTCACCGAGGCCTCGCGCGGTGAGATGCCGAAGAACTCTGGATCGAAGTCCCACAGCGACTGCGTCAGAAATCCGCCTTTGCGGGTGTACATGCGGCCGGGAGCGTCTGGATCCGGATCGTAGAATCTGTCCGCGTTCCACCTGTCCGCGGGGATATCGACGATTCCGTCACCCTTGGAGATCATGAACTCCCAGAAACTCTGCGCGTCGTGCACGCCTCCCGGAAACCGACACCCGATACCGACAACTGCAATCTCGACCATGACTCTCCTATGGCGCGTTGATGGCCCTGACGAGCGGAAACTCGAGGAGGCGCAGGTCATCGCGCATGCTCAGAGCTGTGCATACGAAAGTGTCGATCGACCACCGTGTTCCCCCCGAAACGCCGCCGTGCGCCGAGGGGTCGGTCTCCCGCTGCCGATCCACCCGTGCGCTGGCTGAAATATAAGCAGATACGGGCGGGATAAGCCATAGGAGAAACAGCGTGCGACGAGGCGTCTCGGATGTCTCAATGAACGATGGCAAGGTCCAGTTTTCAACATGTTTCGCGAATTCAGGCGGCGTGTGGGTCGCTCGCACTGCGAAACGGGGGACTGGTGGGTGGCGGATGTGTTGAGTGGCAGTGAGTTTCGGCGCGGTCCGCGGGTTGTTTGTGTATTGCTAAGTCGCACAGTTGCTTTCGCTGAGACTGTTGGTTGTCTGCCTCGCTCGGGGGGTGACCGAATGAGTCGTTCGCTGCGGTGTGGCCTGGTTGCGCAGGTTGCAGCCGGCGCGCAAGTTGCAACGCGTGCTCTGGCTGCAACGTGCGCGTGCGGGGTCGGAGGTGACCAAATGAGTCGTTCGCTGCGGCGGTGGGGTGTGCGGACCCAAGTGACCGAATGAGTCGTTCGCTGCGGTGTGGCCTAATTGCGCAGGTTGCAGCCGGCGCGCAAGTTGCAACGCGTGCTCTGGCTGCAACGTGCGCGTGCAGGGTCGGAGGTGACCGAATGAGTCGTTCGGTCCCCGAGCCCCGAGCCCCGAGCCCCGAGTTCTGAGCCCCCGGAACTGCGAACCCCCGGAACCTTGAACCCCCGGAACCTTGAACCTCCGGAACCCCGAGCCCCCGGAACTGCGAACCCCCGGAACCTCGAACCGGCCAACCCGCACCCAGCTCCTACGAACCGACCGGTCCTGTTCGCCGAGCCGATTGCCCGGACCGAGAGTGGGCACGAAATGTTCGCCTCGGCCCCCTTGACGCGCGGAGCCGCAAGGTTCACTCTTGTCCTCGTAGAGCACCCCGTGGCAAACCGGTCGAATGGTTGCCGGGCCCGCGACACGCAGTGGACGATCTTCGTGCGGGTTCCAAATGTCGGGTGCTACTTTTGATGCCCCTGTTGCGCGCTGCGCACATTTGGGGTACCTTTGGACGTTGCGCTGGCTGCCTCCTGTCCACCTCTCGATTGCTGTATGTCGAAGCACCGTCTTCGTACTGCTGCGATGGGGATTCGGTCTGGTTGTGACCAGCGAATTCGCCCCACATTAAGCAAGCAGATACAGCGGCGGTCGCACTGCACGAGCGGCCCGCGTGAGGTGCTGGAAGGACGCATCTTGGCAGTCTCTAGCCAGACCAAGGCAGTTGTCGGAACACCGGGAGCCCCGAGGAGGGTTTCGTTCGCGAATATTCGCGAGCCGTTGGAGGTACCCGGTCTCCTCGATGTACAGACAGATTCTTTCGAATGGCTGGTAGGTGCGCAGAGTTGGCGCGACCGCGCCGGCGCGCGCGGGGACAGCAATGTCTCCGGCGGTCTAGAGGACATTCTGACCGAGCTTTCCCCTATCGAGGATTTCTCGGGCTCGATGTCTCTCTCCTTCTCCGATCCACGGTTCGACGAGGTCAAGGCCTCGATGGACGAGTGCAAGGACAAGGACATGACGTACGCGGCGCCGCTGTTCGTCACCGCTGAGTTCATCAACAACAACACCGGTGAGATCAAGAGCCAGACGGTCTTCATGGGCGATTTCCCCATGATGACCGACAAGGGCACCTTCATCATCAACGGCACCGAGCGCGTCGTCGTCTCGCAGCTGGTCCGTTCACCCGGCGTCTACTTCGATCATTCGATCGACAAGACGACGGAGAAGGACCTGCACAGCGTCAAGGTCATTCCTGGTCGCGGTGCCTGGCTCGAGTTCGACGTCGACAAGCGCGACACCGTCGGTGTTCGTATCGACCGCAAGCGTCGCCAGCCCGTCACGGTGCTGCTGAAGGCTCTGGGCTGGACCACCGAGCAGATCACGGAGCGCTTCGGCTTCTCCGAGATCCTCATGGCCACGCTGGAGAAGGACAACACTGCCGGTACCGACGAGGCTCTCCTCGACATCTACCGCAAGCTGCGTCCAGGCGAGCCGCCCACGAAGGAGTCCGCGCAGACTCTGCTGGAGAACCTGTTCTTCAAGGACAAGCGCTACGACCTCGCTCGCGTCGGTCGTTACAAGATCAACAAGAAGCTCGGCCTCAACTCGGGCCAGCCGATCGTGGCGTCGACCCTCACCGAGGAAGACATCGTCGCGACCATCGAGTACCTCGTGCGTCTGCACGCAGGTGACACCTCGATGACGGCACCCGACGGCGTCGAGGTTCCTGTCGAGGTCGATGACATCGACCACTTCGGCAACCGTCGTCTGCGCACCGTCGGCGAACTGATCCAGAACCAGATCCGCGTGGGCCTGTCCCGCATGGAGCGCGTCGTTCGTGAACGTATGACGACTCAGGACGTCGAGGCCATCACGCCCCAGACCCTGATCAACATCCGCCCCGTCGTCGCCGCGATCAAGGAGTTCTTCGGAACGTCCCAGCTGTCGCAGTTCATGGACCAGAACAACCCGCTGTCGGGTCTGACGCACAAGCGTCGTCTGTCGGCTCTGGGACCGGGTGGTCTCTCCCGTGAGCGCGCCGGCCTCGAGGTCCGCGACGTTCACCCGTCGCACTACGGCCGCATGTGCCCCATCGAGACCCCTGAAGGCCCGAACATCGGTCTGATCGGTTCGCTGTCGGTGTACGCACGGGTCAACCCGTTCGGATTCATCGAGACGCCGTACCGCAAGGTCGTCGACGGTCAGGTCACCGACGAGGTCGACTACCTGACGGCAGACGAAGAAGACCGCCACACGCTTGCACAGGCCAACTCGCCTGTCGACGACAGCGGCCACTTCGTCGAGGACAAGATTCTCGTCCGTCGTAAGGGTGGAGAGGTCGAGTTCGTTTCGTCCTCCGACATCGACTACATGGACGTCTCGCCTCGCCAGATGGTCTCGGTCGCAACCGCGATGATTCCGTTCCTCGAGCACGACGACGCCAACCGTGCCCTGATGGGCGCGAACATGCAGCGTCAGGCTGTTCCGCTGGTGCGGAGCGAGTCGCCGATCGTCGGAACGGGCATGGAACTGCGCGCTGCAGTCGATGCCGGTGACGTCGTCATCAGCGACAAGACCGGTGTCGTCGAAGAGGTCTCGGCCGACTACGTCACGGTCATGGCCGACGACGGAAGCCGCAAGACGTACCGGATGCGCAAGTTCGCGCGCTCCAACCAGGGCACGTGCGCCAACCAGCGTCCCATCGTGGACGAGGGTCAGCGCGTCGAGTCCGGCCAGGTCCTCGCCGACGGTCCTTGCACCGAAGACGGCGAAATGGCGCTCGGAAAGAACCTGCTCGTGGCGATCATGCCGTGGGAAGGCCACAACTACGAGGACGCGATCATCCTGTCGCAGCGCCTCGTGGAAGAGGACGTTCTCACCTCGATCCACATCGAGGAGCACGAGATCGATGCCCGCGACACCAAGCTCGGTGCCGAGGAGATCACTCGTGACATCCCGAACGTCTCCGACGAGGTCCTCGCGGACCTGGACGAGCGCGGCATCATCCGCATCGGTGCCGAGGTTCGTGACGGCGACGTGCTGGTCGGAAAGGTCACGCCGAAGGGCGAGACCGAGCTGACCCCCGAAGAGCGCCTGCTGCGCGCAATCTTCGGTGAGAAGGCACGCGAGGTTCGCGACACGTCGCTCAAGGTTCCGCACGGCGAGAACGGAAAGGTCATCGGCATTCGCGTGTTCTCACGTGACGACGACGACGATCTGCCTCCCGGCGTCAACGAGCTCGTTCGCGTGTACGTCGCTCAGAAGCGCAAGATCCAGGACGGCGACAAGCTGGCCGGCCGCCACGGAAACAAGGGCGTCATCGGCAAGATCCTCCCGCAGGAGGACATGCCGTTCCTGTCCGACGGCACCCCGATCGACATCATCCTGAACACCCACGGTGTTCCGCGTCGTATGAACATCGGTCAGATCTTGGAGACCCACCTCGGGTGGATCGGCAAGACCGGATGGAATGTTCAGGTCGCGACGGACGGCACGAGGCCCGATTGGGCCGAGCGTCTGCCCGAGGAGATGCTGTCGGCACCTGCGGACAGCAACATCGCGACCCCGGTGTTCGACGGCGCCAAGGAGAATCAGCTCACCGGTTTGCTGGAGAGCACGATCCCCAACCGCGACGGCGAGCAGATGGTCGGCGCCGACGGAAAGGCCACGTTGTTCGACGGCCGTTCCGGCGAGCCGTTCCCGTACCCGGTGTCGGTGGGCTACATGTACATCATCAAGCTGCACCACTTGGTCGACGACAAGATCCACGCTCGTTCGACCGGGCCGTACTCGATGATCACGCAGCAGCCCCTCGGTGGTAAGGCTCAGTTCGGTGGTCAGCGCTTCGGTGAGATGGAGTGCTGGGCAATGCAGGCGTACGGCGCTGCCTACA
The DNA here is from genome assembly GCF_037327425.1 of Rhodococcus sovatensis. NCBI lineage: Bacteria > Bacillati > Actinomycetota > Actinomycetes > Mycobacteriales > Nocardiaceae > Rhodococcus > Rhodococcus sovatensis. The sequence goes on along the minus strand of NZ_CP147846.1, from coordinate 3,611,849 downwards.
CGCTGCAGGAGCTTCTCACCATCAAGTCGGACGACGTTGTCGGCCGCGTGAAGGTGTACGAGGCCATCGTCAAGGGCGAGAACATCCCGGAGCCCGGTATCCCCGAGTCCTTCAAGGTGCTCCTCAAGGAGCTCCAGTCGCTGTGCCTCAACGTGGAGGTGCTGTCCTCGGACGGTGCAGCCATCACGATGGCCGACGGTGACGACGAGGATCTCGAGCGTGCCGCAGCCAACCTGGGAATCAACCTCTCCCGCAACGAAGCTGCCACGGTCGACGATCTCGCGCAGTAGTTCTATGGTCCGGAGGGCCTGCAGCGATGCAGGCCCTCCGGGCGATATTTCTTGTTTTTGATTCGGTATCACAACACCCATAACGGGGAAAGGAAGTTACGTGCTCGACGTCAACTTCTTCGATGAACTCCGCATTGGCCTTGCCACTGCAGACGACATCCGTCAGTGGTCCTACGGTGAGGTCAAGAAGCCGGAGACCATCAACTACCGCACGCTCAAGCCCGAGAAGGACGGCCTCTTCTGCGAGAAGATCTTCGGCCCCACTCGGGACTGGGAGTGCTACTGCGGTAAGTACAAGCGCGTCCGCTTCAAGGGCATCATCTGCGAGCGTTGCGGCGTCGAGGTCACTCGCGCCAAGGTTCGCCGTGAGCGCATGGGCCACATCGAACTGGCCGCACCCGTCACGCACATCTGGTACTTCAAGGGCGTCCCGTCACGCCTCGGATACCTGCTCGACCTGGCTCCGAAGGATCTCGAAAAGATCATCTACTTCGCTGCCTACGTCATCACCACCGTCGACGACGAGCTTCGCCACAACGAGCTCTCGACGCTGGAAGCCGAGATGGAGGTCGAGAAGAAGGCCGTCGCAGATCAGCGCGACGCTGACCTCGAGGCCCGTGCGCAGAAGCTCGAAGCCGACATCGCCGAGCTGGAGGCGGAGGGCGCCAAGTCCGACGTCCGCCGCAAGGTCAAGGACGGCGGCGAGCGCGAAATGCGTCAGCTCCGTGACCGCGCGCAGCGTGAGCTGGATCGTCTCGAAGAGATCTGGAACACCTTCACCAAGCTGTCGCCTAAGCAGCTCATCGTCGACGAGCTCATCTACCGTGAGCTCATCGATCGCTACGGCGAGTACTTCACCGGTGCCATGGGTGCCGAGTCGATCCAGAAGCTCATGCAGACCTTCGACGTCGACGCCGAAGCCGAGTCGCTCCGCGAGACCATTCGCAGCGGCAAGGGCCAGAAGAAGCTTCGTGCGCTCAAGCGACTCAAGGTCGTCGCCGCGTTCCAGGCCGGCCGCAACTCGCCGATGGGCATGGTTCTCGACGCTGTCCCGGTCATCCCACCGGAGCTTCGTCCGATGGTGCAGCTCGACGGTGGACGTTTCGCAACGTCCGACCTCAACGATCTGTACCGCCGCGTCATCAACCGCAACAACCGCCTCAAGCGACTGATCGACCTCGGTGCTCCCGAGATCATCGTCAACAACGAGAAGCGGATGCTGCAGGAGTCGGTCGACGCCTTGTTCGACAACGGCCGTCGTGGACGTCCGGTCACCGGACCGGGTAACCGTCCGCTGAAGTCGCTGTCCGACTTGCTCAAGGGCAAGCAGGGTCGCTTCCGTCAGAACCTCCTCGGAAAGCGCGTCGACTACTCGGGCCGTTCGGTCATCGTCGTCGGTCCGCAGCTCAAGCTGCACCAGTGCGGTCTGCCGAAGTTGATGGCTCTCGAGCTGTTCAAGCCGTTCGTGATGAAGCGTCTGGTGGATCTGAACCACGCGCAGAACATCAAGTCGGCCAAGCGCATGGTCGAGCGTCAGCGTCCGCAGGTGTGGGACGTTCTCGAAGAGGTCATCGCCGAGCACCCCGTGCTGCTGAACCGTGCACCTACCCTGCACCGGTTGGGCATCCAGGCGTTCGAGCCACAGCTCGTCGAGGGCAAGGCCATCCAGCTGCACCCGCTCGTGTGTGAGGCGTTCAACGCCGACTTCGACGGTGACCAGATGGCTGTCCACCTTCCGCTGTCGGCAGAGGCACAGGCCGAGGCACGCATCCTGATGCTGTCCTCGAACAACATCCTCTCGCCTGCTTCGGGTCGTCCGCTCGCCATGCCGCGTCTGGACATGGTCACGGGTCTGTTCCACCTGACTCGTCTCGACGACGGTGCCATCGGTGAACGTGCCGATGCCAAGACCGACGAGGCCGAGTTCGGTGCGTACTCCAGCCCGGCCGAGGCTCAGATGGCTGTCGATCGTGGTTCGCTCACCGTGCAGTCGCTCATTCGTGTGCGTCTGACGACTCAGCGTCCGCCGCTCGACGTCGAGGCCGAGCAGTTCCCGAACGGGTGGCGTCGCGGCGAAGCATGGACCGCTCAGACCACCCTCGGACGCGTCATCTTCAACGAGCTGCTCCCGGCGGACTACCCGTTCGTCAACGAGCAGATGCCGAAGAAGCGTCAGTCGACCATCATCAACGATCTCGCCGAGCGTTACCCGATGATCGTCGTCGCGCAGACCGTCGACAAGCTCAAGGATGCGGGCTTCTACTGGGCCACGCGTTCGGGCGTCACCATCTCGAT